>JAJDBQ010000014.1 GCA_029261255.1 Nitrospirales bacterium
TCAGACAGAATTGCCCCTTCTCCTTCCTTCTTCCGGATCATTCTCGCAACAATTATTCGTTGACCAATTACAGTCGGGCCCAACCTCACGGATCCTTCTCCTTGGAATCAAAGGAGCAGAGCCTTCTATCTTGGCAAACGCGAGCAAGAAACTCGCAGGAGCCATGCGAAAACATGGAAAATTTCTTCACGTCTACAATGGAGAACCCACACAATCGGCCCTCAATCAAAACCTTCTGTATGATTACCGATATCTTCTCAGCCCGACGGTTTCTGCCGATCAATTCACCACTAAACGTTTGCGCGAAATTTTGCAACATCGACTCCAAGACATGGCGAATCCCCTTCCCTCTTTCTTTAAAAAACGAATCCCTGAAGATCCAACTGGAGCCTTTCAAAGCCTACTCAACAAATGGAAAGCAACCAACACGATCAAGATGACCGATGGCGTCTGGTTTTCTGAAGATCGACCGGTGGCTTTGCTTGTCGCCGAGACAGCCGTAGGAGGCTTTGATCTCGATGCCCAAGAGGCCATCCAAACATTTTTAACCACGACAATGGAAGAAATTCAGACCACTGTCTCACCCTCATCATCCCTGACCTTAATCCGTTCCGGCCCGTCGGTTTTCGCCGTCCAATCACGAACGGTGATTAAGCAAGACGCGACATGGCTTTCTACGCTTGGCGCAGGATTCGTCATCGCACTGCTCTTGGTCACCTACCGATCATTGACGATTCTCTGCCTCAGTCTCGTACCTCTCGTCACGGGCATGCTCGTAGCCGGGATCACCGTCTTTTGGACGTTTGGTTTCATCCATGGCATGACCTTGGCATTTGGTGCCACCTTAATCGGTGTCGCGATTGACTATCCCCTCCATGCCTGTGCACATCTGGAAGCTGGCCGTTCGGCTAGAACAACCATCATGGGAGTCTGGCCCACCATTCGATTAGGCGCGACCACCACCGCGATTGGCTATGGAGCGATGTTATTTTCAAGCTTTCCTGGCCTCTCCCAATTGGGACTATTTGCCATCATCGGCCTTTTAACAGCAGCCGCAGCGACACGATGGCTTCTTCCTGTTCTCGCTCCCAGCAAGATCACCAAGCCCATTCCTTGGGCCGCATGGCTTCCACTTCAAGACGTAAGCTCGAAATTATTCATCATTGTCCCTATCACCATGATGCTGTCTGTTTCCTATCTCGTGCTGTCAGAGAAACCCTTTTGGGAAATGGATATCGCAAATCTCAGTCCCGTCCCTCAAAACCTCAGAGATCGTGATGCCTGGTTACGAAAAGATTTAGGTGCACCTGCAGTGCGAGACATGATCGTTGTCGTCGCACCAAATGAACAACAAGTCCTCGAACAGAGTGAAGGCCTCAAGGCAACCTTAGAGCAGCTTGTTGATCGAGGACATATGACAGGATATGAAATGGCAGCAGACTACCTACCCAGCATTCGATTACAAAAATCACGGCAGCAAGGCTTACCCGATCATGTGACACTTCAGAAGCATCTCACAGAAGCCCAACAGAACCTGCCGTTTAGGCCTGGACTCTTTGATCCATTCGTCCAGGGCATAGCCACAGCAAAAAGCTTGATACCATTGGAAAAGCAGACGATTGAAGGAACCCCATTAGATACCAAAATTAGAACGCTACTGTATCCGATACATGATCAATGGGTAGGAACGATTCTCATCCGTGATGTACAGAATCGTCGTGCTATTCAGGACGCCATTCACGCTGAGACACTCCCCTCTGTGCATTTTTTGGATTTGAAATTTGAATCGAATCACATGGTCACTACCTATCGCCAAGAAGTTCTCACATACTTGGCCATCGGAATTGCCTGTTTGATGGTCATTCTGGGCATCGGATTACAATCCTTTACCAAGGTCGCCACCGTCTTGTTTCCCATCGCAGCCTCGATTATGCTTGACCTCAGTATCCTCCATGCCCTTGGAGAACGGTTGTCGTTATTTCATCTCGCCGCCTTACTCTTAGTGTTTGGAATTGGGTTAGATTACACCTTGTTTTTTCAGCGATCTCATAAAACGGCTGCCGAACGTCAGCAGACAATTTCAGCGATCATCGTATGCAGCCTTACGACCATCACGGTGTTTGGGTTATTGGCTTCTTCTCAAACGCCTGTGCTTCGTGGAATAGGATTAACCGCATTCTTTGGCTCGCTCAGTTGTTTCCTCTTTGCGGCTATTTGTTCCCCATCTCAACATCAAAAGACAACCTGATCCCTTATGGCACGGCATCATCTTGACATCGCGATCCTCGGAGCTGGTCTTGCGGGCAACCTTTTAGCCAGACAACTCCGACAAACAGTCCCTCACCTGAAGGTGGGAATGTTTGAAAAAAATGATTCCACGTCATTTAAAGTTGGAGAGTCCACCGTGGAAGTCACCGGAAATTATCTCATTAGACGGCTGGGCCTAGGCGCCTATCTCACGAATCAGCATATCGTGAAGAATGGCCTTCGATTTTTTTTCGACCAGGAAGATCGTCAAGCTCCCTTAACTGAGATGAGTGAAATCGGTGGAACCGCAACACCCGTATTCAAAAGTTTTCAACTCGATCGGTCCAAGCTAGAAACAGACTTACTACGGATGAACCAAGAAGACGGAGTGGATCTTCATCTGGGAAGCCGAGTCTGTAATATTCAGCTCAGTACCGATAACTCCGTTCATCAATTTTCCGTGCAAAATGGCTCACAACAATGGAACGGGCAATGCCGATGGCTGATCGATGCCAGTGGCCGATCATCAATATTGGCGAAACAAGAAAATTTGCGAATCCCCGAATCCCGCCACTCTGTGGCTGCGGTATGGGGACGATTTAGAAATGTGGTCAATCTTGACGAAATCGGACCGGAGAGCTTTCGCCAACGAGTGAATGGTACAAGCCGCCGAGAATCGACGACCCATTTTTGCTACCCAGGGTATTGGATTTGGTTCATTCCCATAAGCCAGGACATCGTCAGCGTAGGAATCGTGATGGAGCGATCAGCGGGATGGCAGGAACATCTTCACAAAAAAGAAGGGTTTGTCGACTTTTTGCAACAACATCGTGCTCCGTGGGCTCTACTCCAAAAAGCCGAACTGCTGGATATTGGGAGTTTCCAACATCTTCCTTATCGAACACGGCAATACTTCAGTCAGCACCGATGGGGGCTCACAGGTGAATCAGCGGCATTCACCGATCCATTTTATAGCCCAGGATCTGATTTCATCGCACTGGAAAACGATTTTCTCACCAATATGATTCGCCAAGAAGAAGAAGGGGGATCACCGAATCAGCTGCTCCAACTCGCAAATCTTTCAAATGCTTACATGCACTTCCGTTATGAGGCTAGCATGTATTTATATCGCGACCTGTATTCCCTATTCGGGAGTTATGAGCTGCTCAAATTAAAATTTCAATTGGATCTTCCCTTGTATTATCACATCTGGCTATCGGAATTTATGCAAGATCTTCATCTCAATGAAGATTTCCTCACCGACCAGGTTCAGGAACAACAACAAGTACTCAATGCTCTTTCAACGTTCTCACAGCTCTTTCAAAAGGTAGAGTGCCATCTCCAGAAAAATAAGGCGATGTATCGAGGAAACCTCGGAAATTTCACAGACGCATTAGAAGGCATAGGGTGGATAGGGGAAGTAGGACAGCTCATGACGCCCGAGCAATCGTTAACACGACTGCGGGCGATATTTGCTCGAGGCTTTGAACAGGCCAATGACCTTCTTGAAATACGATCTCATCAAACGATAGGCCAGACACTTTCTACAAGTTCATGAACGTATAGATATTAATCTTTTCACGAATGCATCGTTCTTATTACCCTTCACCCCACTTGTTCTTGGACAATGAAATCAGGAACTCCTAACCGTATTGCTTCCTATGCCAAGCTCAATTATGCTCGAATTCTTTCATCTTGGTTTCTTTTTTAATTCGATTGGTGCAGGATATTAACTACAACTGATAACCCCATCTTTTATGCCACACCATCATTACGATATCGCCATCTTGGGCGCGGGCTTAGCCGGGAACCTGCTGGCCAGACAATTACGACAGACATTCCCTCATCTCACTGTTGGGATGTTTGAGAAACGTGAATCCACCTCATATAAAGTTGGAGAATCAACGGTTGAAGTGACGGGGGATTACCTCATTCGTCGGCTTGGTCTTGAGACGTATCTCACTGAACATCACCTCGTGAAAAACGGTCTGCGATTTTTCTTTGATCAGGAAAACCGTCAGGCTCCCTTAATTGACATGAGCGAGATCGGTGGGATCGAACGACCATTTTTCAAAAGCTACCAATTGGACCGTTCACGGCTAGAGACTGACCTGCAAAAGATGAATCAGGAAGATGGCGTCGACCTTCATCTAGGATGCGCTGTTTCTGACGTCCAGCTCAGCTCTAATTCATCACCTCATCAATTTTTCGTGGGGACTAAAACAAAAAAAACACACGTCCAAAGCCGATGGCTCATCGATGCCAGTGGCCGATCTTCAATTTTGGCGCGCCAGGAGAACCTACGAACCCCTGAATCACATCATACATTAGCGGCAGTATGGGGGCGCTTCAGAAATGTGACAAACATAGACAAGGTCGGACCAGAGGCATTTCGACAACGCGTCCATGGGACCAGCCGGTACACATCAACCAACCATTTTTGTTATCCAGGATATTGGATTTGGTTTATTGCCCTTGGCCAGAATATCGTCAGCGTAGGAATCGTCATGGAACGTCAAGGAAGTTGGCAAGATAGCCTTCGTAAGGCTGATGGATTCTTGAACTTCCTCAAACAGCATCATGCTCCATGGTCTCTTCTTCAAGAGGCCGAACTGCTAGACATCGGAAGCTTTCAGCATCTGACCTATGGAACACGACAATATTTCAGTCCAAATCGTTGGGGTTTAACAGGCGAAGCCGCCGCCTTCACTGATCCCTTCTACAGCCCCGGATCAGATTTTATCGCGTTGGAGAACGATCTCTTGACGAATATGATTCGCTATGAAGAAGAAGGCAAATCAATTCCTAAGCTTCATCAACTGATTGATCGTTCAAACGCGTACATGCATTTCCGATATGAAGCCAGCATGCGTCTGTACCGAAACCTGTATTCCCTTTTTGGAAGTTATGAACTCCTTAAATTAAAATGGCAACTGGATTTTCCATCCTACTATCACATTTGGCTTTCAGAATTCATGCAAGACCTTCATCTCAACGAGGAATTTTGACCGACAAAATTCAAGAGCAACAACCTGTTCTTAATGCGCTCTCGAATTTCTCCCAACTCTTTCTCAAAGTCGAGCGCCACCTGCACGACACGCAGACTTTTTTTCGAGGAAACCTTGGACAATTTACCAACGCCATAGAAGGCGTCGAATGGTTAGAGGAGGTAGGGCAACCGCAAACACCTCGCCAATTTTTTACCAGGCTGCATGAGATTTTCAATTGCTGTCAGGAACAAGCCAATCAACTCCTTGGTACCTCTCAGACCGTTAAACCACTTCCTCTCTCCCACTTCTTGACTCTACGGCCCACAGCCTGATCACTGCGAATGACTCCTCTTTACTTCGCACATGCGACAGTGGTCTCGTCAGTCGGGAGGGGAAGACAGGCTCATTTATCAGCCTTACAAGAACGACAATCTGGCCTGCAGCCCTGCGATTTCGAGGGAAGGAAACTTCCCACCTACATGGGAAGAGTTCAAGGGCTTGAAGAAGTGGTTCTAGAATCCAGCCTGCACCATTTCACCTGCCGAAATAACCAATTAGCGTTACTCGGCCTTCAACAGGATGGCTTTGAAGACCACATTGCCGCTGCTCGTCAGCAGTACGGAGCCCATAGAATCGGCGTCTTCATTGGCACGAGCACCGCTGGAATCCTCGAAACAGAACATGCCTACCAACAGAAAAACCCCGAGTCGGGAAGGCTTCCCGAAAGCTTTATCCCCAGAGGGGAATATACACAAGATGCATTTTCGGTAGCTCATTTTGTTCGTAAATATCTCGAACTGACTGGACCTGCCGTCGTCATTTCTACAGCCTGTTCCTCAAGCGCGAAAGTCTTTGCGACCGCATCTCGATACATAAAAGCCGGCCTCTGCGATGCCGCTCTTGTTGGTGGAGTCGATAGTCTTTGCCTCACAACCTTATATGGGTTTTCCGCCTTGCAATTGACTGCACCGGGACCCTGTCGTCCCTGCGACGCCAATCGTGACGGTTTGACCATCGGCGAAGCCGCAGCCTTTGTCTTTCTGGAAAAATCCACACAATCGACAAACCAGGCCACGACTGCGCTCTTGGGATATGGTGAAAGTAGCGACGCGCACCATATGTCTCATCCACACCCCACTGGACAAGGTGCCCTCATCTCCATGCAGAAATCTCTAGAAACAAGTGGCCTGTCCATATCCGACATCGACTACATTCACATGCATGGCACAGCCACTGTGGCAAATGACCAAACCGAGGACCGCGCGATTGCAACCCTGTTTACGTCAGAAACTCCCTGTAGTTCCACCAAAGGCTGGACAGGACATACACTCGGCGCCGCAGGGGCCGTTGCCGTGGTATTGGGAGATCTCTGCCTACAGCATGGGGTTCTTCCCGGCTGCTTGAACAGCAGTACCGTCGATCCGACATTTTCCAGCCACATCCTGCTTGAAAACCGTGAGCAACCGCTTCGCTCCATCATGAGTAATTTTTTTGGCTTTGGTGGGAACAACTGCACATTAATATTAGGAAGACGCGCATGAGGGTCTTTGTCGATGGCGTCAGCGTTCTTGGTCCTGGGATAGAAAGTTGGGATTCCTACAGGAATCTACTCAAGGACGAATCTTTCTATGATCACTCAGTGACTCCAGACCCTATGCCTTCGATACTCCCCGCCAATGAATGCAGACGAAGTAGCGACGTTGTTCGTTGGTCCTTACACGTGGCCCAAGAAGCTGTGCAACAGAGTCAGATGGACCCGAAAAGTATGGCCACCGTCTTTGCCTCGTCTGGTGGAGAAGTGGGTATTCTCCATAAGATTTGTCAGTCGCTAGAATCTCCCACGCCGCTTGTTTCCCCAACCCTCTTTCATCAGTCAGTTCACAATGCTGCCGCCGGCTACTGGAGTATTGCATCAAGCTCGCAACGCTCTTCGACAAGCCTGGCATGTTATGATTCATCATTTGCCGGAGGGTTACTCGAAGCG
>JAJDBQ010000131.1 GCA_029261255.1 Nitrospirales bacterium
GGATTTCCAAGAAGCCGTCGAACGGGTCATTGCGGGGCTAGAGAAGAAAAATCGCGTGTTGAGTAAAGAGGAGCGTCGGCGAGTGGCGCATCATGAAGTCGGCCATGCTTTGATTGCAATGTCGTTACCAGGTTCCGATCCAGTTCATAAGATTTCCATTATTCCTCGAGGAATTGCCGCGTTAGGGTATACGCTCCAATTACCCACTGAAGATCGCTATTTGATGACTCGAACAGAATTAGAAAATCGTATTGCGGTGCTTTTAGGCGGACGAGCTGCTGAGGAATTGGTCTTTGGCGAAGCATCGACCGGAGCCGCTGATGATTTGCAAAAAGCCACAAGCATTGCCAAACGCATGGTCAAAGATTATGGCATGAGTGACATACTAGGTACCGTTGCCTTGGATCAATCTGTGAAGCCGACATTTATGCCTTCATCTGAATCGAATGCGGGTGCAACCTATTCCGAGAAAACCGCACAAGAAATTGATTCGGAAGTCAAGCGGTTAATTGATGAGCAAGGGCAGCGCGTTCAGGCGTTGCTAGCGAAGTTGCATCCTGTGCTCTTGTCTGCCGCACAGCAATTACTTTCTGCAGAAGTTATGACGGGGGATGAACTCAAGGCTCTTCTTGTCCCCAAGCAAGACGAACCCATTTCTCAGTAAGGGTCTGTTGAAAAAAGCCGCCAGCCTCCGCCAAGGCTACGGCTGACAGACTAACGGTTCCATGCCTGTCGAAGCGGCTTCGCGCAGGCAGGTCTCCAGTTTTTCGTGCTCACGTACTGGAAGTACGCTCCGCGCGTAAAGTTGGCTGCGGCCTTGCTGGACGAACTTTTTTGAACCGACCCGTAGCCTCTGATGTACAACGCCTCCCTGACGACATATGCCCCTTGATATCCTCATTATTCAACCCTTCCAGTAAACACTTCCAATTTCAGAAGCTCTATTTCGTGTGTACCCTGGTCTTGGGAGTCGACTTCGTTAGCCGATGTTGCTGTAGCCCATGCTGCAATGGCTTTTCCTTCTTGCTTCCTCATGCGTCTCAAGTCAACGGTCAAGAATCTTTCTAAGCGCGATGACTGAGACGTGAACAATTAATGGCTTGAATGTGGGTCGGTGGACCCTCCATGCTCAGGGTTATGAATGTCTTGGGTTTCGTGGGTCGTTTGGATGTCATAAACTGCCCCCTCTTTCTCCAGGACCTCGGTCCCATATCGATAATTGGGAGACATGGTATTATGGGCCATGCGCCTATCTATTGGATTTTGAAACTCTATCTTGGTTTTTGCCGTTTTGTTGGCAAGGACGACCACTTCCATATTTAAGAACCCTCCCATGCCCGCGTGCCAGGCCACGAGGGAATAGACGCCTTCCGGAACATCGGGAAGCGTGAAATTCCCTTCCGCATCAGTAATGGCGTAATACGGGTTCTCTACTCTGACTCCCCAGCTTTGCATGTACGTATGAAAGCCGCATTCCAAGTATAAAATCTTACGACCCTGAGAGAACGTTACCGTGTCGAGCATGGCCTCTCCAGGTTTGTGCTGATGATCCTTGATTCGGTCCTTAGGATGGAATGGATTGAGTCGAAGTGGACGATGAAGCATCACTCGTGTGCCGAAGGGGGCTGTTTCGTAAATTTGTACATCATGAATAATGGGATCCATATTGACGATATGGAGTGGTTGTTGGTCTTTCACAACTGAGACCCAGGGAGCAAAGAGGCAATCCTCCACTGTGACTTTCACGGGACCCGTTTCGGCGAAAGGTTTACCTTGCGAAATTCCCTCAAGAAAAACCACTGTATTTTGGAGCCCTCCGTCCGCTGCCACTTGAAATTCATCCACGAGGCGCCATCCGGTCCCTGTCGAGATTCGTCCGCAAAAGTCTGTATCGGGATTGGTAATCAAACTATAGGCTAATGCCGGGGGTTCTTTTCCCGCTAATGTCACTTTTCCGGAAATTGTGCCACCGTTAGAAACGGGTGTTTCCGTATATGCCATCGCTGGCAAAGAAAAGCTAAGTGACAGTGCGATGGTAAACAGTCCGAACGCGAATCTCATTGATCAATCCTTTGGTGAAACGGATAAATAGCTTTCGAAAGATAACTGGGAATTCTAAGGAATTTCTGGGCCTAATTTCTAGTCCCCTGAAAACAGTAGGAATATCAAGGGGCAGCGGAGTTCAAGAGGCTGGTGCAAAGGTGTTTGTAAAGAATCCTGGAAAGTGGATGTGCATGATTTTTCGGTTAAAACATGACGTTCACCTCTTCTTCCTTGCTTGGCTACTGCCGTGTAACGGAGCGTGCAGGAGGACGGTATGTAGGCTAGTAATGACTCTGTAGAGCGTGTCGGAAGGTAATGATGAACACCTATGTCATCTGTAAATTGAAGCATGCCTTATTATGATACCGTCTTGCCGAGTTGAAAAAGGATTGACCATTCATCGATGGTTGTCTCCTCCCATCAATATTCATAAATTGAGTCACAATCACTAACTGGCTATTCATCTATTCCATCTCTTCTGGCTGAGGCGTAATCGTTGCATTTTTTCCATGAGAAAAGCAGAGGCCTAGTCGGTTTCCGTGGTCAAAACTGCTATGATACCTGGAGAAATTATCTCCCCCCCAGACTGAGGATACCCTTGGTCCAAACTTCTATCATCATACGTGTTATTCGACTTTCTTCATCGCATATTATATTCGCAGTGTTGAATAGTCCCTGAGAAAGCAATATTCAACGTGATGTGCGTCTTTTTATGGATTATTCAGGTGTTCCTGCTCATGGTCCCCGTTATTCCTGGAGTGGTGAGTTTCTCGTGGGGAGATGAAGTCTATTTTGTTAATGGAGACCGAATATCGGGAACAATCGTTCGGATGGAAGAAGCATCGCTTGTTGTGAAAACAACGCATAGTGGTGAAATTCGTATCGAGTGGGCAAAGGTCAAGGGTTTCTCTTCAACAACTCCCTTGACCATCGAATTAGGGGATGGGTCACAATATAAAGGGCCAGTGAATTTTACAGAGGCAGATGGATTCCAGATGGTGGAACCAAAAGAAGTCATTGAGGCAAAGTCGCAGGAAGACACAAAAGAGTTTTTCTTAGATTCTATTGCCGCCATCAATCCTATGCCGTGGTTTCGATATAATGCCGATGCCTTCTTGGGCGGGAATCGCACAGCCGGTAATTCGGAGACTCAAGCGATCAATGGTTCCATGGAGGCCACAATGCGTTTTGGTGGACACCGTGTGGGTTTGGGGGGCAGGTATAATTACGGTGAATCTGTAGAGCAAGTGACTGCGAGAAACTCAAGGGGTTCTCTCAATTATGATTATTTCCTCACAGAGAAAATCTTTCTCGGTCTCGATGAACTGTTTGAACAAGACTCATTCCAAGATTTAACCCTGAGGAGCTCAACGAGTATTGGTTTAGGCTATCAGTTCTTTGATACCCAAGAAGATGAACTCGCCATTAGCGGTGGGCTAGGTTTTGTTCATCAGGATTTCAAGACTAGGCCAACGATCCAGAGTCCAGCCTATTTGTGGTCTATCAACTGGGGGTATTGGATTATTTCTGACCGAGTCAGGATTTTCCTGGACCACCGGGGGTTTAGAGATTTTGGGAATGAAAGTACGGCTCTTCGAGTGAATTCGAGCCAAGGGATACGGATTGAGCTCAATCAACATCTGTATCTGAATTTTGCCTATGATATTCGTTTCAATAGTCAGCCGTTGTTTCAAAACAAGAAATTTGATGAGGCGTTTATTTTTGGCATTGGATGGGCAATCGAAAGTTAAGGGAAATTTGTCCAGGATAATTTCCTGAAAGAGATCATGCGAGTTGAAAAGATTTCAATAGCAAGGACATTTGGGAAGAGGTGGGCGAAGGTGAATGCGGCCTTCATTCGATCTCTTACGTCAACTGAAATACAGTTTTCAAATCAGGCTTATAGCTTTGCTCTATATATGCGCTGTCGTTGTTTCGTTCGTTTCATACGCACAGAGTGATGATTAAAGCTATTCAATGATTGTTTGTGAATTTGTACATTTTCTAAGGTGCTGTGGCATACTTTTTTGGGTCAGATTGCATGTGGTTGTTCAATAATTACTTATCGCACTGATAAGTTGATGTAGGGGTTAAGGTCTGATGATTCGAATTTCAGTTGTCTTATCAAGTTTACTCATTTTGGGTTTTGGCACTCAGATCTTCTTAAAGATTTCTGAAGAGAAGTCTTCACCCTCGATTGTCATACCACTAGAGCGTATCTGCAGTGGAAATAAAGACAAGAAATTTTCTCACGAAGTCATTGTGCAAATAAAAACGGCTCATGCAAAGTGGATTGAAAACCCGAAAGGATCTGATGGTTCCCGGGCCAACTTTTGTGAAGCGGATCTGAGTAGCGCCAACTTTGTTATGGCGATGTTAGTAGGTGTCAACTTTAGAAAAGCTACGCTACAGAGAGCCAATCTGACTCGCGCGAATCTCACGAGGGCCGACTTCACTGAAGCTCGACTTCATGAGGCCAATTTGGAAGAAGCGATGCTTCATGAGGCTGTATTCCAAGATGCTGAATTTGAGGCAGCCTCCTTGCAGGATGCCATGTTGTATCAAGCCAATCTTCATGGGGCTGATCTAAGTAAGGTAACAGGCCTCAACCAATATCAGATTAATATGGCCTGCTTGGATAAACATACGAAGCTTCCTCACGGACTGTCTCATCCGAAACGCTGTTCCTAATATACTCTCAATTGGGTTGAGAGCAGACGACGTTAGACCATCTTGCCATTTTCTGCCATAGCGGATGGATATCCGGTTTCTACTGAAGACGAGCCGGCACTTCCAATCACCTTTTTTTGTTCTTCCAGCGTGAGCTGACCAAAACCGCAACGTCATCATCGTAACGACGACGGTCCATCCCATTGCTCGTAAAATATAATCATATGATCTTTCCTATAAGCAAATTGATCAGCAGTGTGCCTCCATTTTTTTGCCACATATGTCTAGTCTGGATTTGTCACGCTCGATATTCCACAGTAGTACGGGGAAAAGATTTTTTCCGTATTTGAGATAACGCCGTTCCTTTATTTTTGGTCTTTATTGCGATTACCCTACATATTGAAGCATGTATGGATCACCATTCATCCATGACAGTGAGGACAGTTCATTTGCCTAGCTCCTAGATGGTGGTATTCGTCGCAATAGAAAAACAGATGATTCCTCGGCTTGGTTCATCTTCTGAATAAAATAGTTCAAATTTGATGACGCTGGTATCTGTTGTTTACAGAAAATCAAACTCCATGCCAGACATGCTTGTATACGAGAAGCTGGAAAAACCGCACAACGATGAGTGAGGGAAATTTTTGTATCCTGTTGAGATTAGACGAGAATTTCGAGATAAGTATGATTTCTAAATAATGGAAAGCCAGCAGGGAACAATAGTGAAATCATGAGGCTATCAGGAATAGGAAGGCCTGAGAATGGAGCCTGTGCGACGGATTGTTGCATATTTCCCTACATCATTTGTGTGGGGGGACTGTAGTCTTTCTCTGTCGAAAATATTGGTGTCCTTGAAATAACTTAAGACGGTTGGGGTAAATCGTTTTGGGAGATTTCAAATAGAGTCGCGGAGCAAGATTCATTGAAAAAAAGGTATTTTTTCTGATCCAAAATGAATATGATTAATCTTCACGGCGTGATGGTCATTCAAATCATCTGAGAGAATGACTGAATGGTCCCCCCTGGCGTCATACTCGCGGAAATAAACGAATATCGATTTTCTGGCTTTCGCCCCATCCCACTTGTATGGGAGTGACCAGGAGAGAACGAGAAACGGCTGAGTAAGAGCCGAAAAAATTAGGATGAATCAAATCTTATAGGTTCCGATGAGTCCAACGAAGAATCCACCTCCAAATCTTAAAACACTCACTCAGAGGGCGAAAACTTCTCTGAGAACCTCACGTGTGCAGGTGAAGACGATGTCCCTGCACGAGATCCTACAGTTCATTCATGAATTACAAGTGCATCAAATCGAATTGGAGATGCAAAATGAGGAGCTCCGTCGTACGCAGCTCAACCTTCAACATGCACACGATCGCTATGCCGATTTGTATGATTTCGCGCCCGTGGGATTTCTCAGCACGAATGTCCGAGGAGAAATTTTAGAGGCGAACCTCACAGCCTGTCAGTTTCTTGCAGTAGAGCGAAAAACCCTGATTCACCAGAATCTGGAAGACTTTGTGATTGCCGATGATCAACCAACTCTTCGTCACTATTTCCACAGTGTCGAGTTGGGACGCAGCATAAAGATTTCTGACGTGATCCGAATGAAACCTGGGCACGCTTCTTATTTTGTCCAACTGGAAAGTTACTATGCCAATGCGGATACCCCAGGCGCTGAAGCCAGATTTCGTTTGGCTATGATCGATATCACTGAAAAAGAAAAGATTAAGCAAACACTTGTTGATGCGCAGTCAATTAGCCACCAAGTTTTCGAAAGTTCCCCTGATCATATTTCGGTCGTCGGTCATGATTACCGATATCGTCAGGTGAACTATGCGTATGAAGTGGCACATGGCATTTCTCAAAAGAAAATTGTCGGGATACATATTGCTACGCTTCTAGGGAAAGAGGTGTTTCAGGCAGTAGTCAAGCCTCATTTTGATCGGGCGCTTGCAGGAGAAACCGTCAACTATGAGGCATTATTTAACTTTAAAGCGTTGGGTCAACGATTCATGGCCGTCACCTATGCACCGTTACGTGAGGGAAATAAGATAGTCGATTCAGTCGTTGTGATAGTCCGAGACCTCACTGACCGAAAGGTTGCCGATGAGGCACTGATGAAAAGTGAAGCCCAACGTCAGTTGGCCATGGGTGCAGCAAAGGTTGGAACTTGGACGTGGAATGTGACGACCAATGAGGTGGTCTGGTCTCAGAACGTTGAGGAACTTTTCGGTTTGCGCCAGGGTACTTTCGCCGGCACACAACAGGCGTATCTTGATTTGATTCATCCATCAGATCTGAGTGTGGTCAATGAAGCGGTGCTAAAAACCCTCACCCATAATGAGCCCTATGACATTGAGCATCGTATCATTTGGCCGGATGGAAGCACGCATTGGGTAG
The DNA here is from genome assembly GCA_029261255.1 of Nitrospirales bacterium. Taxonomy (GTDB): domain Bacteria; phylum Nitrospirota; class Nitrospiria; order Nitrospirales; family UBA8639; genus Nitrospira_E. Next base: position 7,117 of record JAJDBQ010000131.1, read on the forward strand.
CGTGTCGAGGGAATGTTGTTGGAAACCAGTCAATTGGGAAATCATGTTGGCTTGCTGGGACCGTCGTTGACGTCACCGTACGTCGACAAACGCAAGAAGCGTTGAAAAAAGAGCAACAATTCATCTCTGCTATCTTGGACACGGCTGGAGCTCTCGTCGTGGTGCTTGATCCGGAATGGAAAATTGTCCGGTTTAATCGAGTATGCGAAAAATTGACGGGGCGAACCCTTGACGATATGAGAGGAAAGTCCTTCCTCGATCTCTCCGTGATATCCGGTGAAGATGGCCAAGAGGTGAAGAACCTTCTGGGTTTGTTCAAGGAGAGGCAATTCCCAGAATCCTTTGAAAATGCATGGCTGGATCACGATCGTCAGCTGCGTTGGATCAGTTGGTCGAATACGGCCATAACGGACCAACAGGGGAAGATCGAATATATCATTGCGACTGGCCTTGATAGTACGGAGCGCAAGCAAGCTGAACAAGAAATTCGGCGTCTTTCAACCCAAAATGCGTTGATTCTGAATTCTGCGGGAGAGGGGATATACGGTCTCGATAATCAGGGGAAGGTCACGTTTTTCAATCAAGCCGCTCAACGTTTGACTGGCTGGATGATTGAGGATGTTCAGGGTAAAGTTGTTTACCCACTCTTGCATCATTCTACAGCGGATGGAACGCCACATCCTGTAGAAGAATCCTCAATTTACTCATCATTGAAGGATGGAGTCGTGCATCATCAGGTGCCTACTGAGGTTTTTTGGCGTCAAGACGGAACCTATTTTCCAACAGAGTACACGAGCACACCAATTCTGGATGAGGGTAAACAAATCAAGGGGGCCGTGGTCACCTTCCGTGACATATCTGAGCGCCACCGAAATGAGAATTTGTTACGAGGTGAGCAGCAAATACTTGAAATGATCAGTGTGGAGAAATCGTTAGTTGAGATCTTCGAAACGATTTGCTGCTTTGTGGAAAAACTGGATCGTGGGTCGCTCTGCTCGATTTTTTTGTACGACGGGATGACGCTTAAAGTTGGAGCCGCGCCCTCGCTTCCGGCATCGTATGTTCGTTCACTTGAAGGCATGTTAAGCAGTCCGGATGGAGGATCTTGCGGCACTGCGGCTTATAGGAAAAAACGAGTCATTGTGTCGGATATCGAAACCGATCCTCTTTGGTCACGATTCCGCAAGTCGGCAGCAGCGCATGGCCTACGCGCGTGCTGGTCGACACCCATTCTATCTAAATCGAATACGGTCCTCGGAGTGCTGGGTATCTACCATCGCCAACCACAAGATCCTCAATTCACTGACTTTGTGCTCATGGACCTTTCATGTGGATTGGCAGGGGTGGCCATCGAACGCCATGTTGCCCAGGACGCGCTACAGACGAAGCAAGAGGAACTTCAGGCTTTGGGGGGACGATTGATTTCAGCTCAAGAAGATGAGCGGCGGAGAATTTCCCGTGAGCTTCATGATGACATGAATCAACGTCTGGCTGTCTTGGCCTTGGATCTACAATCAGCACAAAAGGGATTAAGCCTATTGTCGCCAATGTATCACACGTTCCAAAAGCTGTACGATGAAGTCTCCACGCTTTCAGATGACGTGAGGCATCTGGCGTACCAACTTCATCCTTCCATTTTAGATGATCTTGGCCTTGAAGTGGCCTTACGATCCTATTTGAATGATTTTTCAAAATGGGAAAATATTCCAGTTGTGTTTACCTCAATCGATATACCCGTTTCTCTATCTCAGGACATTGCTTCATGCTTGTATCGTCTGACCCAAGAAGGCTTGAGAAATGTGAGTAGACATGCTCAGGCCACTCAGATCGAAGTAAAGCTGCTTGAAGATGAAGGAGGGCTGCGATTAGCCATCAAGGATAATGGGAAGGGGTTTCGCGTTGAAGAGATTCGGTTAGGCAAACATGGGTTAGGTCTCATTGGTATGCAAGAACGCGTGAGAGTGGTTCAAGGCACGTATGAGATGAACTCTTTCCCCGGGCAAGGAACGGAAATCATCGTTTGGGTGCCACTAAGAGAAGTGAAATGTGAAGAAGGGCCATGAAAGAGTGAGGGGTAAGTTCTCAGTTGTCGTGAGTAAAAGAACCGATAGGAGGGGCCCCATGTCCTATCTCAATATTACTAGGTAAAGGCGACACATGAAGCGTTCGCGGATTGTTTTAGCCGATGATCATACGTTGGTTCTTGAGGGCCTTCGTAAGCTCTTAGAGGATGAGCATGATATTGTCGGTATCGCTGAAGATGGCCGAACGCTTCTGACGGTTGCGCAGCAGCACAATCCGGATATCGTGGTATTGGATATTTCCATGCCACAACTTAATGGTCTCGAAGCGGCCCGTCAATTACATAAACTACTTCCAGCCTGCAAGATAATTTTTCTGACCATGCATGCTGATCCCACCTATGCAAAAGAAGCATTTCAAGCCGGAGCGTCTGCATTCCTGCTCAAACGGTCAGCAGCTTCAGAATTAACGTTGGCCATTCAAGCGGTGTCGAAAGATCAATTTTATGTGACTCCAGTGATTGCGAAGGATGTGCTCTTGCCTCTTTGTGGTCAGTCTGAAGGGACGGCTAGTACAGTAAGTCCGTTGACCTCACGCCAGCGAGAAGTGTTGCAGCTGGTGGCAGAAGGCAAAACGGTGAAAGATATTGCCAACATTCTCAATCTTTCTCGCAAGACAGTAGAGTTTCATAAGACAAACATCATGCAGGGATTGAATTTGCATTCTACCGTCGAATTGACGAAATATGCGGTTGCTCATGGTCTGGTTTCTTCGGACTGAAGGTAGTTTGGTCCTAGGGGGTTTTTCTTGTCTGACTAGGGCTTTCCCTAGTAGTAGGCCAGTCTTCCCCTCTGTATGATGAACGTCAATTTCTACGAACGCTCAGTGTAGCTGATGCGGTCGCGACCCCCTCTTTATCTTAAAAGGTCGAGGTGTATCTATGAGCCGCCTTCGGATCTTGTTAGCGGATGATCACCCTCTGGTACTAGACGGAGTGGCGAAGATTTTGGAAGAGGAATTCGATGTCGTGGGAAAAGTAGAAGACGGTCGTGCTCTGATAGCTGCGGCTAAGCAGCTGCGGCCAGATGTTATTGTGACTGATATGACGATGCCGCTGTTGCATGGACTTGAAGCCAGCCGACAGCTCAGGCAAATGATTCCTGCCTCGAAAGTCATTTTTCTCACTATGCATGCTGATGTGGCTTACGCCAAGGAAGCTTTCGAAGCAGGGGCCTCTGGGTATTTGTTGAAGCGCAGCGCAGCTTCAGAATTAATTGGTGCCATTCATACAGTGGTTCGAGGCCAATCCTACCTCACTCCACTCGTGTTTCTCGATGATCAACTGCCGCTTGAATATGCTTCGCGAAACCAGGTGCCTATTCTTAAGCATCTGACGCCTCGTCAAAGAGAAGTGTTGCAACTGATAGCCGAAGGGAAGTCTATCAAACAAATCGCGGGCATTCTCAGCCTGTCTGTGAAAACCGTTGAATTTCACAAAGCCAAACTGATGGACACGTTGCACATGCAGTCAAATGCTGATCTCACCAAATTTGCGCTTTCCCATGGTCTGGTAGAAGACGCCTCGGTCTCGCTTCCCTCTCCTTGTTGATTGAGGCGTTTTTTTGAAAAAACTAGGGATTCTCCTAGTTCCCCTCGTACTGCTAATTTCGTATTGTGAATGTCTTCTTCCCCCTAACCCAATATCCATGTATGAATTGATACAATGGATTCAGCAGGGAGGCGACACATGAACCAACTATTCTCAACTTCCAATCGGCCGACCTCGTGGACGAAGACCATGAGAGTGACGTCTAAAAGTGATCCGCGACGCCAAGGTGCAGATGATTCGGTGGTTCCAAAATTCCGACCCTCCATACTAGTCGTGGATGACGATCCGTCGGTAGCAGGGATGTTGCGGGATGCCTTGGACCTGAGGGGCTATGATGTGTTCCTCGCGTGTAATGGTCTGGAAGGATTACATGTGTTGGGCGGACAAGTTGTTGAGGGTATTCTGCTGGATATCCAGATGCCCGAGATGGACGGCCCGACGATGCTAGATGAGTTGCGATGGTTGGGCTATCAGACGCCAGTGGTCGTGATGTCTGGTGATTTAAACGGCTCGACTCTGCGACAACTTGCGAAGGAAGGTGCACAAGGCTTCATGTTTAAACCGTTTTCACTCCCAGCTCTGCATAGATTGTGCGTCACGGTTTTTGAAAACCATGGAGTGGGTTTCTCGGCAGAGAATCATTCGTATCTCGTGTGATCATGAATCTCAATCATCAGTGATTGAGCTACCGAGGGAAACGGCTAGATTGGTTTTGAATAACGGGGCTATGCTGAAGAACACACAATTTTGATGACGCAACTGAACCTGTCGTAGCTTATGGAGTAGACCTTGCCTGTCTGTGTTTTGGTGTTAAGTAAACGCGCTTCTCATCCCGACGATCCTCTCTCTGATTAGATTTCTTACGTGTAGCATTGGGCATTCCATGATGGCTGACGATGGTCATGTTGTTCCATATCTGCCGCACTGGCTTGTCCGTGACCGTTCTTTTTGAGATCGCATTCTCATGAGCAAGGAAGTCGTTCTTTACGAGTTCAGGAAGGAATTGCAGGGCGTGATGATGAGAAGATGGTGATGAATATTTTTCATATTTCGTCCCCTTCCACCCAATTCCATGCCTTATCCATTTGAGTCAGTGTGAAGTATTTTACCGTGGTCTTGTGTAAAGGGTGAGGCTCCATTGTGGCAGATTCCATCTCCTGAGGCTCAGCTACGACGACGGCAACTCTTGGAATAGCATACACTTGTTGCAGGCGGTCTACTAAATCGCCCCATAGCGCGTAACTGTGTAGACCTTCGCATTGGGTCATATCGCAGAGTAAACTCACCGATCCAGCTTTCTGTCTCAGTCGATCGATGTAGGGAATCAATAGTTCATAATCATCCTGCGTCAATTTTTTCTCAATTTTGATTCCAACATTCCCATTCTCGCTTCCACCAATGACTTGATACATATGTAACCCTCCCCTGATTAGCAGGAACAATCATGCTGAAGATTGACTAGCGAAAGTTGTGCCAGGAATCTTACGAGCAACTGTTCCTATGGCTTAGTAGGATTCGCTGATAGAAGAAGAAGACATTGATAAATAAGGAAGAAAAGTCAGATAAGGTGGCTGTGTGATGGGGCTCTTATTCATAGCCGGAGTAGATGGAAGTCATGTGGGAGCTATGCGGGGGAATGCCAGTATGAAGGGGGACGCCTTCGATTTTCGGAATTCTATCTTGTTATGTTTGGTTTTAGACGCAGCCTTGCTGTCATAGCAACAGAGGATGCGTGGGTCAGATCCTTTCTTCAGGCATGAATATGCTTAATGATCACTCTCGACGCGTTGAACGTGATGGCATGGTGGATACTCAACTGGTCGTGGAGGGGATTGCTCATCCTGCCGTTATTTCGACTATGCGACGAGTTCCACGGCATCGGTTTATCTCTGTCCAGGAAAATGAGGATGCCTATGGAGACTTTCCACTACCGATTGGCTATGACCAAACGATCTCTCAACCATACATTGTCGCCTTTATGAGCGAAGCACTGAATGTGCAACCGGGCGAGAAGGTCTTGGAGATCGGAACAGGATCTGGGTATCAGGCGGCCATTCTCGCTGAACTAGGGGCTCAGGTGTTGACTGTTGGAATTGTTGAAGCTCTTGCCGTTCGGGCTAAAGAGATACTGCAAGATTAGGCTATGACACGGTTGTTGTACGATCTGGCGATGGATATCAGGGTTGGCCGGAAGAAATTCCTTTTGCTGCGATAATATGAACCGCTGCGCCAGAATATATTCATTCTCCCCTCTTAGGATAAAAGGCCGCTTTGCCCGATACCGTCAAACACGAATTGGACGGCTAAGGCACACAGGAGGACACCAAATACTCGACTAAAAACATGTTGACCTGAAACTCCTAGTGTTTTTTGAATATGGCTGGCCCCTAGTAGAGACAAAAGTGTGATCAATAAGACTCCGATGAGTGAAGCAATGACGATGAGTTGGGTGACGAAATTGCCTTGGGCATTGGCCATGAACAGAATGACGGCTCCCATGGCCCCAGGCCCGGCGATGAGGGGGGTAGCTAGCGGAAAGACTGAAATATCTTGTTTATGTTCAGCTTCCTGAATTTCAGCATCAGTTGTCGTTGTTCCACCTGAGCTTCGCGCAAATACCATATCAATGCCAATCAATAAGAGCAGGATGCCGCCGGCTGTTTGAAGGGCAGCCAAAGAAATCCCCAAGATACTCAATAACCAATCTCCAAGCACTGCAAATGTTAAGAGGATTCCAGTGGCGACCAGGGTGGCACGAATAGCCATTGTGCGACGATGTTGTGTCGTACGGTTTTGTGTTAAAGCCGCAAACATTGCAGCTGCCTCAATCGGACCAAGAGTAACAAAAAACGTGGTGAAGGCGACCGCGGCAGTTTCTAACATGAGACCTATCCTGTTTACTTTCCAAGACAAAGCTTCTTTGTAGATAGATCATTGTAACCCTTTTGGTAGGTTAACATTAAATTTTACAATAGACCTCTATTGCCTGAGGATCCCATTGAGCAGACACGTGGTCCGCAGAATTCGATAACGGTCGCTCATGTTCCCTATGAGATTGTTACTCGTGCATGTCACGGCCGCCATGGTTGGTACGGCGCGAGTTGCCGAACATAGGCTGTGACAGAGCGTATCTCGGTCCCACTGAGTTTTCCCCACCACCCGTGCATTGGGCTAAAGGCCAATCCCCAAATGATAGCCGTTCGAAGATCTTTTTCCGATTTGATCCGCGACTCGAAGCGCTGGAAGTTGGTAGGAGGGACGATCAGCGTCGCCGCTTCCGGTCCATCACCCTTTCCATAGAGACCATGACACTCAACGCAATGAGCCTTGTATACAGCTTCTCCCTTTTGTGGAGAAACTTGGGGTTCTTTACTGAGAGCTGGAAAGGTTAACGCAAGAAAAAGGATGAAACTCAACATGGCAGCTGTGCATTTCATGTGATTGTGCTCCTTATCAAAAAGTCATTGATCTTCTTATTGCCTTTGTCTCCATTCAGACTTAAGAACCAATTTTCGTGCCATATGAATTTGCGGTACCAAAACATTGGGAGTTGGGTAATCGAAAAATACCGTTTTACGAATCGCTGTCCCAGAATGCACCACTATTGTTTTTCTTTGGTGGGGAATTTTTCACCACTCCACCACTCCCAGAGTGAGTTAATGGGCTTGAATGCAGAATACGGCTTGGAAACCTTCGTGATTCAAGAAGCGTAAGGATGACGGTTGACCTTGGCATAGACTTAGCAAGGTACGATTCCTGTGAAGCAAGGCAAAGATTTCAGAGATGGCCATGATAACAAGAAGAATGATTTAGGTTAATCGCGTAAAGGGGGAAGAGATATGAGTTGGTTGTTAGTTCTTCTACACATTGTGCTGGGGAGCGGTCTTTGGGTACCTCAGCTGTTCGCAATGGAACGACATATCATGGAGTCACGTGTTCCTGCAGATGAGATTGATGCAGCTCAAGAGATAGTTAGTCCCTTTCCTGATTCTCCTGAAATCGTGGAGAAGGGCAAAGCGATCTATGAAGGAAAAGGTACCTGCTTTAATTGTCATGGGACATCAGGACGTGGAGATGGTCCGGGAGGGCTCTCCCTCAAGCCCTCTCCTCGGAATTTTGGGCACCATGGTATGTGGCGACATCGGACCGAAGGAGAAATATTTTGGGTGATTAAATACGGGTCACCCGGGACGGGGATGATTCCTTTTGGCGGTCTGTTGACGGATGAGGAGATTTGGACCGTAATGCAATATGAGCGGTCATTTGCAAAGGGCCATGGGCCAGGTGGGATGGGACGTCATCGTGGTATGGGATCTAGGGGTGGCGGAGGTCATCGGAAGCACAAAGGAATGGGTGGTCCTCATAAAAGACATGGTGGCCAGGACGAATGATGCCAAGAATAAAAACGAATATCGAATATCATAGCGATATGGTACTTGGCGACCTAAACGACGGTGTTGGTAAGTAGTGTATTGTCAAACAATTTTTTCGCAATGGAGGTAATGTCAGGAGTCTTTTAACCCGTTGGGATCCAATGTAGGACATACAGGAATGTGAAAAATGGATATCGCCGTGGATGGAGGCCCTGCGCTTACTAAGGACCGAGATAGAGAATTTATTCGAGTAGTGGAATGGGCTCCATTCGTAGATAGTACCGAAGATGACAAGGAATCTTTGATCAAAGCGGATCTTCCTGAAATTAAAAAGGAAGATGCGGAAATTTCTGTTGAGGATGCAGTGATCTTATATCTTTGGCAAAGGGGCAACGACTTCCCTGATGGAACGGTGACGTTTCCCCAATCTTTGGGACATATTTTTAATCAACCCAAATTATTTTTCTCACAAGAAGGGCGGGCTCTGAACAGAGAGTTCCCTTCTTTATAGAGGGTTTTCTGCGTTTTGAGTGGCAGAGTTCTCGCTGGAGGGACGGTCCACTTGTTTGTGAAAACAAAGGTGGGTCTTAGATTGGATGGAACTTGTTCGGTGTCCTTAGGTCGAGCTGTAGGACCTCGAAAATAATGAGAATGCCATTGGTCTTTCTACACATATCTTAATGATCGGTTGATTAAGGTAACAAGGAGTCCTTCTCTTATGGCAGATCTGAAGATCGTGATTATTGGAGGAGTGGCTGGTGGGGCGAGTGCGGCGGCAAAAGCCAGAAGGGTCAATGAGTTTGCCGAGATCACCGTGTATGAGCGAGGGCAGTATGTGTCGTTTGCCAATTGTGGATTGCCCTATTATGTAGGCAATACGATTGTCGATCGAGAGGAGTTGCTGCTCCAGTCACCCGAAAAGTTTTGGAAACGTTTTCGCGTGACCGTGAAAATTCAGCATGAGGTGTTGTCAATTCACCCTGATACCCAAACGATCCTGGTGAAGGACCTCGAGTCTGGTGAAATGTTTGTTGTACCGTATGACAAACTGATTCTCGCCCCGGGGGCTGGCGCCATTGTTCCTGATCTGCCTGGCATTGACGCGAAGAATATCTTTACCGTCAAGACGGTTCCTGACTCCGATGCGATTAAGCAGTTCTTGACGGATCATCCATCCCAAAACGCCATTGTGGTTGGAGGAGGATTTATTGGTTTAGAAACAGCAGAGGCCTTAATGAATCTTGGATTGAAGGTGACTCTCGTTGAATTAACGCCCCAAGTGCTTCCTGCTTTCGATAAAGATATGGCGTCACTCATGTCCCAACATCTGCAAGAAAAAGGGATGGAACTCATTCTGGGAGACGGCGTTCATGCTTTTCATACCAAAGATGGGTTAGCTCATGAAATCGAATTGTCGAGTCACACTCGCTTACCCTGTGATGTAGTCATTCTTTCCATAGGCGTGCGCCCGGAATTGAAATTGGCAAAAGACGCTGGTCTTCACATTGGCCAATCCGGGGGAATAGTAGTGAATGACTCTCAGCAAACATCAGATCCCAATACCTATGCAGCAGGCGATGCGGTCGAGATTACTCATTTGGTCACAGGAAAACCTACACGTATTCCCTTGGCAGGACCCGCGAATAAACAGGGCAGGGTGGCCGGAGCCAATGCAGTCGGGGGCTCTCTGACGTTTCCTGGGGCGATTGGGACGGCAATCGTGGAATCCCTCGGCATGATTGCTGCGAAAACTGGACTGACTGAGCGTGAGGCACAAGCGCATGGCTATGACTATTTTGTCTCGGTCACTCATCCATTTGATCACGCAGACTACTATCCAGGAGCCGCAGCTCTGCATATGAAGTTGGTCGTAGAAAAGCCAACTGGACGCATCCTTGGGGCACAAATTATTGGAGAGCAAGGCGTAGATAAACGGATTGATGTGTTGGCCACAGCCATAGTAGGAAGAATGAAGGTGGAGGATCTGGAGGCTCTCGACCTTGCGTATGCGCCACAATTTAATTCAGCAAAAGGTCCCGTCATTATGGCTGGGTTTGTCGCGGGGAATATCCTGCGGGGAGACGTCCAAACCATCACCGGAGATGAATTGGAGAAAAAACTGCAATCGAAAGCACCGCTTCAATTACTCGATGTGCGGACACACAATGAATATCATGAAATCCATCTTCCCCAAGCCAGACTCATTCCTGTCGATGAGTTACGCGAACACTTGGGCGAACTTGATCCTACCAAAGAAACGGTGGTGTACTGTCGAGTCGGGTTGCGTGGCTACCTGGCGTGTAGAATTTTATTGCAACATGGATTTCAGAACGTGTCTAACCTGACTGGGGGGATACTAAGCTTTCCACAGAATGAGGGCGGAGATTAAGCCCATTAAGGAACTGCACAATACTTTGTTCTCATTGAGGTGGAGGAAAAGATTAAAAATTTAGGAGGAGTCAATTCATGAATGCATCTTGCTCATCTCATGAGCAAGCTTGCGATCAGATTGGTATTCGTATTGATAGCGATTTCTCTTCTTGAGATAGTCGATCGTCCTTACCTGTTTTGAACTTCAGAATTGATACACTCCGCCTATCCACACATTGACATCAATGATCGCGCTTGGCTCAAAACTCGCTTTGCGCTGAGATCGCTGGAATCCACCCTTCAAAGTTGTGTTATCTGTCAGCTGTTGACGAAGCCCCACTTCACCTTGCCACACATCTTCAGTGGCTCCATTCCGTTCATCTTCTTCTAGATCGCTCGTAAAATTATTGCGTTCGTAGTGAATAGCGAGCTCTAAGGTGGTACGCTCGCTTATCTCAATTTCGAGTTCTGTGGACACATAATGATTGATGTACGACACATCATCATGAAATTGAGGCTGATTGCGTCCATCTGCGAGTCCTCGTTCAAAATGGTAGCCCATCGTTAACGCAATTCCGGGCTGTATCGTCCAATCCAGGTGAGGTCCGACTGTCCAAAAGTTCGTATCTCGTTGTACAAAGTCATCATTGTACAGACGTAATCCATAGCGTCCCAATACGCGAAGGCGTAGATCGTTCACGACTTCTCGCTGAATCATTCCGGACCAGAAATGCGTGGTCACTCGTTCCTCATGAAGATTTTTGCTTTCGGATCGTCGGTCTTCATTGTCCCCCAAGAATAAATTGGGGCCATAATGATACCGAAGGCCTAATGAGGTTCCAGATGGGAAGGCTTGTTCAAGTTTGAACCCGTACGTTCCATGATTAAAACGTGCTTGGTCAGCAAACACAAAGCCTTGTCCGCTTATGGACACTGTCGTTTCGCCAAATTGAGAGGAAAAGGTCTTTCTGATCGTGAGCGCTGGTTCAAATACGATATCTTTCCCTTGCTCAGTCACATCGACGGCAGGCTGCGTTGGGTCTTCTTGCAAGGACAGGCGTCGTGACGAAGAAAAGAGACTTACGTCATCAGTATAAAAGATGTTTCCTTCCACTTGCATAGCCGTCTCGGCTTCAGCGAATTTATCTAACCCTATCAATCCCATGGTCATTCCTATGGTTAGGAAAAGCCAAAACCCTCTTTTATCAATTACCAGACGCTCTGGCATGAAAAAAATCTGGACTGTTTCCTCTATCTCGTGCATCCCGTTTTCCGACAAACGTAGGATTACGTTTCACTAGCGACATCAGACTCCAGCACAACAAGGATGCCACGCATAATGGGATGAAATGAGCAGTGGTAGTGATAAGAGCCTGGCGGTAAATCGTTTATGCTGAATGTTTGGTTGGGGCCAATGGGTCCGGAATCAAAGGCGCATCGTTGACCGGTGGTGCATCCATCGTGAGTGATGGAATGGAGAATGGCCGTTGTATTTTCCCAGGAAATGGTAGTGCCGGTTGTAATTTTTGCTAATTTTGGAGAAAAATGCGGCGAAAACGTTCCGATAGTAATCCGAAGGTCGGGTGGAGCTGCAATAGTGAGAAAGGTTTCCAAGCACATTGCAACAATCAGAAGGACAAGCGCCATTTTAGTCAAGTTCCAATGGAGGTTGTTCATAGGTTATTTTCTCAAACGTCTTGCTTTAAAAAAGGTGCATTAGAACGTTAATTTAATTCTTACCAAAAGATCGGACATACAGCACGACATGCCAGGCTTCTTCTTCCGTGAGTACCAATGGAATAAACGAAGCCATGTCGGTTCCAGGACTTCCATTTTTCAGAATCCACATCAGCTCGCCATCCGATCGCATCGCTTGCCAGGCCTTATCTGTAAAATTTCGTGGGAGTTTCCCCACTAACCCTGGAATCTTACCGAGACCTTTCCCGTCACGCCCATGACACGTGACGCAGAATGCTTTTCCATCAAAGATCTTTTTCCCTTTCTCAATGTTCTCAGGTGTTGCGGGGAGTGGGTTGACCCAAGCTCGCGCTTCGGCTATTTGGTCTTGAGGCACTCTTTGCTTTAACACTTGAGGGTTAGCCGCTTCACTTGCAAAAGGTAAAATGCTCTGGAGCAAAAGACTGCAAAGGCAAAACGTTCCTATTTTTCCAGGCATCAGGAGCACTCCTTTATACAAGCTTGAGAGAACACAGGGAGAGCGTTCATTCGCTCTCCCTGTGGCGTGAGGTTATTCTGTTCGGAAGACGTGTCCAAGTGAGGTGGGGATGGAGACGGTCCCGTCTGGAACAACTTTATCTTTACCCCAAAGATGAATGATGACACCATCAGTTTTCCCAGCGGCTTCGGCAATGGCTTTGACTTTGGCTGGATCCTCAACATCAAGGATTTGAACACGCCCGGTATCAATCTCAACTTGATGGTCATGAAATGCTCGATTCCATTGGACTAACGGCACATTTTTTCGGGCAAGTTCTTTCCCGATAAAATATTCAATGGCCACAAGTTTGGCGTTAGCATCGGTGGATTCATAGAGCTGACATTGCAGGACTTCAGGTGAGATCCCTTTGCAGTAATGATGGTAGGGACCTCCAACGGTTCCGTCAGCCATCATATGTGGGGCTTGAACATGAATGTCATATCCATCGGTTGGGCTACCCCCCTTACTCATCGCGGGGGTGGTCATACACCCCATCGCCAAAAAGCTTAATGCACTTGCGACTAAAACCATGCGTACTGATGTCTTCATGACCGGCCTCCTTTTGAATAAGTAAGTGGGAAATACACATTTCCCGGGTTGAATTGGATTCACTATACATTGAATAAGTATCTAAACTTTCATCTCTTTAAACTGTTGTCGACATCGCATGTTATTTCACATTGACACTCATGATGACAAACGGTTTATTCAATTGACTTCCCTGGTGGGGCTCTACATAAGTCCCGTCATAGTAATACCATTGCAGCGGCTTCATGGTTCCCAATTCACTGGGATGGCGCGGCAACTTGGTGACATCTAAACCATTCGCCACAAATTGTTCAGGATTGATGAAATAGACCACATCTTCAGTAGTTTGCGTGGGATGCTCACTAAAGTGAACCATATTGTGTTTCGATACGGTTTCGAGCATACACATTTCTCCACTCGCCTTGGTCGCATCAATCGTTTTCATCTTCGACCCCGGTCCAAGGATCGTGGCAATTGCGTTAATTTCTTTTTGTGCATTGCCTTCTAATTTTAATACCGGCCCAAATTTCTCTTTCATATCCTGGAGCTCGGCTTCAGAACCTGTCATTTCTGTGGCCTGTGTTGTGGCAAACATTCCTCCTGCTAAGGTGAACACTCCCACGCAAAGGGTGTACAACAATAGGTAATGACGTAGCTGTCTCATGAGACCTCCTTTTGGAAATACCATTAAATAAAAACCGATAACTACCATTCAATCGAGAAGAATTGTTTTCGTCTTTGTATTGCTTCTTTTTAAGTTGCCGATAAACAGGTTGGATTGGCTGCCGACGTGACCATGGGGCTATCCGAGGTTTTCACCCACGCTTCAAAGCCACCAACAAGATCCATGACGTTTGTGAAGCCCGCTTGTTCTAAAATACTCACAGCTATTGAGGAGCGGTAGCCACTGGCACAATGGACCACGACTGGTTGATCGTGCGGGACTTGTGCGTTTTTTTTGGCCAGATGCGGGAGAGGGATATTCATGCTGTGGTCAATCCGGCCATTTCCCCATTCTTTCTTGGTCCGCACATCTAATACCTGAGGGGGGGTGGTTGTCGCGAAGCACTCAGTTAATGTGGCAACCGTTATTCTCACGACCTTCTTGATTAGATCTGGTCGTGGCTCGAGCGCTTCCATGCCGCCGTCTAGGTAACCAGCCACGTGGTCAAACCCGATGCGACCGAGCCGTCGGATCGCTTCCTGTTCCCGCCCAGGCTCAGCCACCACGATAATGGGGATTTCGCGGCTGAGAATGGTTCCTGCCCATGTGGCAAATTTTCCGCCTAGCCCAATGTTGATACTCCCTATCATATGGCCACCAGCGAAATCCGCCGGGTCTCTCACATCCAGTATCTGTATTGGTTCCTTTTGGATTTCTAGAAGATCTTCAAGAGCTAAAGGGTTGAGTTCCTTGCGAATGGCTTGGTCTAAGGTTTGTCGCTCTTTTCGATTGAGTTGAGCGTCATAGCCAAAATATTCGGGAGCTTCTGGCTGATCCATCGTGACCAGGTGGATGAACTGATCCCTACTCATTGGTTGTAACGCATAATTATATTGTCGCTGGATTCCCATGGTAGATACGGTATCGGAACTCAGATTTTTCCCACACATCGACCCTGCACCATGAGCCGGGTACACCAACGTTTCATCTGGGATTTTGAGTAATTTCGTATGTAGGGATTCATACAGTATGCTGGCAAGTTGGTCGGCCGTCACACCGATCGAGGCCATCAAATCGGGTCGCCCGACATCGCCAATAAACAGGGTATCACCGGTCAAGACGGCATGAGGGTTTTCCGCGTCGTTCGCCAGATCATAGACAAGGATCGAAATGCCCTCAGGTGTGTGACCAGGCGTTTCAAGGATTGAAAGACGAACCTGTCCAAATTCAATGGTCGACCCATCTTGTAGGGCTTTGAAAGGGTATTCCGCCTTGGCCTTGCTTCCCAAGCAAATCTCAGCTCCGGCTTGGTCGCGTAATTCTAAATGGCCAGCAAGAAAATCCGCGTGGAAATGAGTGAGGAAAACGTAGCGAATATTCCAACCATGCGATTCAGCCTCATCCAGGTATTGTTCCACATCACGCTGAGGGTCAATCACTGCTGCGGTTTTGGTTTGTTCGTCGGCAATCAGGTAGGAGGCGTGAGCTAAGCAACTCAGGTAATATTGTTTAAGAAACATAGGTCATCTCCTTATTGCTGGTTTGATCGGCTTTACGTAGACATGATTGGTTCTCCTGGAGTGGATCATATCTAAGAATGGTCGAAAGAGAAGCAAGTTGAACCCGAAGAAGGTAAAGAAGGTCTGAAACACGAGTTCCATAATTAAGCCTCCTTCTTTATTGAGTGTATCGAACTCGCTCGACAGGTATTAATGCCGAACAGGGTCCAAGCTGGACAGTGCCCCACAGTTCCAGTCAGTAAGGCAACTATCCCGACAGCACTTAACGTGGTCGTGCCCCATGTCGGCAAATCAAGAACTAAAGCAGCCATGATCAATAGTCCTGCTATGATCAACCGAATGCCTTTTTCCGTTCCTCCAATATTCCTGACCATGTTGCCCTCCTTGCTCAAAGACTACGTGTATACTGCCTTTGTAGAGCAAAGGAAATGCCAGAAGAATATTCAAGAATACAATTGTACTTTTCCTTGTAAGAACAAGGTATTACGGAAAGACTGGCGAGAAATTGGCTAAGGAAGGCAGGGAAATTGTTAAGAGGAAAATGTTAATTGTTAAGTTGCCACTTAACAATGTTGTTAGCAGTTAGACTTGGATTTCATAGTGGTTCATTTTTTTCCAGAGCGTGACACGGCTCATCCCTAAATTCTTTGCCGCTCGCCCTCGATGTCCCGCAGATTGACGCAAGGCTTGAAGAATAATGTTTTTCTCTCCCGCATTTTCTCCGTTTCCTGCAGAGGAAGGGATTTTTTTCGGACTGTCTGAGTTGGGAGTGCGTACTTCTGGAGGCAAGTCGAACACGGTTATTGCACTTCCATTGATCGTTACAAACGCATGGTCAATGGCATTTTTAAGCTCACGCACATTGCCAGGCCAGGTATACTCCATCAGTTTCCGAATGGCATCCTTGTCAATTCCGGTCACTTCCCTGTGGTGGGTTTCCTTTCCTTCCTCAATAAAATGATTCACCAAGAGTGGAATGTCGTCTCGTCGATCTCGTAAGGGTGGGAGTCCAATTTCAAAGATGCGAATGCGATAATAAAAATCCTCACGCATTTCCCCCTTTTCTATTTGCTCCTTCAGCACGCGATTCGTCGCCGTGATCAGTCGAACATTGACCTTGAAATTCTTCTCATCGCCTACTCGTCGGATCTCATTTTCCTGCAAGACACGCAAGAGTTTGAGTTGGAGCAGAGGACTGGTATCTCCGATTTCATCCAAGAAGAGGGTGCCTCCATCAGCTGCTTGAAAGACGCCAATTTTGTCACGTATGGCTCCCGTAAAGGAGCCTTTGACATGGCCAAAAAGTTCACTTTCCAACAGCGTCTCGGGAATAGCGGAGCAGTTAATGGCCAAAAAGGTTTGATCCTTCCGACTACTCAAGGAGTGAATGGCACGAGCGGCCAGCTCTTTCCCCGTTCCTGATTCGCCTGTCAGCAGAATAGACACGTCGCACTGCGCTGCTAATCGAAGGCGTTGAAACACCTCTCGCATGACCGTACTCTTTCCCACCAATTCTTTAATATCGCCAAGTGTTGTCGTTTGTTCTTTAAGCACATCCAGCTTTTGTTGGTTCAAAATAAATTCTGTTAAATCCGTGAAGGTGCCTATTGCCCCTGCCACAGCTCCTTGAGCGTCCCGGATCAACGAGACATTGCCAAAGATATAGAGTTCTCGCCCGTCCTTCCCTAAGACCTTACATTCTTGATTACAAATGGCCCAGGGATACGGAGACGGATTCTCCAGAAATTCTCTGAGTGAGCTGAACCCTTTACAATTCTGTCCTTCCAAGACATAACAAGATTTCCCCTCAACATCCGCGCTGGAATAGCCCGTGATCCGGGCCGCCCCGGTACTCCATGCCACAATGTTGCCCTTTGCATCGACGGTAAAGACACCGTCGGCAATGGCATCAATCATATTGCTAAATAGGTGAGGATTTTCTCGAAAGTTTAGTTCCATTGAACCAGCACTCCTTATTTCAGATTATTTCACCTACTCTAAATGAGGACTGTGCTCGTTCACAACATTCGTCTCCTCTTATGCAATCAGTATATGATACAGGTTCTGGTTTTTCTCAATGGAAGGCGGGGCGACACACTATGGAATCAAAGGTCACGGTTAATTGGTTTCACCAGAATTGGAGCCAAATACTCGTATGGGTAGGAACAGCCGGAGACGTTATTGTGTTTCTCCTTTCTTGGAATCATGGCGGCGCACAATAGTTTTATGGTGAGTGTTAACTCCCATGCTGATGTTGCCCACTAAGGGATCGAATATAGGTTAAGACATCAGAAATTTCTTTTGGGGCAAGATCGTTTTTCCATGATGGCATCGCTGTGCCAGGCTTTCCATTCCGGATAGTTTTAAGGAGAGTGGTATCGGATTTTTTACCCACTGCAGTCAAGTCTGCTGCAGGTGGGACTATCGATTTACCAATGGGGCCATCCCCTTTGCCAGAGTGCCCGTGACAGTTGACACAATACGATTCATAGACCACTTTGCCTTTGTCAGTATTTCCTGTCTGATCATTTGAACCCTCGCTTAGCGTTGCAAATTTTTTAGCGAATGGGGCAGGCTGAACGTTATTTTGGCTAAACAAATACTGGGCAAGAGGTGGAATTTGTTCATCTGGAATTGGACATCCAAAGGTATGCTTCATTTTCTTGATAATTTCCGTCCAGCGCATCTGAGGATGGGGAGGTTGGGTGTAGATATATTCGGCGGAATGGCAAATGAGACAATACGTGCTTGCGATATTGCTCCCCGAACCTTTTTGGAATGAAATGGGATCGGAAGGCAAGTTCAATGTGGGCGATCCCTCAATCGCATGAGCTCCGGAGTCTATCCCAACCATGAGCAGGCTCACACCCAGGATCACCTTCTGCCACACCGTACCTCGCTTGATAGTATTTCGATTAAGACGCATGAACATTTACCGTTTCAACTGCATTACGGAGATACCCATTTGTATTCCATCGAGCACTGAAACGTTGGGATTCACCAATCCGATTCACCGCAATGGATTGGAACGCATACGTGCGTCCGCGGACAGGAGTAAATTGTGCTTCCCAAGGACGGAAGCTAAAGTCGCCATAGTCCTGTCCTAAGCGGGCCGTCTGCCACTGTTGTCCACCATCTGCCGAGAACAACACTCGATCGATGCCATATCCTTGATCAAATGCGATGCCTTTAATGGTAAGGGGCTTTTCCGCTGAGATTGTTCCCTTGTTTTCTAAATTGGTAATGAATGAGCGAACTGGCATTTTGCCAATTGGAACAGATTGCGTCGTTTTTTCTCCAGGTTGGCTACACCGGCAAGAATCTGCGGGCAATCGATAGGCTTTCTCCATCCAGAAGTGCTGATCATTCTCATTGAGCACTTCAATATCATTCAACATTTTGACCCAATAGGTGGCATACCAGCCTGGCACAACGAGACGAAGGGGAAATCCGTTCAACCAAGGAAGAGGATCTCCATTCATGGTATGCGCGACTAACACGTTTTCTTGAATGGCATCTGCGAGATTTAGGGACTTTTGAAAATCTGGTGTTCCCTCGGCTACGGGTCGATCGAGACCATCAAATCGAACCTGGACACCTTCATCAAGAAGTCCGGCTTTGTTGAGAATGTCTCGAAGCCTCACGCCAATCCATTTGGCATTTCCCATTGCGCCATTTCCCCACTGTCCACCAGGGACTCGTGGTTCAAAGAACCCTCGACTGTTTCCTCCGCACTGGCAGACTGCAGCAATCTCAACTTGTTCGAAATCACGCTTTAATTCCTCCAAGCTCAAGGATAAAGGTTGTTTGACGTTCCCGCGAATGACTAAGCGAAACGTATTCACATCGACTTGATTGGGAATATTGGCGAGATGCCATCGAACGAAAAAGGCATCATTGGGCGTAAAAATTCTCTCATTAAATAGATGAAATGGAGTTTCCAATTGTGGAGGTCTCGTCGTCATCACCATCAGTGGGCGTTTTTCTGGAAAGGCTACAAGCGGACGCTTTCCCCTTTCAAATGGCAGGGTGATGCTTGAGGTTTTCTCTGCGAGGGCCGGCAGTTTCCCCATTGCTGAGAGTCCTCCAGCAATGAGTGTCGTTTGGAGAAACCGCCGGCGAGTAAATCTGTAAGAATCGAAAGGGGTCATATGTCTCCCTTTGATATGGAAAAACCGTTCCTCATTTTGCCAATGTGCGAATGTACTGAATCAGTTGCCAGATTTTATTGTCGGGCATTCCAGAAAATGCCATCATGCCCGTTCCTACCGACCCCTTTTTAATGATCCAGAACAATTGACCATCTGAAATATCTTTCATCGTCTCGCCACAGGTGAAATTCCGTGGGGGAGGATTCAGTGCGGCTCCCATGGGCCCTTGTCCATCACCTTTCGCCCCATGACAATTTAAGCAGGCCAGGGGTGTGGCTGTCAGTTGAAACAAGGTTTCCCCAGCTTTCACATTTTCCGCATTTTGCGGAAGAGGATTTTGCATCTTCTTGAATTTCCCGGGAGCACGTCTTGTTTTTCGTGGTTGGGGGCAGACACCTGAAGGCCCCGCTCCTCCACCAGCTTGTGCCACTTCACTCCCACCTTTAAATGTGACTTTCAAGTAGGCAAGGACGTCAGCCACACCCTGTTGCCCGATGGTTAATCCCCAATAGGGCATATTGGCCGATTTGCCCACACTTGGCCCACCAAAGTTAATCACATTATAGAGATACTCCATCGGTAGTTTTTCGAAAGGAATGTTGGCATGTACGGCCGGTTTGGGACTCAAGCCTGATGCCGCGGGACCATCTCCTTTGCCTTCCGTACCATGACATTGTGAGCAATATTCTTTATAAATCACGGCACCGTGCTCCACGCTGGGTTGAGCAAATTCAGCACTGGTCCAGGGT
>JAJDBQ010000132.1 GCA_029261255.1 Nitrospirales bacterium
GTCGCCAATTTTCGCCAGCGCTTTCACTGCAGCCTCTAAAGGAGGGAGCTCTTCCTTATATTGAGGGTCTGTACAACCTTCCATGCGGTCTTCGTAGGCATCTGACGGAAGCGATTTCACGAGAGCGATCAAGTGTGGAAGCGCTTCGGTGGCTCGCAAGCTCCCTAAGGCCTCAATGGCTTTTATCTGCAAAGACGGCGTGGTGAGCGAATCCAAAATGAGTGGAATAGCATGGGCGTTACCCATTTGACCCAAAGCACGGACCGCGTCTTGCCTGACGGCTGTGTCGGAATCGTTTGCCACAAGATCCATCAATGGTGCCACTGCCCCTTGAGGTTTCAAGAGGGCGAGGGCCTCAATGGCTCGCAACCGAATCTTCCAGCTTGGGTCTTGTAAACTTTTTAAGAGGGGTGGAATACAAGGATCACCGATGGCTTGTAGAGCGCGGCAGGCTTCATCACGAACAGCTGGGACCTTATCTTGAAGCAATAAAATGAATGTATCGATCGATCGAGGGTCTTTGATGCGAGAGAGTCCTTTGGCCGCAGACATCCGGACAATCCAATTGGGATTGAGTAGAGCTGAGAGCAAAGGTTCAAACACCTGTTCATCTGCGATAAGTCCAAGAATAGATGCGGCGGCTTCTTGGACTTGAAGGTTTGGATCATTGAGACAAAATCCCAACGATAGAACCGCCGGTTGACCTAGAGCCTTCAAGGAGGAGGTTGCCGCTTCTCGAACAGCACGATCCGAGTCTCGCAGGAGACGAATCAGCGGTTGAACGCTACGAGGATCATCAAATAGGCCGAGAGCGACTGCTGCGTCTTCCCGGACTCCCCAGTCTTCATCATCCAACGCCGCAATATGTTCAGCAACTGAATCAGTCATGTTCACGGATGCCGATGAAATGGTTCAGGTTCCTTCATCCTTAGTTTTGTGGGGCATCGAACCCCTAGGGAAAACCCGAACGTTGACGTTAGCACACGATTTTTTTGGCGGTCAATCTGGAGGCTGGAAGTTGGCAGAATGAAGAAAATTGATTGAGTTATGCAGATCGAAAAACGGCTAACAAATCACTCAACGTCAGCATTTTCACTCGTAGGATTTCACGTTCTTTCAGGAGAACAGATTTCTGTTCCTCGCTATCCGAATGCTTCAGGAAATCTTGACACATATTGGTCACTCGTTGGAACTCGATGTTAGCTTTGTCTTTCACCACACGGTTTGTTGTGAGTAATGCAACGACTTGGTCATGTGTGGTGGCCAAATGTTGTTGAAAATCTTGTTCGGGAAGAGATCGTCTGTGCTCTTCATCTACACAGCGGTCGATATATTGACCGAGAAAGACGTAAAACCGGAGTATGGTTTCGGTCATCGTAATGTGGCGTGCTTGAGTATCTTGTTCAGACATCGGATCTCCTTTACAAGGAATGTTGCCATGGCGGCAAAGCTAGTGCGTCTTCTACGGTCTTTACAGTCGGGACGATCCCTTCAAAGTCAATGTCTTGCAAGGTGATATCTACCTCACCACATTGGCCAGCAAGGGTAAACCGGATTAAGGCTTGTTGGAGACGCTGGCAAGTGGTCACCAACCGTCCAATTGCCATGCTGTCAATAAAATTGACTTGGCTCAAGTCAACGATCACATGCCTCGGAAGGTGTGTGGTTTCGGCTTGCTCCAGCGTGGAGAGAAACTGTTCCATAACATGAAAATCAAATCGACCAGATAGTGCGAGCACAACCGCCCCTTGTTCAACTTTCGTTGACACATGCAGCATAGAATCCTCCAATTCGAGAACAGGCCTGTTCATCCTGTTCATCAAGAGTGGATTAAGGGTCTCTGTCAGTTAGCCAAGCCTAGCGCGAAACATGAATAAAAGCTACAAGGAAATAAGGAGCATTTGAAGCAGGCAATTTCATAGGAAGAGCATTGGAAGTTCCGACAGATGCCGGGGGTTGCCAAGGATCCGACCTTTTGGCTTGATATGCTACGAAGTACACGACCTTTGTTGCTTAGTGGAATTATGCGAAACTTTTGACCTCTCGTTTGCCAAATTTGGTATGACGAACGCTAGTCTTAGTAGAGAAGCCTGACTCCTTGCTCTAGGGAAATGGCTGTCTGTTGATGAAAGCTTCTGACCAACAGATCAGTCAATAGGCATTGGTCAAGAGGAAATGAATAGGCTTAGGGAATTGAGTCGT
Organism: Nitrospirales bacterium; assembly: GCA_029261255.1. GTDB lineage: Bacteria > Nitrospirota > Nitrospiria > Nitrospirales > UBA8639 > Nitrospira_E. Next base: position 2,203 of record JAJDBQ010000132.1, read on the forward strand.
CCAAGTAGCCTGTCACAGCTTGGGGGAAGTTGTTTGTGATCGATACCGCGATGACGAATGGGTGCTCTCATCGTTCATACGTTGCGATTATCGTGGTGGTACTCACGGACTTCTCGAAATGGCGTTGTCTGACCTGGAGATATTCAGCGTTTGAGAAAAATGAGTCTCTTGAGTATTGGTCAGGAAAGAAAATTGTGAATACGCGATTGATCGGGGCCTTGGTCTGAGATTTGAGCACTTCAGAAACCTTAAAATCGTAACCAAACCCTCCTCCATAGCTTTCAAGAATGGGTATCATTTCATCACGGTACAATTGATAGCCCGCCTCGCCTACGACACATAAACCCACAAGCATTTCTAGCGCCATTTCATTTCATCTTTCTAAAAAATTTAGCCAATCAATTGCCATAATGTATGAGATATGCCGTGATTTTTCCCTGCGGTCGAGGTCCTTATCGTTCGGGAAAATGCCCCAAATCCATTGGCGCCCAAGCTGGTCACATCATATGGGAAGGATGAGAACTGCCGGTGAGTGGGGCAACTGGCTTTGCTCAGAGAAGGCTCGCCTATTGATTAGAGCGTCTGTCTCAGGGGCTGGCCAGCAGGCGTCGGTCAAGAGGAAGTTAATAGTCTCAGGAATTTTGGTATTCCACTTGGGGAGGTTGTGTCGCTGCTGAAATGGGCAGCATCGGAAAGAATTTTCGGCTCCTCGCTGGGCGTCAATGTCATTGAATATTTTCTACATCCTGTGCATTTACAAATTAGGCTTTCCTCCACTTCCTATATTAATAAATATCTTTGCATCCTTTACCGTATTGCCAGAATAGCGGTTGGTCATGACATTCAGAGAGCCATTTTCTAGAGTAACATTAATACCAAATGGCCGAAGGTTGAATGTCGTTATTTCCGCGTTCTCACTTGTCATTTCTTTGATTTCAAGAACTATTTCGTCAGGCGTGGCTACTGTTACCACATTCCCCTTGACGACGACATTAATTGATTCATGTAAAGAGCTATTTTTTCTGACTAATGGCTGCCATTCTCTACCTTTCTGGTCGGCAGGAATAGAAACCCAAATCTCAGGACCTTCGCCTTTTCCAATTAAGACTGGAATAAAGTCGCTTACAGATAATAATGCAACACCGCCAACTATTTTGTTAGCTGCAATCTCTAGCTGTTTGTATGGTCTAAATTCCGTTGGAAGCGAGTCTAATTTCATTTCTTCATCTCTTTTTTTGGCGTTACAGGTATATTTTCTTTGGATTTCGTTCGAACCAGTTAGCAATATTTTCGATCAATTCTTTCTTTTCTTCACGTCTTTCATATTTACGTAATAACCAAAATACAATTATGACAAAAGCACCAAATATATTGCTATCGTTTCATAATATTCCAGGCTTAGGGGCTTTTGATCTATTGCAAGCTGTATTAATTTTGATATGACAATTCCTCAACGGGTTTCTCCCAAAGCCGAATTAAACCAAATATTTTTATTGTTAAAGGACTTTCTCAACATACTAAATTGGTGTTTATCGAGGTCATAGGGTTTGATTCCCAAATACTTTACGAGGTCTGCTTTCACGCCTCCACTTACATAGATGGGCCTGTGCCTCATCTTCTGATTAGGTGGATTCTCAGGGCCTTCAGGTTCGATCATTAACGTTTCGCAATACAATGTGAAATTTTCTTTTCCCTAATTATGCTAACACCATCACACCTTTTATTGAATGAAATCAACTTTTCATAGATTCTATAACCACTTTTTGCAACAACCGACGTCTGTCGATCGGCTCTCAATATTCGTGCGTCAGCCTAATCGGGGAGACCGGTTGGGGCGTCAATGGTTTTGTCTACATTTCCGAACGAAAAGTAGATCAGCTGCCTGAACAAATCCCGGCAACTATCGCAAATATAAATATTTACCAGTTTGTAGAATTAAGATAATCGGGTAAAGCCTATCTTCGCACTTCTTCTTTAAATGATTTCAGGAGGGAAATGATGAGAATGATGATGACGAAAACGAAGGGGAAGGCAGCGAGGATGGCGCCAGTTTGGAGGCCTTTCAATCCTCCAGACCAGAGGAGAATGGCAGCGGAGAGGGATTGAATGACGCCCCACGTGAATTTGATATGGTTTGGCGGATTGAGGCTGCCATTGGTGGTGAGTGTGCCGAGTACGAACGTGGCTGAGTCAGCTGAAGTGATGAAGAAGGTGCCGATGAGAAAGATGGCGATGAGGGACATGAGCGTGCCCATGGGGTACTGCTCTAACACAGTAAAGAGCAAGACTTCGACGCCTTGATTTTCCATGACGGCTTTCAAGTCAACGTCTTGAAACAGTTCTAAAGCAATCCCCGTTCCGCCGAAGACGGTAAACCAGAAGGCACAAAAGAGGGTGGGGACGAGCAACACGCCGAGCACAAATTGACGCACTGTTCGACCTTTCGAAATTCTGGCGATGAAGGTGCCGACAAATGGAGCCCAGGCAATCCACCAGGCCCAGTAAAAGAGGGTCCAGTCGTGAATCCACGTGGAATCGCTAAATGGACCTAGGTTCAGGCTCATTGTTGGGAGATTTTGGAGGTAGTGGCCAAAGGTGGATGGCAAGACGGTCATAATGAAATGCGTCGGGCCCAAAAACAGCAAAAAGGAAAGTAGGGAGAGCGCAAGAATCATATTCAGATTGCTAAGGTATTTGATGCCCCGATGTAAGCCTGTTTGGGCTGAGAGCATGAACAAGATGGTCACGATGCCGATCAACGTCAATTGGGTGCTCAGCGTATTAGGGATGCCAAAGACATAGGAAAGGCCTCCGCTGATTTGCACCGCGCCAAACCCTAACGACGTGGCGACTCCAAAAACAGTCGCGAACACCGCTATGACATCCACTGCAGTGCCCAAAGATCCAGTGGAATGCTTGCCTAACACGGGTTGGCAGGCAAGGCTAAACAGGCCTGGTGTTCCTCGACGAAATTGAAAGTACGCGAGTGCCAGGCCCACCATCGTATAAATACCCCACGGGTGCAGGCCCCAATGGAAAAATGAGTATTGAAGTGCGAGTCGAGCAGCCTCGGTGGTTCCACCTTCACCCATAGGCGGTGTATGGAAATGGGATGTGGGCTCGGCGACTCCCCAAAAAACCAACCCGATTCCCATGCCCGCGCAGAACAGCATGGCAAACCACGTGAAGAGGTTAAATTCTGGTTCGGTTCCGTCAGGGCCCAGGAGTATATCGCCGTAACGAGAAAATATGAGGCAGAGTGCGGCAAGCAAAAATCCCGACGCCGAAATGACGTAGAGCCAGCCAAACGTATCTAGGAGAGATGACTGGAGGGATCCGGTGGTCTTGGCTAAATGATCTGGAGCAAGTCCGCCCCACAAAAGGAACAGAAATGCCAGGGCGCAGGAGATGTTAAAAACTAGCGTGGTAGATTTGAGAGGGTTCATGGAAAGATACCATCTATATGGGGAGGCATAGCCGTACCATAATTAACAATCATGGACAAGGAACATGGGTGGGTCGGTTGAAAAACCCGCCAGCCTTCGCGCTCGCCGCTGAAGCCAGCTTTGGCGAGCAAGCGGCCAAGGCTACGGCTGACAGGCTAGCGGTTCCATGCCTGCCGAAGCGGCTTCGCATAGGCAGGTCGCCAGTTTTCCGTTCTCACGCACAAGAAGTACGCATGCGCTGCATGCCTACTCAGCCGAAGAGCGACGAAGGCCGGAAAAGTTTGTGGTCTTGCTGGATGGACTAGCCCATCAGATGCTCAAGCTGGATTCCCAAGACGATATATCGGCCATTGAAATGAAAGACGAAGCCGTCTTCATATCCTGGATTGTGGAAGGATCTGCTCATTATTTCTGTGACATGAGTGGCGGTAGTCTTGGGTGGGTATATGTTATTAGGTAATTTACGCATTCAGGATGCTTTTTAAGGTTTTTGAAAGGACTTATTCCGCGAAAGGGGTTGCTCTGATGAGTTTAAAGGGTTAGATTCTAGACCTCTTCGTTAAGCAATAGGGCCTTTCAAACGCTCGCATGAGAAGTTCGGAGGCCTTTTTTATTTCCTGGTCTTAAGGAAAGGTAAGGATCTGCCGGGTATGCCCCCGCGTTTCTTTAGCCTTCCCCAGTCAACACAATAGTTGTTCTTTTCCTCAACGTACCCCGCTTCTCAGGGGGAGGAGATGGCAGCGTCCCTTAGGAGGTTGTTCCCATGGGCAAGAAACAAGCATATGGCGATAATCCTATCGCTAAACGAAAGACAGATTTGTACAAAGAGGAATATGTCCATAGTTTTGTTCAAAAATGGGACGATTTAATTGACTGGGACGCTCGTGCTTCGAGTGAAGGTGACTTTTTTATCAGGATTTTGAAGGATCGTGGTGTTAAGCGTATTTTAGATGTCGCGACGGGAACAGGGTTTCATTCCATTCGACTTATGCGAGCGGGGTTTGATGTAACCAGTGCGGATGGTAGTCCAGAAATGTTAGCGAGAGCCTTTGAAAATGCGCGGAAAGCTGGCTTTATCATGAAGACCGTCCATGCCGACTGGCGCTGGCTGAGTCGTGACATCCACAATAAATACGATGCTGTCATTTGCCTAGGTAATTCACTGACACATCTTTTTGCCGAGCAAGATCGGCGAAAAGCTTTAGCCGAATTTTACACCGCCTTGAGGCATGATGGGGTACTTATACTGGATCAACGCAATTATGACGGCATTTTAGATAATGGGTTTACCTCGAAGCATGTCTATTATTATTGCGGAGATAACGTCAGTGCAGAGCCTGAATACGTGGATGAAGGGCTGGCCAGATTCCGCTATACGTTTGCTGACAAGGAAGTCTTTCATCTCAATATGTACCCACTACGAAAAGAATATACACGACGGCTCATGAATGAAGTGGGCTTTCAACAGGTAAAAACCTATGGCGATTTCCAAGAAACCCATAAGGTCGAAGATCCTGACTTTTACGTTCATGTGGCTGAAAAGCTCTATAAAAATGAGGAGCGTTCCGGTTCTGCTGTCGGTAATGCAGGGAGTCAAGAATACTCAGCGGCAGTTGATATCGCTCGTGAATATTATAATAGCTCAGATGCCGATCGGTTTTATGCCACGATTTGGGGGGGCGAAGATATCCACATTGGACTCTACGAGTCTGACAGCGATCCGATTGTTGAGGCAAGTCGAAGGACGGTTGAAAGTATTGCCTCATCTGTCAAGAATCTTGATTCCAAAACACGGGTATTGGATATTGGATCAGGGTATGGAGGTTCAGCCCGTTATCTCGTGAAAAAATATGGGTGCCAGGTGGGTTGTCTGAATTTAAGCGAAACCCAAAATACTCGGAATCGGGAACTCAATCAGAAAGAGGGCATCAGTCTAGCCATCAATGTTATTGATGGTAGCTTTGAAGATATTCCACTCCCCGATGGGAGTGTTGATTTGGTCTGGTCTCAAGATGCCATTTTGCATAGCGGTGATCGCAAGAAAGTTTTTGAAGAAGTTTCCAGGGTGCTAGCCAAAGGCGGCCAGTTCATTTTCACCGATCCTATGCAAAGTGCGAAGTGTCCTAAAAATGTTTTGCAACCGATTCTTGATCGTATCCATTTAGATTCTTTGGGGTCTATTGAGCATTATCAAAAAATGGCCAAAGATTTTGGATTGAAAGAATTAGAGATTTTGGATTTATCAAAAAATTTACCAGCGCACTACGGACGAGTGCTGCAAGAACTCGTGGCTCAACATAACAATCTGATTCGAGTGTGTGCTGAAGACTATCTTGCGAATATGAAAGTTGGTTTACAGCACTGGGTTGATGCTGGAAAGGCTGGGCATTTGACCTGGGGGATTTTACACTTCCAAAAACCCTAACAAATGAAAAGTGAGAAGTTGAAAGTATAAATGGAGCGAATAAGCGAATTGGGTGTTTTCCCCTCTTCTTCTTCTCACTCCTTACTTTTCACTTCTCACTTCTTTGAAGGGCTACCGTTCGATTTTATTAGCTTTCGCTGATTTAGCAATATCCCCGCTTTTCCCAAAGCGGCCTTCCCCTCCTTCTCCGAGAACGTTCGTTGTATCAGTGTACTCAATTTCTCGAGTTTCTTTGCTCTTACTGTCGGTTGGCTCCCATCCCAGTTTATCTAGCGTATCTAATACGACTTTTTTGAGGGCTCCAGATGCGGTCATGCGTGTCGTGGCGAATGCCAACACTCGTTCGCTTTCCTTCTGAACTTTGGAAAGATCTGGATCATGGAGGAAGGAGACGAGAGGTTCGATGGCGGTATCACCAATCATCACTAATGAATTTGATGCATAATCACGAAGGACTAAATCTTTGAGCAACAGGATAAGATCCGGAATGACTTTAGGATGGCGGAAATGACCTAGCGCAGTGGCGGCCGCTTCTTTAATCAAGAGATCCTCGCTGATAATGCAGCCTGGCATAGGTTTCCCGTCTTGATGAATACCTTTTCCTCTCAAGGCATCTAAGACTGGCTGAAAGGCTCGAGGGTCCCCAATCATGCCTAACGAGGCAATGGCGTGTCGTTTCACAGTCCCGTCCTTCATGGCTTCCATGAGGGCATCGATGGACAAAGGGTCGCCAATATTGCCTAAGGCAATGGTGGCATCCTCTCGGACGGCTCGATCAGGGTCTTTGATCATCGCAATGAGGGCCTCGACGACACGAGTTTCTCGCACCCACACTTTTCCCATCTGATAGTCTGTCGTCATTCCTCCTAGCGCACGAACTCCATGACATCGCACAACGAAATGAGGATCTTTGAGTGTTTCTAGTAGAGCATCAACAGAGGGAGCTCCGATATACATTAAGGCTGTTCCAGCCGTTTCACGAACAATTTTCGATGTATCTTTGAAAAGCTTTATGAGTGTGGGAATGCCTTGTGGGTCACCGATTCTTCCAAGTGCCTCAGCTGCGGCACTTTTCACAGCCCCATCGCGGTCTCGGCAAACCAGTATCAGGCCTTTGACGGCTTCAGGATCGTGAAGCTCTCCAAGTGTTTTCGCCGCTTGCTCTCGTACTCGCCACCGCTTGTCTTTGAGGCTTATCAGTAGCTTCGGGACAACTTCTTTGCCCATGGAAGCCATGGCTTGAACCGCCTCGGCCTGAACTTCCATCATGCTGTCATTAAAGAGCGTGATGAGGCCGTCAATACTTTTTTCGCCTCCGATTTTGGCGAGGCCCCAACCCACATGGCTTCGCACGGACCAATAGTCATCTTCCAAAGCCGTCAGCAAAGGCTCTAAGGTTTTGGGGTTTCCTTGTTCGGCAAGGGCCTTGGCTGCTTCTTCTCGCGTTGCGTCGTCGACGTCCTCGAGAGCGTCAACCCAATCTTGTATAGAATTCGACATGTTAAGCCTTTGTGTCTGTTTTATTTTGGATAGTCTGGGTCTTGAGGATAGGGTTGCGTATGGCTGCAATGAATGGTCAATTTTCCTGAACCCCGTCCATTGACACATTGATCGAGCGTTTTAGCAAACTCCAAAGTGCCGGATAAGGTCACTTTGAATAAAAAATCAAAGGTGAATGTCCCAAACCGGTATTCTCCAGGCTTGAGTCGTATTTCTTTGACGTCAGTGGTCTTGTAGGCATCCATGTTAATAGGATCTTTTGTCCAGATTAAGGGGGTAATGCCTGGCACATGCCACCAGGTTGG
>JAJDBQ010000133.1 GCA_029261255.1 Nitrospirales bacterium
ATTCCATGCCAAGCCTTCGAGAGTCGACACACCGACCAATGGAATACCCAAGGCAAACCGGAACGCCGTCATCGTGGCCAAACCAACCCGCAAACCAGTAAATGTTCCAGGCCCAATAGAAATCGCGAGGCCTTGAAGATCCGATACGGTTAATGACGCACTAGCAAGAAGCTGATGAATGGTCGGAATAATCTGCGGGGTAAGAGAACGACTAGAGTCACATTCCAGAAAGCCTAGAAGTTTCTGGTTTTCAAAGATCGCCACGCTTGGGCGAGAGGTCGCTGATTCTAGTGCTAGAAAAATCATTGCGCGTCTGTCTTTGTGAGTCTAGGCGAACGCTCATGCTTCCACATCGCGATCATAATCTAGGCTGCGTTTAGCACAAATTCTTGGAATGTCAGAGTAATTGATCCGCCATTTGAACGATGATCGGTCGCGGTGACCACAAAGGGTAATTGAATAGAGTCTTGATCTGAAACGCCCGATTCATTGACAGAACGATAATCTTCGCACTGCACAGAGACCAACACTTCATCATCTGTCGCTTGTCGATATTCTATTTCGGTCAGCGCCAATGTTTGAGCGTCCACCCAGGCACGAACGAGAAACTCTTGTTGCGTCGCGTGATCAGTTTCTTGACGATCAGCCATATCAAGGCGATAATGCGTCTCGCCTTTCAAGACTCGAATCTCTCCTTGAGACAAGCCGGAAATTTTCCCTAAGACAGCATCCAGTGCTCGAACACTCAACTGAACCGTCTGATCCCACTGCGTCTGAGTCGAGGGCCCATTCACCTGTCCCGTAATGACTTCGTTCTCAGCCGGAAAAGACAACTGGTAGGAATTGCCATCGCGATGAAAATCCATCAGTGGCACGCCGAATCGTAAAAACCCTCGTAAATGCACCCGATCAGGGCTATCGTACGACATCATCCCATTAAACCGTTGAGAGAATGGAATACCAGCACCCGACACGGATGCCTGAAAGAGGCCACGTAACTGACGAATGGCCGCTTCTTTCAGACGCAATGACTCAAGCACTCGCTCGCTCTGATCATCGGGAACTGAAGTAAAGGACCCTTGGTGCATACCCACACAGCCTGCCATCAAAAGGCAAAAGGCCACACCGAGACTTTTCAGCCAGAGCGTACCTCCGCTACTCCTTACAATGTTCAATGGCATGAAGTTACGCGACAGGGGCAGAGACAACATCCCAGATTTCCCCAATCTCCTTAATTCCCACAACCTCAATCCCTTCAATCGGCTTCCATTGCTCTAAATTTGGAGCGGGCACCACACAACGCGTAAATCCCAATTTCATGGCTTCACGGATGCGAAGGTCGGCATGCTGCACAGGTCGGACTTCACCACCTAACCCCACTTCCCCCATGACAGCCAGCCGTGGATCCAATCCTATATCGCGAAAGCTTGATAACACAGCACAGACAATTCCTACATCAACAGTGGGTTCATCAATCCGTAAACCACCAACAACATTAATATAGACATCATGACCAGAAAAATGCAGTCCTAACCGTTTTTCCATCACGGCTAACAAAAGGGTCACACGATTGCCCTCCACACCCTTGGCCATCCGCTTTGGCATCGGATAGGTCGTCTCCGCCACAAGCGCTTGCAGTTCTACTAATAATGGACGCGAACCTTCCACGCTCGAAACGACGATCGACCCCGCACTGGTCCCGATGCGTCCAGTCAAAAACATCGCTGAGGGGTTGTCGACTTCGATGAGCCCTTCATCCTTCATTTCAAACACACCGATCTCATTTGTCGGGCCAAATCGATTCTTCACGGCACGAAGGATGCGATAGCTTTGTCCTTTATCTCCTTCGAAATACAACACCGTATCGACAATGTGTTCCAATAAACGTGGACCTGCGATCACGCCTTCTTTCGTGACATGCCCAATAATAAACACGGGCACATTCGTCCGCTTGGCGTACCACATGAGTTGGCAGCCAATTTCTTGAACCTGGCTCACACTGCCTGGCGCTGACGTAAGCTCATTGGAGAACACGGTTTGGATAGAATCCACAACGAGCACTCGCGGATTCACCGTTTCAGCTACGCGAAAAATTTCATCGAGTGCTGTGGCGGCCACCACATAGAGATTGGGTGAGTGAATACCCAGGCGATCGGCACGCATTTTAATTTGCTGTGGAGATTCTTCACCCGAAACATATAAGCCAACCTCTCCTGTTTTCTCTAGCGAATTCAGTGTCTGCAACAATAATGTCGTCTTCCCAATACCAGGATCTCCACCAATGAGCACCACTGATCCAGGGACCACACCACCACCCAACACACGGTTCAATTCTTCGATCCCGGATTGCAAACGAAATTCTGCTGTTTGCGTAATGGCGCCTATAGGTACCGCTTCTGGGATGCCACCGGAAACAGTCCGTTGCTTCATCACGGACTCATCTCGCTGAACTTCCTCTCGTAACGAGTTCCATTCAGCGCATTCCGGACAACGCCCACTCCAACGCAGTCCCTGATATCCACATTCTTGACAGACAAACCGTGTTTTCGGCCGTGCTGCTTTGATAGACGTCTTCTGACTCTTCACGTTCATCCCTAATTACAGGTGTCGCCGAACACGAGACCAATCATTCAATACAATGGCTCGACGGGGAAACTGTTCATCGTAATCCGGAAGCGGCAATATAATCGTTTTCAAACGGTTTTTGACTAACACGTTGGCGAAATCAGACGTTCGGCCTATACCTCCGCTCACATTTTCCCAGCCTTCCTCCTTGAGACTTACTAACAGATCGGGTAACGACGTAGTACTTTGAGGAAGAATTTTGATCATCCCCGGTGGAAACTCCTGAGCTCTAAGCCACGTTTGGATAGCTTCTAGACGACCGGTGCCCGTTCGATCCAAATACACAAGATTATAATAGAATTTTGCCAATTTACTTAACTCTGCCGGTGCCGCCTCAGATGCCTGGCCAAGAATCAAACCAGTATCCGGAAAACCTTCAGGCTGAGGAACATTGGCTTCAAGGAGCCCTTCTACGAGCACGGCCAAATCAATAAGTAAAATCGGACGCCGACGCTCCCAGGACAGCACGACACCTCGTCCATGCACTACATCAGCTTTGGCTGTGGTTGCCCACTTAGCACTCAAAGATAAATTCCCTCGCATTTTCGGAGCAAACTCTAACCGTGCCCAGCCTTCATCATCTGTCGTTGCCGTCCCTAGGACATGCCCTTGAAGCGAAAATTCAACGGGCTCTTCTTCCAACCCCTGTTCACCTTCTGGTAGATGTTTGGTCAGGCGTGCTTGTAATTGCACAGGCTTACTCGGAAAGGTCAGAGCATCGGTCACATAGAGCTCAACCGCGCCCTCTTCGGAACCACCCACCGGTAACGCAGCCGTCCATAACCCAACAACGCTAAAGACGAACATCCATACCATGGTCTGTTTTATGCGCATCACAACTCTATTTCCTTCAGCTGAAATTAAAAGAGCCCTCGCCCACGCTTCCCAAAAGAAAAAGCATCGACCCCTGAAAAAATAGCCAGTTGAATATAAAACAACCACCCCATTGGCCAGAAAAATTTGGCGATCACAAGCAGCGCAATCCCGCACACCAAAAAAACTTGAGCACGTTTCGCACCTAAATACAAATGCCCCATCCCTGGTAAAACAGACAGACACGCGGCCCCAATTGCGTCGATTGTTTTTTGATCTTTAATCATGACGAAACTAGCGGTGACTTACTCCATCTCACAGGATATTACGCGTGCAAACCATACCATGCCCCCTGACCGAGAGCTAGAGATGACAGAGGTCAACTCGCAAAGATGTCCACGATAGATAAGATGATGGGGGAAACGAATAACCGAGGAGTGAGGAGAGAGAATTACTCGAGCTTTCGCTTGCGCAATTCTTCTTCGTAGGTTTTCCGGTAGAGCACCTCCCATTCTTGGGAACCTTCGGGAGCCTGGCGAGAATAGGATTCCAACCGCTTCTGAACCTTTTGCTCCAGCTCTGCTTCGACCTTCACATGCTCGGCAATGACTTTTTTGACTTCACGCCGAGCGTTCGCTTCATCTCCGACCACACTGGCTTCTGCCATGCTTTTGAAACTTCCCACTATCACATGGGACAAATGCATTTGCTTTTCATCACTGAGAAGTAAGGCCATAATTAATTCTTAGGGCAACCTAGTGAGAAGTGAAGAGTGAGAAGCGGGAGAGTAGAAAAGAGGTTTTTCTTTTTCGCTCCCTACCGTTCTCCTAGTTGGCACAGCATTTCTATAAAATAATGTCACGTTCTTTAATGAGTTTTTTCTTCACCATTGAAAACATCTTTTGATAATCAGCGCGCCCCTCTGTAAATTCTTGTTCAAACTGTTTCAACATTTCCCGAACATCTGCATTCAGTCGATCTTCCACTTCTAATTCTTTTGTAATGACCGCTTCCAATTGTTGAATAACAGATTCTGGTTTCCCTTGAATCTTCAAGAGACCCTGAGCAACCAAACGCTCCACCACTGTGGCAGCCATTTGATGAATACGTTTAGTGTTGAGTCGCATCACGCCCCTTCTGGAAGTAATTCAACCTGCATGGTGGTAGCACCTGCCGCCTGTTGCAATACCTTTGCATCGCCTTCTATTTTACCAATCACATTCACCCGATCTGCTGGGACAGGATCCTCACCCAAGCTCATAGGCGTCCGTCCAAAAAAGACTGCCAACATTTCCCCATTGCCCCAAAAAGCCACATCGCCAACTTTTACCTGATTTTTGGCAGTTTCTCGATAGTCTTTGACACCTGGGACCTTACAATAGAATTCTTCACCCCATTGATTAACCGCCGCTGAGATGGGAAGGGCATCGACAATGGCCTGGGCTGTTCGGTTCGGTTTCAACTCGGCGAGCAACTGAATCCCGCCAATGGTTATTTTAATTTTATGTGTTTGAAATTCCATAGTTCCTCTTTTTCCATTAAACTCGTCAAACAGAATACGATGACTGTCGAATGTAGCTTGTCCTCCTGATGAAATCAAGGCTAGAATAGACAGCTTGCATCAGTGTCACTTTATGTTGTTGTCTACCTTCATTTTTCTACAAGGGATCGGCGAAGCCACAGAACGGCTTCTCTGGGAGAGTGGCATAACCAGTTGGGATATCTTTCTCCAAGAATCGACGATTCCTCATATTTCTGCCGCGCGAAAATCGCTCTATGATACAATACTGCAGGAAGCCACAACCCAATGGGGCCATCGCAATTCCCGTTATTTTGCTGAAACGTTAAAAACACGAGATCATTGGCGACTCTATCCTCACCTTCGGACCAATACCGCATTTTTAGATATTGAAACCAATGGTCTTCCCGCCCCTGATGGGGAAATTACCGTCGTGGGCATCTATGGTCGAGGACAGATGGCCGCGCTGATTCAGGGAGAGAATCTTTCGGAAGATCGCTTACAAGAGGAACTGGCTTCGTACGATTTATTGGTGACGTTCTTTGGCTCAGGGTTCGATATCCCATTTCTAAAATCCACCTATCCTCGTTTGATCGTCGATCAACCACATCTAGACCTGTGCTTTGCAGCACGACGTCTTGGCTTTAAAGGTGGCTTAAAAGCGATCGAACATGAAATTGGTTGTGATCGGACGGCAGCCATCGACGGCCTCACCGGATGGGACGCGGTTCGCCTTTGGAGCGAATGGCAAAACGGGAATAGGGCCTCTCGACAATTATTACTTGATTACAACGAAGCCGATTGTAAAAATTTGGAACCCTTAGCCGACCTGATCTGTGACCGAATGGCCCGGCACTATGGTCCACCAGAATCGATCGCCATCGCCTCATGAACACATCACCATCATGGAGAGGTGCGGGGCTCACCGATATCGGTCGAGTCCGAAAAATGAATCAAGATGCCTTTTCCGTCACGAATGAACACCAACTCTGGGTCTTAGCCGATGGTATGGGTGGGCATGCCGGTGGCGAGGTTGCTGCTCAAATTGCTGTCGACACGATTCCTGAATATATCAGGAATAAAGTAAGGTCCAATCCGTCAGACCCTATTACAGCTCCTGCCTTAGAAAAACTATTGATCGAGGCACTCGAATGGGCTAATACCCTCATTCGTGAAAAAGCCAGTCACAATTCTGAGATCAAAGGGATGGGAACGACGGTCGTGGCCGTTGCCATGACGCGCGACGCCGATCAACACCAAGCCGTGATTGCCCATGCCGGCGATAGTCGAGCGTATGCTTTTAGAGATCAAATCCTATCGCTTTGGACTAAAGATCATTCCCTGATGGAAGAACGATTAGATCTCAAGCTCATTACTCCAGAACAGGTGAAGACGCACCCACTTCGACATGTCGTCACCAGAGGCCTTGGCATCGAAACACAAGCACTTCCCACCGTAAAAACCTATTCGCTCGAACCATCAGACCTTCTGCTACTCTGTTCAGATGGGCTGACGAAAATGCTCAGCGACCCAGAAATTGAAAATCTCATGAAAAGAGAGGCCTCAAACCTCGAACAGATGACGCACACGTTCGTGAAAACGGCTAATCGCTTAGGGGGTGAGGACAATACAACTGTCGTGGTGATCGGTGCAGCATCTGACGCAACCCTCGGAGATGAACCACCTACTTCCGGTTAGGCCGACGTAATAGAGCTGACCAACCGAAATATCCTACCGCATCTTTCATATTCGAAAACCACCGGTGAGTAAAACTCATCGCTGGATCTGTCACATATTGTAACGTCAAAACAATCCGTTCTTCATCCTCCGCAAGTGGGCTCACCGCATGGTGCAATTTATCACCATTAAAATAAATGAAAGTGCCAGGCTCTGTAGCCAAGGAAAGCTCTTGGATTTCTCGATCTGCATCCTTCGTATGAAGCCGACACAGTAACTGGCTGCTCGACTGATCGCGCAGACCAATTAACACCGTATAGCGTGCACCTTTATAGTACGAAGTATCGTAGTGATACCCAATATGATCACCGGGTTCGGTGTAAAAATAGAGCGCGCAGGCATGGGGATCTTCATCTGGACACAGGAGCAGCGGCACTCCCGCCAGTTGACTCAGCACGTCGATCAACCCTTGATGCTGATACAACTCCAACATCGCAGGCGCCGACTCCTGTAGCAGATAATAGCTGACACTCCCACCTTTTTTATGTTTGGGAATAAAGTTGCGATTGATCTTGGGGCGAACATCCTCAACTTCCCGCATCAACTGCTCAATGAGAGACTGTGGCAACAGACGCTCTAACGCTAAAAATTCCCCTTGCTCCCAATATTGGCGTGACCATTCGTCAATGTTCACCTTGGGCATCGCATCCGTGACCTGTTGGTCAATCGTATTCATCATAGATTGTGACATTCGAGATTCCTGTGAGATTCCTCTGCTCTTCTGAAACAACGCCTGCCTAGCTTAAGCACTCTACCATTTTAAGTAAAAAACCGCATCGCCTGTTGAGCGACTCCCATCACTTGACCATTGTCTACTCGAGCTTTATTGTCGCCTTGTAAGCCTCCGTACATTCATTTCATATTATTCATCAAGGCAGCGTATACCCGATGAGTCTCCTTCCCTATCGTGAGCTAATCCTAGGTAAAGATTATTGGATACAAGATAACGTGCTACCCAATGCACTGGAAATAGCCCAACGTTGCATCGACCAAAGCTCTTGGATCCTAGGCTCTCCCTGGCGGCCCGAACCTTGGCCCGGCATGCGTGCACCTGGCGCGTTAACCAAGGATGAAGCCCAAGTCGTCGAGGACTGCGTGAAAAAAAATCTGAACATCCCCAAGCTCGTACCACAAACTGATTCTGAAGCAGGAGTTTCAGGACATAATCATATACAGATTTGTGGCGGATCAGAAGGCGTGGCGCGACCCCATGTGGATTCGGCCAAAATTTGTGATTACGCGGCAGTCTTATATCTCCACCCAAGTCCCCCCACCACACATGCTGGCACTTCGTTTTACCGGCTGCATCTACCAGGAGAAACTCCGGATGGCAACTATTGCCCCAAGGAATTTGAAAGTCTTAGTGATGTGTCTGGCTTATCTCGGGACATGGACCCCACCATGTTCAATGAAATTCTCGAAGCACCCTATGTCTTTAATCGCCTCGTGGCCTACAAGTCCGATTTGATCCATTCAGCCACAGGCTATTTTGGGTGGGATCACACACTCGCCTCAAAACGCATGGCCGTTGTCTTCTTCTGGAAAGCCAAAGAGTCATAACCACTCTCATCTTTATGATGCTTTAAACTATGTCATTAAAAGCAGGATGAGATCTGAGATTCTGACTCGTTGGCAATGAAGGAAGAGGTTGAGGACTTTTCTATGATTGACTCTGATTTATCTTCCATTCAAGAACAAACACTTCACATGAGGAATCAAAAATTTTCCACAATGAACGAAACTATTCTCGAATGGCGTACACATAAAGACGGGCTTCCTTGTCACTCACCACATAAAGTGTGCCACCATCCTCTGAAATCGTCACTCCTTCGGCTTTAACAATCTCCCGATAAGCTCCAATCCCCTTCTTACTTTTTCGATACCCCAGAGGAATCCGTTGTTCCACCAAGTGAGTATGGTAGTTGTACAGAAAAAGGTGTTGCCCTTTGTCACTGACCAACCACAATTTATCCCGATGAGAGTCATAACACAGGCCTGACAGATCAAGCCGTTCTTGAGACAGCCCAGAAACAGTAAACCCCTGTTCTGCTTCAAGGATCCAATGGTTAAGAATGCCCTGCAAATCATTTTGGATTTCGATCAACACCGGAGGGAGACCTTCTTTCACCACAAAAAATGTCTTCGACTTGGAATTCCACGTAATACCTTCCAGACCTTTATTCTTGCCAGAATCGACAAAATGCTGCGCGAGCTTTTCAAACCCGGCCATCTGAGTCAAACGAACCCGCTCGACCTCTTCAAACGTATCCTGGCGCACTCTGACGAGGGTATTCGTTTCTTCCTTCACCACCAAAGCCTGTCCTGAGGAATTCATGCTGATGCCTTCTAGTCCTTTAACTGGCAAGGAATGCTGATGAGCAAGAGAAAAAGTCAAATTCTTTTTCTGATGATTATCCTCAACAAACGTAAAGATAATTTTTGAATCATCGCTCACAATCCACAGCTGAGATCGACCATTGACGGAAGGTCCCCTGGTCACTCCCGAAGGCTCCTTCGGACCCTGACCATGATCTCTCAGATCCACTCGTCCCAAATAGGTTAACGAAAGAGGATTTTCGGGATGTGCCCATACGACACCACCACCACACGCAATCCCCAAGACATAAAGCATTCCAAAGAAGAATAGTTTCGTCATCGCCTCTCTCACTTCTGTTTGTGTGAAATCAAATAAGAAAAGGTCTATGGATTCTGCGAGTCTACTGGAAGGAGTCTTTCGGAGGGAGACCTTCTTGAAGATATGAGCCTTTAACCCAGCCCATATGATCGTGAAACCGCACACGACACCATCGTAAGGAAACAGCAACATCACGTTCGTATTTTGAAAAACGCTCCCAGTCCGTGATCCTAAAAGCAGGGCTGCATCCGAGATTCTCAAGATGCGCAAATCCGGAAGGAATCTGTGCAACGACTGAAAATTTCACTGACGGCCCTTTTCTTAAATTGAGATGATCATCATGTGATACACCTTGCAGCGCCCAATAATCCGGACCGTCGGCCTCACTCCAAGCTAGATATGGCCAGCTCCCTAAAAGAGTGAAACCCACAACAGCCATGACTAGGAGTGCCAACTTAGAAGGCATTGGGGTGAACAAACGCCAATTGAGAGAGATGAGGAAGCGCTCGTTTCCCTGGACAGGCCGTGGCCTTAAAGTCCTGATGCACATAAACTTCCCGATCAACAGGACGCATTGAGCCAAGATTTTTCATCGCTGAAAACGTGCCATAATCAGGATGGCTCGGAGCATATCTCAGCCATCCTAAAAATCCAGAAAGTAAGTACATGCGTTTAGCCACCTCAATCCCGGGCACATCATCTTCGTGAAAATTCCCGGCTAAGGCAATTCCGATACCTGCGGTGTTGTGCCCTTTTGTATGGGCGCCAGAACGATCTTCTCCCCGACCTTCACAAATCACCATTGCATTTTTTTTCGCCATCAAATAGACAAGAAAACTGTAGGGCACGTCATTCCCCAGATCAGGACGAATCGTCTGTAACCGCCGCATATTCCGATACACTTCAGGCAAGGTTTCCCACAATATGGGCGACGTATCATTGGCATCCGATACCACCGTGTGATGGATGATCACATGCGTTCGTTTACTCCGAGGCACACGATGTCCCATTCGCGGGAAAGTGCTCTTCGCACCCCACCCTGATCGATCAACAAATGTTAAACCTGGAAGAATCTCAAATTTAGCCATACGATAAAACCTCCATTTCACGATCTAATCACAAAGCGCCTGACGCAATCTTCGTGTATGACAAGAAACACAATTCACGGCCATTTCATTCGCCACGCCCCCTCGCTCCTATCTAAAACAATAGCACCCAAGCGCCAGAAACCAAACAAAACACCTTCTATCTTCGGCTGGTCTCTCACCCACGTCCCACACAGTTGGATCACAATGCTTGCAAAGCAACCAAGATCGAATTAAATGCAACTCAGCTGGCACGGCAATCAACAAAGACGAGAGTTAAATCATAGCAACAACAAATATTTCATTGAAGCGCTCTATGATCAATTCTCATTATTTAAACTTCTTTGACAGATGAACCGATCATTTTTTTTATACCTTTTCATATCTTTTATAAATAGTAGGAATTGAGAAAGCCGTCTCGTGTTTCAGCATTTCAAATACCCACTTCAACGATTCTTCTCCCGTGGCTTGGCCCTAAAAAACTTGCCCAGAAAACGTGTGTGGCTCATTGCATTGAGTCTGCTGATACTTGATGGGTGTGGAACGCCAGAAAAATACCGAGAGGATCATCAAATCACAAACTTGCATGTTGTATTTTTGGATAATGATACGCTCCATGACGAATGGGCGGCACGTACGGGACAGTCAGGAGTCGAATTTATGGCCTCCCGTGGGCAATCCAATTTCCCGCAAGTGAAAACCCTGAAAGGGTTTTTTGATTTTACGACAAATACACTTTTTTGCCCAAAGTGGAATTTTGAAGTCTGTGGGCATGAACTCCATCATGCCGCGCTTGGGCATTTCCACCAACCACACTAAGAATCCATCACGCAGGCCTGTACCGTTCGGGTTTAGAAACTGTCCGCTCTCCGAAAAAGCGTTCTGCCCTGTTTTCGATCAGTTAAGACTTACGAGAAGGCCGAATGATCGCTATTGGAAAATCTTGAATCGTGTATGGTTTGGTGGTGGTCGGTGTTTGCTGCCCATTGGTGAGGACTTTGACTCGGTCAGATAAATAGAGATCGAGACTATTGACGGTAATCGCACCTACTTTTCGATAATCCGCCCCTCCTTGGATACCTTCAATTAACGCTTTTGTAAAAGCGCCATTCCCCCAGCTTGGATCCTCCAAGGCAAATTGCCTCCCGGTGGAGGATGCAAACACCACGGCGCCGTTTTCCGCACTCGTCAACTCATTCACAAAGGCATTAATATCCGCAACGCCTCGACGCATCCCCATCACATCACCAGCATGGCATGAATCAACAAAAAGCAAGGTTTTTCCAGCCAAGGTGGCAACTGTATTTTTGATATCGGAATATGGAAGCCCTGTTCGACGCAAGCGTGTCGTGTCAGCATTCACCGGGAGAAAATAATAAATGCCGCCGCTGTCGTTCACGCCGTGACCTGCCAGAAAGATCATGGCCACATCTGATGAACTCGTCGCGGCATCCAGCTCGGCCAGTCCGTCTAAGATATTTTCCTTTGTGGCCTCCTGGTCGGTCAGAGTGGTGACATTCACTTCTTCGTACAATCCCCCAGCTTGAACATTCAAGACCTCAGTAAAGTCTTGTGCATCCTTCGCAGCAAAGGACAAGGTTAATGTGGGGTCGGCATAAGCACTAATCCCAACCGCGAGTACATTCAACTTAGGCTTGCGCACAGGCTGAGCTTCACTCCCCTTCCACTGAAGACCAACTGTCGCCGGTTCACTGGTGGCCCACCGATTTTTGGCAATAAGGGAGACTGAGATATCTCGTGGTGGGACGGTCAGGGTATATTCCTGTGTGCCGGCATCTGGTTGCTTGCCTTCCACGACTTGAATGCCGCGTGCCTGAGGGACTCTCCGACCATCAATCAGCGCCATCACATTTGTGACGGGTTCCCCTGAGGGATTCCTGACCGTGTAAGAAATCGAAACATTCGAAGAGGTGAACGATTCATGATTCGACGGAGAAAGAATCGTTATCACGGGAGGGAGACGACTCAAAATCTCTTGAGCAGGCTGGATTGCTGCTATCGTCGGAGGAGAAATAGCGTTTAAGGTTGAAGAAGAGGCCTTCGCCTCCGTCAGGAGGGCAATTGGAAGATCCCGAATCGTTTGCGGCTTGATGGTTGTTGGCTTTTGATAACCCTGCGTCAGAGCTTTCACCCGATTCGAAACATAGAGATCTAACCGATTCACTGTCATCATTTCAGCATTCAGTTGGTCCGATTGACCAGTCAGGGCCTCTGCAAGTGCCGTAGTAAAGGAAGAATGTTTCCAGGTTGGATTAGAAATAGCCCGCTGTGTTCCGCTTGAGGCAAGAAAGGCCACAACAGGATTTGAGGCATTCCCCAATTCTTGCGATACGCTATTGATCCCCTGAATACATCCGATTGATCCAATAGGCGTATTGGCTTGGCAGGAATCCAAAAACAAGAGGCTCGTCCCCGCCATAGAAATGACGGCATTCGTCACATCTGACAGGGATAATCCAGTTTGACGAAGACGGTCGCGTTGGCTTTGCGGCGTGAAAAAATAAGGGAACCCTCCCCGATCCGTAATCGAATGCCCTGTAAAGTAAATCATCGCCACATCTTTTTGTGTGGTTTGTCCATGCAACCAATCAAGTCCATCTAAAATAGATTCCTTGGTGGCCGACGAATCCACAAGGGTTTTGACCTGGACCTGATCATAGAGTCGATCGGCCTGTTGTTGAACGCTAGAAGCAAACAATTCAGCATCGGCTGCCGCTGTCGGAATGTGTAACGCAGCATCAGGATAATCACCGATACCAATGGCTAAGACATATAAATTTGGTTTCGAGAGTTGTTCATCCCACTCGATCACAATTTTGGCAGCCTGGCCTGTCGCCCATCTGTGTTTCGCTATCAGAGAAATCGTACAATTGCGGGAGGGAATAGGAATCTGAATTTTCTGACGAGTCTGGCCAGGCACGATATTGCCCACAACTTGAATGCCGCGCGTCCCGGTCAGGGGCTCCCCATCAATCATCACGACAAGATCCGTCATCGGGGATTTAGGATGAGTAATGACCGTATATTGGAGTGTCACAAAAGGTTGAGAGGTGACAATGGTCGTTGAAGGCATCAGAACAACCACTTCCGGCGGGAAATTTTTGAACAACCTGGATGTGGCTTCACCACCCGTCGTGATAGATTCCCCCCCTGCCTCAGCAACGGCTTGTTCTAACTCTTCTTGACGCGTCGTCACTTCTTGCAAGATGGAGTCGGGCAGTCGCTCTTCCGGGACAACGTTCGAACCTTGTGCTCCATCGGCCAAACGAATGGCTTCTTGCTCATCCCACGTGGCCAAAACCTTCTCAATGATATCAGGTCGATAGGAAATCGACCGAAAACGCCCGACGGGGAAAAAATCCGAGGCATAATCCCTTCCATAGTTTTTATGCCATCCGATCAATTCTTCCGATCCAGGAGCCGCATCGTAGAATCCTGATGGCGTCCAAACAATCCATCGCTCATGATCACTGTGGGGATAGAACGCCAATAACTCCTTACCGTCTTTCAGTCGATACCATCGTATCGTGCCATCACCCAAACTCGCCACCACCACTTGGCCATCTTGGGAAATATTGACACCCCAGGCGTTATCCGGAATAGCTGTCTGCCAGATCTGTTGCCCAGCAGGATCATAGAGACGGAGATGCCACGGCGTCCCAAACAACACGACGGCTTCATCGGGAGAAATGGCCACACTCCTCGCCACCTCATACTGATCCCAGACAAGCGGCTTCTCATTGATTGTTGGCTCCAAGCTATTGAGCCACTGCCCAAGACGTATCTTCTCAGATTTCTGTCGTGGAGGAACCAGGGTCGTCGTGGTCGGAGGAGGGACAGATAACACACGTGTATCAATGGAAAATTGCGCAGGGTCTTTTCCAAATTGCGCATAGGCAAATTGTACGACGGAGCCATCTGACGACAATAACAAACCTTCATGATTATCACGAAAATCAGCCAGGGCGGCTTGATTAATGAACATGGGGAGATTCTGATCGTCAATCCATCCAAAAGAAGCCCCGGCAGCACCGAAAGCGACGCCACCATTTTTTAACGTCGCGAGGCTGAGAATCGTATTGTTGGCAGTCAGGAAATCTTGTGAAGACCCTCGTCCCTCCTCGGACCATTTTCGTATAGGGTGGGTCCCCTCTAAGCGAACACTTCCCGCTCCAAAAAGGGATTGGCCATTATCCGACCACGCAACACTATTGAATGTCCCCTCCGATATATCAGCGGTAGTTGGAGAATACAGCAAAGAAAGATCCTCTCCCGAAACAACACTGACCTGATGAGAGTCCGCAAACCCCACAGCAATCTTTTCACCGTCGGGGCTAAAACTCACTTGAACGGGACGACTACCTCCAACAACTTTCTTTTGCGCAATAAGCTGAAACTCTTGATTATACAGACGAAGGACGCCTTCAAAAGAACTCGTCACTAACCTGCCACTTTGATCAAAATCTGCCCCATAACTTTCAGCCCCGTATTTGGCATGTTCCGCGATAAGCTCATAATCCTTGGCTCGATACAGTCGAACGCCATTCTTGCCATACGATCCATGGAGTGTCGCGGCTAACACGCGTCCATCATTGGAATACGTCAAGCTGGCCACTGATGATTTCAATCCAGAAATACGATGGACCAACTCGCCACTCACTCGATTGAACAGATAGATGGAAAACACACCATCCCACGATTGTCCCGTCCACCCGGCACAGGCGATAGTCGCGCCATCGGGTGAAATCGCAACGGCAAAGATCTTGCCTTCTCGATCTGAGCCGATGGGAGGCCGCAAGGTTTTCAGTAGTTGACCTGATGGAAGGTCCCAAACCCTCACCGTTTTATCGTTCGAAGCCGTCACCAGATACCGATTCTGCTTGTCGACATCGATCTGAGAAATTCTCTGGGTATGCATGGCCGTCTCAAGCCGAAGGATCGGAGATTGCGGCAGAGGGGTGAGAGACGGAGCTGGCTTAGGGGCAGAAGCAACCGTAGGTTCAGACGATCGAGAGCTGCAGGATAGGCTCAATAGCCCCATCATCAACACATAGAGAAGAGCCTTTGGCAATTTCTTCAACATGGTGGCTTCACTTTGACTTCAATTGACGAGTTTTCCAATGACGCTCTGTAGCAACCTTGATACACCAAAACAATGAGATCGCCTCAACACACCAGCTACGACAACCTTCACTGTTCAAATACCCTGACGTCTCAAGAACTAAGCCCATTTTTTGTGATGATATTCCGACGCTTCAACTAAATAATTCTCTCACACAACATTTGGTGCAACGATTTCTTCCAACCAACCGACTTACCTATCAACCAGCGATCGTAACAATCATTTTGTGAGACTCAGCACTGGGCCACCAGGAAGGAAAGGATCAGTACATGTGGAATACATTCACTCATTCTCGAATTGGGCTTATCATTGGGCTCGGCATGATCATGGGCATGGCCTCACCAACGTGGGCTGTTCCTCTAACGTTTACCTATGAAGGCAGCGTCAACAACATTAAAGGAAAAGCCAAGCATCGCTCCACCTTTAAGCCCGTGAAAGGGGAACTCTTCCGACTGACGTATACCTTTGAATCAACGACCTCTGACATCTTGCCAGCCTCTCCGACGGCAGGGCTCTATTCTGGTGCCATCATTGACTACTCTCTCACACTCGGATCAGATATCTATGCTGGAACCACTGGTACCATCGCGATCGATAATCAAGGCTTCGCATTCGGAAATTACACAGTCTTCGACACATTCAGTATTTCTGGACCATCCCTGCACGGATTCCAAGCGACATCCTTCCTTGCCCTATTGGACGATTTCTCGCACAAGACCTTTCAAGATGACAGCTTACCTCTGACACAGCCAGACCCAAGGAATTTCGATCTATCATTTCTTCAACTTGAATTCCGACAACCGAGGACGCAAGACCTCATCACAATCATCGCCCGCAATAATATTCAAATTGATGCTGCGGGGAACGGAGCCAATGCTGTACCTGAACCCTCGACACTTCTCCTCCTAGGTTCCGGCATTGTCACACTAGGCCTCTGGCGCTATCGCCAACGATCATTGAGTCTGTGAGCATGCAGCTTTGGTGGTGATTCATAAACATCATAGCTCTCTCGATCTTCATTTCATCATGCGATATTGATCATTTTAGCCGAACCGAGATACCAAGAATTTGAGTGCGGAAATGACATGGATAGTGGGCGAAATAAAAAAGTTGCATCGTATTGATGACGAGACCGTTTCCTCCAGGTTCGCCAAGACCTTATGGAAATTATTGTCAACCAAGGGCGGTGGCTCCGTTCACCTTCTCAATACGCCCATGTCAAAATCAGCGTTCCTACATTTTTGGAATAGTCGTATACCCGGACTTTCGACTTGTTAAAAATTCCTTGGTATTGCACTGTTAACGTCAGATTATAGGGAAGCGGTTTTGTCAGCTGCACGAGATGTGTGTGCTGGGTATCCTTACGCTTAACCAGGCTCCCATCCTTGTCCGTGAAAAGCTCAAATGTTTGCTTCTTATCATAAGCACGCCAATGAATATCATAGTCATACCGAAGCGTAAGACCGCCCCATGGGATGAGCCATTGACCACCCGTCAACAAACGGTTCCCACTGTAAGAAAATTGCTTCGCTATAGTGCTCTCATTATCATATTGGTAACCGAGCCGAAATAAGATTTGGTCATCCGCAAATCTGAATACATGAAGAAGGCCCATCATATTGTTTTGCCCATCACGAAGATTCTGACTCCTTTGCCCCACTCTTTCCTTAAAAAATGTCTGATTCCGATACCGATACAGCACCGACGTCAGATTTCCGACTGAACCAATTTTGGGAATAGTGAAAGAAGGAGGAACCACGGTCGCACTTAAGGTCGGGGTATGCCGAGCCAGAAACTTACTCATATCTAATAAGAGGAAATCAAACGTATATTGGAGGTCGATTTGATAGGGTAGCTTGAAAGCCACATCCCGGTAAAAGCCAGACAGTCCCACCAAATGGTCTTGAATGTTCAATTCACTCAATCCATTGCCATTGACAGTTTGAAAAAAGGAATAGTTTCCGGAAACCTCAAAAGGACCTTCGCGCCAGAACGAATAATCGGCTCGAAGTGCTGCCAAAAAACCAGGGGCCTTCGTGTCTCGCCGACGCAGATCTCTCAGTGCGTCGTTACCGGCTTCCCTGGCAGTGCTACCGGGGACAGATGGCGCGTTACTAGAAGAATCAGGATTTATCGCCACATTATCGTCGTAAAATCCGCCAAGACTCACTTGCAATTGCCATGGTTTTGTTTCATCGGCTTTCTTTTTAGCC
This sequence comes from Nitrospirales bacterium, assembly GCA_029261255.1. Taxonomy (GTDB): domain Bacteria; phylum Nitrospirota; class Nitrospiria; order Nitrospirales; family UBA8639; genus Nitrospira_E. The sequence continues at coordinate 17,771 of JAJDBQ010000133.1, forward strand.
GCCAACCGTTCCCGGATACGAATCGCCGCAGAGGAGATTGGGGAAACCGAACGCTCAAGCTGCACTTCTTCAAGCTCTTCAATGGCCTGATCTGACAAACCTAAAACACCCAGCGTCAATCCTCGGTAAAAAAGAGTGAGCTGTTGCGTATCGAAATCCTGAGTCTGATTTACGTCAAAAGCCGCCAAGGCTCCTTCATAATCTTTTTTCCGGTACAGAAGGTACCCGACATAAAACCCGAGACTATCGAGGGTTGGTTGTTTCTCATACACCTCAAATAGTGGCGGGGCTGCTTTTTCGTAGTCAGGCAGAGCAAAATAGGCCAACCCAAGTTGATAACGGAGAAAGAGGTTTGATGGTCGAATGGACAACCCCTTTCCCAGATACGGCACAGCCTGAGCGGGTTGCTTCTGAGCCAAGTGCACAAGCCCTAAATAATACAAGACTCGTGAATTATCTGGATCTTGGTCGATGGCCTCCAAAAGAAAAGTCTTGGCTTGTTCGTATTCTTCATTTTCATAGGCTAATGTGGCTCGGGCGAGAAGGATTTCTGCTTCAGGCTTCCCTGCACTCACCGGAGATGACCAGAAGGAAACAAGGAAGAAGGAAGACACCAGAACAAGCGCGCAGAACCACCGAACATCGACATGCATTTTGCACTTCCCCATAGAGCGACTGCCCCTTTCTGAACAACAAATAATCATGAGTAATGAATGGCTTACCCAGCAATTTGCAAAATAATATAGGAATCTCGAACAAATCCAAAGCCTTTTTTTTTCGCCTCTGGCAAAACCACCTAATAGGCCACAAGACAAACCCTGAATGGCTCTCGATCTAGGGTTCTCTCCAGTCATACCGCTCAATGCTAAACACATGAGGCATGGCAGAAGGATAGAAGAAAAAATGGTCAGAGATTATGCAAAACCGATAGAAGTTCCCCCAATGGCACAATTAAGCGAAATTACGTATACCCTCGTCATCTCCTGCCTCAAATCGTGAGTGAATCAATGCCCACAATCCTTCTGTAAAAATACTTGCTGGTGCAGCTCATCTATGCACATCTGAAACATACCTCCAATGGACTAGTTCATTGACATTTAATTCTCTCTTTGGCAATGATCATATGCAAACGTGACAGAAGCGATACTAATGATAACGTTGTTGAAGGCATGATGACGAGGTTCGAATTCATCAAATCTTTCATTCACTTCTTCTACGACAATTGACGTAATAAAAAGAACACAAGAGAACAGTGCGGATATTGAACCATCTGCAGCAAAAAAGAGGAATAGAAAGATGAACATCGAATTTTTTTTGGGGCATAAGACCGTGGAGGGTAGAACAAGATGAGCACTTCCTGTCCAAGTGATAAAAGAATTGGCATTGTAGCCGTTATCCTGCTGTTATGGTGTGTTCCTGTAGAGCACATGCAAGAACATTCCACAGCACAATCCCCTACCCCAAAAGGATCGGTGGCCATTGTCGCCAATGTCGGTGGAGAAGCGTTGCTCAACTCTATAGAAGAAACATCCTCTTCAAAGCCCATCGACTTACAAGGGACCCTCGTCTATGGCGATCGAATCACAACCAGACAAAATTCCGTCCTAAGTATGTTGGTTGGAGAAGACGCGTTGGTCTGCATGGATGAATTTTCTGAAATATCTATTGAGCAAGATGCAAACGAAGGAAGGTTAATTCAATTAATTAGTGGGCGAGCCTGTATTTCCACAATCGGAGAGGAAGGGGCTGAGATCGATTTGACTGTCCAAACCCCGGCAGCCACATTACGCCCAAGCCCAGGGACTTTATTTAGTGTGGAAGTCTCGAGTCCAGCAAAAGAGGGAGACCAACATACTTTGGCTCCACGAGCCATATTGACCGGATTTAGCAAAGAAGATACTCCATTTTCACCCACGAGAGTCAGCCATATACCCCAGCCGAAAACAGAAACCATTCAGGTCATGCAGGGAAGTGTGGAAGTCGTTTCTCAGATTCCAGGAGTCCAGCCTGTGGTCGTACTTGAAGGCTTCCAAGTGGAAGTACGCCGGGGTATCATTGGTCAACTCATCAAAGACTCAGCCGTACAATGCCAGATACAAGATTTGCAAAAAGATCCTCAACATACGAACAACTCAGAAGAGAACCAAGAATTAGTCGCAGAGCAACTGTCCGCTCAGGCCACCTATCTTGTGGCTGCCTTGTTTAACTCCCCAGACCAACCCAATGCAGATTTAGTCAATACGAACAAAAATGGCATCATTCTCCCCGACACGTTAGATGCTGGTCTCAACAATGATGGAACCATTAGTTCGCCGGTTTTAAGTGTGCCAGGTGACCCAAGCCAGGCCACGTTGCCTCGAGCATCCAGACTCACAACTCTTGATGCAGGAGGAACCATTGCGAACCGTCAGGGCACGATCGCAACGACTGATTTAGTGCAAATCGTCGGTCCTGGAGCGGCTGAGATCAATACGAGCACGCTGACCGTGTCAAATAGTCAAGTCACCTCGACCAGTGGAACCAATGGACTGACACTCGTATCGGTCACGTCAGGCGGACTACTCAGAGGCACCTCACCAGATCCAGTCATTAGCATTACCGATTCCCAGACAACGACGCAATCGGCGGTAAATATCTCTGGAGGTATTCAGCCTGACGTTTCCCTGATTGAAGCCAGTGCCCCGCTCATCGCGGCCGTATCGACAGATCCTAGTACATTGATGAGTAGTCTCATGACCAACGAGGCCATTCAAATTGACGGCGCCCGATTAGGGACTCTCGTTCCAGCCGATGCGCTCGTGACCCTCAATGGGAGCAGCTTGTCTTCAATCGGAGCAGTGATCAGTCTGAGCAACGGCGGACTGTTGACCCATAGTGGGAACCTCATCGCACTCAGTAATGGAAGCGCATTAATGGCAGGAAGTTTAGTAGAACTCTCCGGTGCCTCAACATTCGCGCTTACCAATGGTTTCCTCCTATCCAGTGTTGGATCAAATACGGTTGATATTACCAATACCCTATGTGCCGGAGGCGGATGTATCAATGGATTTATTTCTGCCCCCGGAACAAATAACATTACGGTAGCGCCTGGTTTTGCGCCAACACAAGGTGTCACCGTACCAACCGGGGCAGCATTGATCGTGGTGAATGGCGACGGAAACACCGTGAATCTTCAATAGAAATGAACACCCATTCATTCATTGCACAAGGACAATTAACACCATGGAACTCAACTCATCATTGATGACGACAAACGCAACATAGACATTCATATCAGCGAGCTTGAGCAAAGGAACTTCCCCATGTCCCCCAAAAAAGTTACAAGAAACTCACGATCCTACAGCTGTTTGTTGAGATACCAAAAGCTCCTCCTCACCTTAGGCTGGGCCCTCACACTCATACTGCCCACCTGGGCTGACAATGCCATCGCCACACAGGCGGCTCTCCTCCCAGACAGCCTCAGGTCCTCGCTTATCACGGCGCCTCAAGGCGTGGGCACGGCCCTCCAACCGCCGATGCAATTTGAACCCAACCTGGGGCAGACCGATCCACAGGTACAATTCATGGCTCGCGGTGTAGGCTATACGGTATTCCTGACCCCGACCGAGGCCGTCCTCGTTTTACCCGCAGGAGAATCACAACTCAATGTCAATTCCAAAGGAGTCGCTACTCCTGCTCGCGCAAAACAGATCATCCAACTCCAGGTACTTAATGCCAATCCCTCAGCAGGCATTCATGGCGTCAAGGAAACACCGACCACTATTCACCGGTTGATTGGTGCTGATCCGACTCAGTGGAAGACACACGTCCCCGTCTATGCGCAAGTGCGCTATGACGCCATCTATCCTGGCATTGACCTCCTGTATTACGGCAACCAACAACAGCTCGAATACGATTTCATCGTCCACCCCGGTGCGGATCCATCAACCATTTCCCTCGGCATCCAAGGCGCCGACTACGCCACCTTGGAGGAAGATGGCCACTTGCTCTTGTCCTTACCAGGCGGCACTCTGCGCCTCCAGAAACCTGTTCTCTCACAAACCGTAGATGGGAAGACAACTAACATCCCTGGTCATTTCCTCCTGCGTGAGCCCGCACCAACTGAGGCCGCCTCACCCATTCAGGTCGCCTTTGCCGTCGGCGCCTATGATCCAACGCTTCCCCTCATCATTGATCCGTTAGTCAACTACGCGAGTGCTTTCGGCGGCGAAGGCAATGACATTGGTGAAGCCATCACGGTCGACAACGCCGGTCATGGCTACGTAGTCGGTACCACGGAGTCTTTTACCTTTCCTGTGACCCCTCAGGCCTTTCAGGATTCAGCTGTGAGCCCGAATCGGGATGTCTTCGTCACGAAGTTTGATACGGAAACATCTGAAATTCTTTTCTCCACCTACATTGGGGGCGAAGGAAATGACCGCGCCACAGACGTCGCCGTCGATGCCCAGGGCATCCCTTACGTGACAGGCGAGACGAGCTCCCTGATGTTCCCCACACAGAACCCGTTACAAGCCACCCTGCACGGCCCCAGTGATGCGTTTGTACTCAAGCTCGCGGCGGATGGTTCGAGTCTCCTCTACAGCACCTATCTGGGTGGGAGTGGGCCAGACCACGCCAACGGCCTTATCGTCGATGCGCAGGGCCAAGCTGCACTCACGGGCACAACGACATCCACAGATTTTCCAATGATGAACGCGTTCGATGCCAGCTTGGGCCACGGCGAAGCCGTACTCCAGAGCGATGTCTTTGTAAGCACCCTTGATACTCAAGGCACAGCGCTGAAGTTTTCGACATTCCTCGGTGGATCCGGCGCGGATGTCGGGCACAGCCTCACCCTCGATGCGCAAGGCGCGCTCTATCTCACAGGCGAGACGACTGACGGAGCGGGCTTTCCAGTGACACCAGGGGCTTTCCAACCGACGTACGGCGGCGGCGCGACCGATGCCTTCATTGCCAAGATCAATCCGTTCCTCGCCGGTGCAACCGCCTTGCAATATGCTTCGTATCTCGGCGGCAGTGGTCAAGACGTGGGCCTCGCTCTGCTAGTCGACGCACAACAGCAAGCGTTCATCACGGGCTGGACGACAGGCCAGGGGCAAGCACTCACCGTTGCCGCCCCCAGTCCTGCACCTGCAGCCAATGCCCCCGTCAGATCCTGGGGGCGACGGAGTGGGCCACCCACGGCCGGGAATCCCGCGCGTGGTTTCCGTGGTGGGATGCGCGACTTCAACCAGCAACAATCAGCCCCAACACCGCCGCCAGCTCCCGTCATCCAGGTGACAACCCCCACACCATTGCCGGCGTTTCCGGTAACACCCAATGCCTATGATGCGACATTTAATGGAGAAAAAGATGCCTTTCTGGCACACGTGAATACAGCCGGCAGTGGCCCCGCGGCCTTGGTGTATGCCACCTATGTCGGTGGAAACCGATCGGACACTGGGATCGCCATTGGCTTGGACTCCTTTGACCGCCTGTGCATTGCCGGAACCACGAATTCTTCAGACTATCCCGTGAACAGCCCCTTGGCCAACCAAGGTAAGTTGAGCGGGGGTATGGATGGGTTTGTGACCAAGTTCGCAACTGATCCCACCGCGCTGGTATTTTCGTCCTTCCTCGGCGGAAGTGGGAACGAACAAGTCACTGACATGCGCCTGGATGCGCTGGATCTCGCCTATCTGACCGGACAGACGCGTTCAACCGATTTCCCGCTCCTCACCTCGCTCGACGACACCCCGCTCACCGGAGAGGCCCAAGCTTTTGTGGTGAAAGTGAAAGATCCGGCCGACATCATCACCACAATTGTTCCCATCGGAGCAATGCCTCAAGTTGGCGTAGACAAAACGTGGAGACTGGATTGGGAGAATGCCGACATAGATCCTGCACTAGGCGTCCAAGTTGTATTTGCATTTGACGTGAATCCATTTGGACTATCTTCAAAGGTTCAATTTCAAAGTATTCAAAATGGTTCGGGGCCAAGCAGCATCCTCACGACTAGTTGCTCCGGATCCGCCCTCTCCGGCCCTGGTGGGAACCTAACCTGTAATGTCACCGATGTTCCTTCTGGCGGAATTTTAAGTTCTGCTGACATTACATTTACTCCCATCACCGAAGGATCATTTTTTATCAGTGCCGACATGTCCACCCTGACACCTGATTCAGATGCTGACAACAATTTCAGTAGCGCCAACGGGACAATCGGACCAGCGCCAACCGTGGGCCTGACAGTAGATTTCATGGGATCAGGAACAGGCAGGGTTGTACTCAGGCCCGGGCCATCATCTTCTACTGCCACCATTTTTAATGACCAAAATCTAGATTACACTATGGGAACCAGAGTCTCGCTCATTGCGACACCCACTCAAACGTCTGGGAATCTTTCCATCTTTAGTGGATGGACTGGATGCGATAGTGTTTTAGCAAATACGTGTACGGTCACTGTCAATTCGGCTCGTACAATCAGCCCCTTGTTTGAACTAGATCAAAGTACCCTCACTGTGACCACAACGGGCAGCGGTACAGTGACATCACCAGGCTTTCCAAACTTTATTGATTGCGGCAGTGATTGCACGGGCACAACCCCTACTGGCTCGAACTTTGATCTGAGAGCAACCCCTGCGGCCGGGTTTACCTTTACGGGATGGACGGGCTGCGACTCTGTCTCGGGCACCCAATGTACTGGGACTCTCACTGCTGATCGCACAGTCACCGCTACATTCAATATTACTACCGTAACCGTGCCGAATGTCGTGGGGCAGACCCAGGCGGCCGCCACCGCCGCCATCAACGGCGTCACGGGCCTCAGTGTCGGTGCTGTGACCCAGGCCAGTAGTGCGACCGTGGCTTCCGGACGCGTGATTAGCCAAAACCCCGGACCAAGCCAGGTCTCCAGTGGCAGTACCGTCGCGCTTGTCGTCTCAACCGGCCCCGCTCCTGTGACCGTGCCAAATGTCGTGGGGCAGACCCAGGCGGCCGCCACTGCCAGGATCAACGGCGTCACTGGCCTGAGTGTCGGTGCTGTGACCCAGGCCAGTAGTCCCACCATAGTCTCCGGGGCGGTCATCAGCCAAAACCCCGGGCCGAGCCAGGTCCCCAGTGGTAGTACCGTCGCGCTTGTCGTCTCAACCGGCCCGCCCCCCGTGACCGTGCCAAATGTCGTGGGGCAGACTCAGGGGGCCGCTACCGCCGCCATCAACGGAGTCACGGGCCTGAGTGTCGGTGCTGTGACCCAAGCGAGTAGTGCGACCGTGGCCTCTGGGCGCGTGATTAGCCAAAACCCCGGACCAAGCCAGGTCTCCAGTGGCAGTACCGTCGCGCTTGTCGTCTCAACCGGCCCCGCCCCCGTGACCGTGCCGAATGTTGTGGGGCAGACCCAGGCTGCCGCCACCGCCGCCATCAACGGAGTCAATGGACTAAGTGTCGGTGCTGTGTCCCAGGCCAGTAGTCCCACCATAGTCTCCGGGGCGGTCATCAGCCAAAACCCCGGACCAAGCCAGGTCTCCAGTGGCAGTACCGTCGCGCTTGTCGTCTCAACCGGCCCCGCCCCCGTGACCGTGCCGAATGTCGTGGGGCAGACCCAGGCGGCCGCTACCGCCGCCATCAACGGAGTCAATGGCCTGAATGTCGGTGCTGTGACCCAGGCCAATAGTGCGTCTGTGGCCTCTGGAGCTGTCATTAGCCAAAACCCTGCGCCAAGCCAGGTCCCCAATGGCAGTACTGTCGCGTTCGTCGTGTCTTTAGGACCAGTACAACGAACCCTCACCGTCACACCACCGGTAAATGGGACCATCACCGGAACAGGTATTAATTGTGGAACTGATTGCTCAGAAACTGTGAACAATGGCACACCAATTATTTTGACCGCGACCCCAAACCCTGGCTTTGAATTCACAAGGTGGGAGACAGTCAGTGGCACCCCACCCTCCGCCTGCCCAGGGACGGGAACCTGTACCGTCATCTTGAATACGAATCGTACCGTGACGACGATCTTTACCGCACTCATCAATCAAGCCCCGGTGGTAGAGGCAGGACCAAACCAAGTGATTAACCTCCCAGCAGGCGCTACCCTTCCGGTCAACGTCCTTCTCGCTGGCACGGTCACAGACGACGGGTTGCCCATCGCCACCACACTCACCACTCAGTGGCGCCTAGCTAATGGCCCCGCCGTCATTCCTGACATCGACAATAATGTCATGCCGGCCGTAAGCTTTCCGGCCATCGGCTCATACACCATGGAACTCAGCGCTACTGACGGCGCCTCATTAACCACCTCGGATACCGTTATTATTACGATCAATGATCCCTCAGCTGCACAGGTCCTCGTCCCGTCTGTTGTCGGACAACCGCAGGCCGCAGCCAACAGCGCCTTGATTGCGGTCACCTTGACTCTCGGGACCATTTCGCAGGAGCTCAATGCCACAGTGGCCGCAGGTTCTGTCATTCGCCAAACACCCACCGGCGGAGACTTCGTCGATCAGGGCAGTCCCGTGAATCTGGTTATTTCCTCCGGCACCGAACTCCTCCTTACCACGCCGACCGATGGCCCCGACGCTACCCCGGGCGATGGCGTCTGTGAGACCAGCACCGGTAGTGGTGCCTGTTCACTCCGTGCTGCGATTCAGGAAGCCAATGCCTTTCCTGGCCAACAGACGATTACCTTGGCACCTGAAACGTATACGTTAACGTTAGCTGGGGCGAATGAAGACGCTGCCGCAACCGGTGACTTGGATATCAGGGATGACCTCACCATTGAAAGCGCGACGGGCAATGCTGACGATGTCATCATTACCGGTAATGCATTGGATCGTGTTTTTGACATCCCACCGGGCAGCAGCCCAAGCGTGACTCTTCGAGGGCTCACCATTCAAGATGGTCTGATTGCAAATTCAACAGGCGGTGGACTCCGCAATGCCCAAGGCACGCTGGTCGTCGAGGATTCAGTGATCACCACTAATCAATCGAATGGCAGTGGTGGAGGGCTCAGTCATCTGGGAGGGACGCTCACGCTACGCAATACCCAGATCACCAATAATAGCTCTCAAGGCTTGGGGGGCGGGCTACAGGCCCAAGCTGGGACGGTGACCATCGACGGTAATACGCGCTTCACCGGCAATACCGCTAACTTTGGCGGTGGCCTGAGTACCGGTGGAGCTGATGTGTCTCTGACGAATGTTCAAGTAGAGAACAACACTGCGGTAGGCGACGGCGGCGGCATTTACAAATTCCTGAGTCCAGGGGATCTGCTTGGGTCAATCCAAGCTCCACGCGTGGCACTCTCTAATACAACCGTCAGCAACAATACCCTTGTTGGTGGTGCTGCCGATGATTGTGTGGGCTACCTCGTCAACGTTGGCGGCAATACATTTGGTACCACCGCCGGTTGTACGCTGCTCGCGCCGTAAGTACTGCTCGGTGCTCTGAATGGCTGATGTGGGCCAAGAGCCTCGACAAGAAGGAAGAGCATTCGTGTTGGTTGAAGAATGTCGATATCAAGCGCGTACTTTAATCTAAGCTGGAATCTGTACGTAGCCGTAAAAATAAACTTGGGCAGTTAGTGGTCGCGGACTAACATATTCGCTATACTTCCGCTTTAGATTCCGTAGTCGTCGCGATGACTAAACCGCTACCGTGGCCCATAATCTGAGGGCTGCCTTCTTGGTTTTATGTTCTCGTTCGTGACGAGAAACGTCCCCCCAACTATGCCCTCCCCTGGCAAGTTTCTCCCCCAATGCGGTTTTCGTGTTGAGAAGCAAGATGATGAGTTCATCTTGATTACGACGGAAAAATTTGATGTGTAGCGTAGCGCACTAATCAACCGACGACACGATCAAGAACAATCCTGGGATAAACCAGGCAAACAGTAGCAGGCAGCAGTCGCCAAGTAGCCGTAGATTTGATAGGCCGGACATACGGATACGAGTAACACAAGTCAACGGCAAGCTGCGCAGTCCCTCCCCCTATGAAAATGGCCTCGTCCTCTTGGAAAGAAGAAAAGAATAATAAGACCGCTCCTGGGAAATTACTAAGAAAAATTTCGCTTTATATTTTTTCATGCAGGAAGGTACCTCAACATGGCCTCAAACTTTATGAGAGATATTTCTCCGTCCCATCCATGGGCCTCACGAAACCCTAAATTCCTGCTTAGCTTAGGCTGTGCTCTAGCATTGCTATTACTAACGTGGACTGACACCCCACAGAATGTCCTCGCTAATGTGCCTGAAGCGACACCGAATGACGAGCCTCTTGCAACCCTCGTTCAGGACAATTCAATGGTCTCCATCACCGCAGCTCCTAGCGGCATAGCCACATCCATTCACCCCCCCATGCAGTTTGAGCCCAACCTAGGACAGACCGACCCACAGGTACAATTCATGGCTCGCGGTGTGGGTTATACTATCTTCCTAACCCCGACTGAGGCCATCCTCGTCTTGCCCTCCGACGAACCACAACCCGATGGTGATTCCAGAGAAGCCGACTCTTCTGCTCGCTCCAAACAGGTTGTCCACCTCCAAGTACTTGAGGCCAATCCCACGCCAAGCATTCGCGGTATCGACGAAACACCGACCACCATTAATCGGCTAATTGGGACTGATCCGAACCAGTGGCAGACTCACGTCCCCGTCTATGCCCAAGTGCGCTATGACGCCATCTATCCCGGAATCGACCTCCTCTATTACGGTAACCAAGAGCAACTGGAGTATGACTTTATCGTCCACCCAGGTGCCGACCCTTCACGCATCACCTTAGGCATCCAAGGCGCCGACCACGCCACATTGGAAGAAGATGGCCATCTGCTCTTATCATTGCCAAGCGGCGTGCTACGCCTCAAAAAACCACTACTCACCCAAACCGTGGCGGGAAAAAAAACAAACGTACACGGAAGCTTTCTCCTACTTAAGCGCAATCCCGCGGACACGACCACTCCACCTATTCAGATTGCCTTTGCTGTGGGGTCCTATGACCAGACGCTCCCGCTTATTATTGATCCGTTAGTCAACTATGCCAGCACCTTTGGCGGCATAGGGCACGACAGCGGCGAAGCCATAGCCATCGACAACGACGGCCATGGTTATATTGTCGGCGTAACAGATTCCTTTACATTTCCCGTCACCGCCGATGCGTTCCAACATTCAGCCATTGGCTCAGATCGAGATGTCTTTGTGACGAAGTTCGATACGGAGACCTCAGAGATTCTGTTCTCCACATATATTGGTGGCGAAGGCGACGACCGCGCAACTGGCGTGGCCGTGGATGCTAAGGGCATCCCCTATGTGACAGGAAGGACCACTTCACTCACGTTTCCAACACAAGACCCAATTCAAGAAACATTGAAGGGTCCAAGTGATGCCTTTGTGTTGAAGCTCGCCGCTGATGGCTCAAGCCTGCTGTATAGCACGTATCTAGGCGGTAATGGACCAGACCACGCCAACGCGATTGTCGTCGATGAGCAGGGCCAAGCCGCGCTCACTGGCACGACAACATCCCCAGACTTTCCAATAATAAACGCGTCCGATACGAGTTTAGGTCATGGCGAAGTCGTTCCCCTGAGCGATGTCTTTGTCACAACCCTCGACGCCCAAGGTGTCGAGCTGCAGTTCTCGACGTTTCTTGGAGGGACCGGCGCGGATGTTGGACACAGCCTGACCTTTGATGCCGAAGGCGGAATTTATCTGACAGGTGAAACAACTGAGGGATCGGGGTTTCCTGTGACCACCGAAGCCTTTCAACCGACGTATGGCGGCGGCACGACCGATGCGTTTATCGTCAAGCTCAATCCGTCACGCACAGGACCAACGGCCTTAGAGTATGTCTCATACCTCGGAGGCAGTGGTGAAGAAGTGGGGCTTGATCTGTTGGTGGATGCGCAACTGCAAACGTTCATTACGGGTTGGACAACAGGCCAAGGCCAAGCGTCTGCCGTCGTCACTCCCAGTCGCTCTCCTGCGCCCAACACGCCAGTGAATACATGGGGACGTCGCAATAATCCACCCACAGCGGAAAATCCAGCGCGTAGCTTTCTCAACCTCAGACGCGACTTACGACAACAACAAACACCGACACCAGATCCAGCCATCCCGCTTACACCTTCAGCGCCATTGCCCCAATTTCCGGTGACACCAAATGCCTATGATGTCACGTTCAATGGTGGGAAGGATGCCTTTATGGCTCAGGTAAATGTAGCCGGCAGCGGACCTTCTGCGTTGGTTTATGCCACGTATGTCGGTGGTAGCCAATCGGAAACCGGCACCGCCATTGGCATCGATTCCCTGGGACGACTTTGTATTGCCGGCACCACGAATTCTCCTGACTATCCCGTGAACAACCCCTTGGCCAACCAAGACACGTTAAGCGGCGGCACTGATGGGTTTGTGACGAAATTTCAAGCTGATCCCACCGCACTCTTGTTTTCCTCGTTTCTGGGTGGCAGTGGGAATGAGACCCTCACGGCAATGCGCCTAGATGCGAATGATCTTGCCTATCTGACGGGTCAAACCCGCTCTACCGATTTTCCTTTGCTCACCCCGCTCGATGACACTTCGCAAACCGGAGAACCCCAGGCCTTTGTAGTAAAGCTCCAGGATCCGGTTGATATTACCGCCACACTCATTCCCACAGACATGTATCTGCATTTGGGGGACGACTATACCTGGACAGTGGAATGGGCGAATGCCGGACCAGACCCGGCAACAGGAGTCCAAGTCGCATTTGAGTTTGCACAGTCTGGCTCTACACCGAGTCTTCAATTTAAAAGCCTTCAAAATCTCACTGGCCCAAGCAGCATCATCACCAATAGTTGTTCGGGGTCCGCGCAGTCTGAACCGGGCGGCATCCTCACCTGTGATGTCTCCGATGTACCTCCTACAGGAGCGATAAGTGTCGCGCAAATCATGTTTACCCCTGTCACGGAAGATGATTATTCTATTAGTGCGACAATGTCCAGCCTGGAAGTCGACACCAATCCTGTCAACAATGGGAATACCGTCACCGGATCAATTGGGACTCGGCCGCGCTTCCCGCAAAGTCTTACGGTGAATTTTTTTGGAAATGGAACTGGCAGTGTCACAGGCACACCTGGGCCTTCAAATCCCACTTTTACGATTAGTGATAGTTCCACATTAGAGTATCCTCCTCCATCCATTCCTACAATCACCCTCGTCGCCACACCAACGGACCTCGGTAATAATGCATCAACTTTCAATGAATGGTCAGGAGAATGCACGACTATTACAGAAAATCAATGCACCGTCAGATTAACTGCCGATCGCACTGTCAACGCTTTATTTGAAAGGGTTAATCAAGCTCCGTCGGTCAATGCCGGACCGGATCAATCTATTACTCTACCGGCAGACGCCACATTAAGTGGCATCGTGACAGATGATGGCCTTCCTGCCCCACCGACTCTCATGACCACTTGGAGTGAAGTCAGCGGACCCGGAACCGTCACGTTTGCCGATGCGACTGAGGTTGATACCACCGCAGCCTTTAGTGCTCCGGGCACCTATGTTCTGCGTCTGACAGCCGACGATTCGGAACTCTCTGATTCGGACACAATCACAATAACTGTCGTTCCCATCCAACGCACTCTCACCATCACTAAAACAGAGAATGGTACCGTCACAGGGGATGGAGGGCTTGATTGTGGCAGCGATTGCACAGAAACCGTTAACGATGGCACATCCCTCACCTTGACTGCCACTCCTTCTATCAACTTCACCTTCACTGGCTGGACCGTCAGTGGCAGCCCTGCGGCCACCTGTCCTGGCACCGGGACCTGCAGAGTCACACTCGATACCAATCGCACCGTCACCGCTAATTTTCGGGTCGTTCAGCGCACACTCACCATCACCAAAACAGGCAGCGGGACGGTAACCGGGGCAGGCATTAATTGTGGCACTGACTGTTCCGTAGATGTCGACATTGATACATCAATTACTCTTACGGCCACACCTACGACCAACTCCACATTCACTGGGTGGACCGTCACGGGTAGTCCTTCGGCAACGTGTCCTGGAACAGACACCTGTACCGTCACTTTAGATGTTAATCGCACCATCACGGCCACCTTCGCAATCATTCAACGCACACTCACCATCACAAAAACCGGCAGTGGGACAGGCACGGTAACCGGCTCCGGTATCAATTGCGGGAATAATTGCACAGAAACCGTGGATAGTGGCACCCAATTCACCTTGACGGCCGCTCCTAACCCAAGCTTTTTCTTCACCGGCTGGGCGGTCAGTGGTAGCCCCACCGCCACATGTCCGGGCACAGGCACGTGTACCATCATCTTAGACACTAACCGAGCAGTGACGGCCACCTTTGCCGCGAATCAACCCCCAGTCGTCGATGCCGGTCAACCTCAGGTTATTAATTTGCCAGCCGGCTCGAGGCTTCCCGTTGACGTTTCTCTCAAGGGCACGGTCACCGATGATGGTCTACCTCCACCCGCCTCACTTACAAATCTCTGGCGCCTCGTGACCGGCCCTGCCGTCATTTCTGACATAGTCAATAATGCAGCACCAACCGTAAGCTTTCCGGCTATCGGTTCTTACATCCTGGAACTCAGTGCTACTGACGGCGCCTTACCTCATACCGATACCGTCACCATCACGATCAATGACCCCTCAGCTGCGCAGGTCCTCATCCCTAGTGTCGTCGGACAAACAGAAACTGCAGCTATCACCGCCTTAACCACGGTCGGCTTAACTCGCGGAACGATCACAAAAGAGCTCAATGCCTTAGTCCCCAGCGGCTCGGTCATTCGGCAAGCTCCCCTCGGAGGGGAGTTTGCCAATCCAGGCACCCCGGTGAATCTCGTGATTTCATCCGGCACCGAACTCCTGATCACAATTCCATCAGATGGCACCGATGCCTCGCCTGGCAACGGTATCTGTGAGACTAGTCCAGGGAACGGCGCATGTTCGCTACGCGCCGCCATTCAGGAAGCCAATGCTTTTCCAGGTCAACAGACGCTTACTTTGACACCCGAGATCTATCCATTGACCATCGCGGGGGCAAATGAAGACACCAGCAGAACTGGAGATTTAGATATTACCGATGATGTGATCATTGAAAGCAGCACGGGGAATCCCAACGATGTCATCATTACTGGCAATGCGCTGGATCGCGTCTTTGACCTCCCGCCCGCCAGCAGCCCCAGCGTCACCCTTCGGGGGCTTACCATTCAAGAGGGCATAATTGAAGGCTCGACGGGCGGTGGACTGCGCAATGCACAAGGCACGCTTACACTTGAAAATTCGGTTCTTAGAGCCAATCAGTCCAACGGCAGTGGAGGTGGTCTCAGTCATTTGGGCGGCACGCTCACTCTACGCAATACCCAGGTGACGAATAATACGTCTGAAGGCTTAGGAGGCGGCCTACACGCGCAAAACGGATCAGTGACTATTGTTGGCAATACAAGCTTCACCCGCAATACCGCCAACTTTGGCGGCGGCCTGAGTACGGGTGGGGCCGATGTCACTCTGAAAAATGTTCGGATAGAAAATAATACGGCGGTAGGAGGTGGCGGTGGAATTTATAAATTCCTGAGTCCAGGTGATTTGCTTGGATCAATCCAAGCCCCCAGGGTGGCACTCTCAAATACGACTGTCCGCAACAATACGATTAACGATTGTGAAGGGTATCTCATCAACGCCGGCAACAACACCTTTGGCTCCACAGCTCGGTGTACGCTCCTTGCGCCGTAAAGATTACCAGAGAGACTTAGGACAGGCAGGAAGGATCCCCGAAACGATGCTCAGGGATACTCATTAGAATTGGGGCAACCATCAGTAATAATTCTAGCCTGGCCCCTCTTCGAACTACACCATACTTCTCTATTAAAGAAAACTTAGAGGGGCAAAAATTGCTTGGCCGCTTGCCGAACGGCATGATGGGGATCATCTTTTGCCAATTTGTTAATTTTCTTGCGAATAGCGTCATTCTGTATTTTCCCAAGAACCTGTACCGCGCGTAATCGAGAATACGGATCCATCGACTTTAAAAGACGTTCAGCAATAGGGACTAACTGGTCATTGGAAATCTCTTGATGAACCAATTCATCCAACGCTCGCTGCAACGCCACTTCTTGATAAACACGTCCTGAGTTATCCATGAAATGGTCTTCGATGCGAACACCATCTTGAGGAATGGCTTCATCAATCGTGGGATACACTAATAACACAAATTCTGTCACTGCTTGTCTCAACGCATCTGGCTGTGAGCTAACACCCTTGGTCATTCGTTCCAACATGGCGCCCAGAAAAAAGTAATGCGGATGGGTTTCAAATTTCAATAAGGCATCCAAGTATGGCGCAGGTCCAGAGACCAGGTTGGTGGAGGTTTCATGAATCTCCCAGCTTTTCGATTCAGCCATTCCCGCACCACGCAAAAAAAAGGTCGTATTGATCTTTGTTCCCCATAATTCCACTCCATACTGTTCTCCGCGCTCTTCTTCGTATTGCACGACAAGTTGGTACTGATGCGGTTTCTTCGTATCATGAATGGCCTGAAACCCTGCCAAAGAGAGTTTCTTCAAAATCGAGCCTTCAATGTCATAGAGAAGACGGCCACGTGTTTTCCATGTCGACGCATTGACGATCACTTGAATCGTCGGTTGATCGTGGATCGGAAGAACGAGTTGCTGCGCACAAACGATCTCTCCGATTCCCAAGATAAGACTCATAAACATCAAAAAAGAAAAAACGATTGTCGCTCTGCTTGGCCTGTACATTGTAAGAAACATATTCAACAGGCCCATGGTCAATACACACATCACAAGCTTCATCAATTCATTCTGTCTGTTTTGTACTACCATTCTTATCTGAGTCTCCGTCAATCTTAAGAAAAAAAATAGAACATTGCGTAACTTACATTCATTGTCGCCACTCTTCCGTCGAGAACGAGCTTAACACCCACGAATCCGACTCTCAATATTACTTTCGTGTCTCTCGGGCACAGCCCTGCAGCTTCCCTGAGCTACTCCAACTTCACGTCTTTCAACCGTGGGTATTTCAGGCTAGCGGGCTCATGCTCGGCCAAAAACAATCACAACCCAAAATGTGGCATAATGAATTTCGATAGAACTTCGTCACCAATTTTATTCATCAGACTTGAAGTGTTAGTTCATACATTTTCATTCTACTTTGCATGATTCTTCAATATTCACAGAAACCATCTTGAATCATGAAAAAGTTATATGTGTCCCAAAGTCTGATCGATGTGGAATCCCGGAAGGAATTGATGGATCAGGCTGGAATTCAGTGCATAGTTAAAAATCAACGTTCCGCTATGCTGGGGGGGGAAGTTCCGTTCGTGGAAGTGTTTCCGGAATTGTGGGTTCTTCGAGATGAAGATCTTGAACAGGCTGAAACCCTGCTGAAAAACTGGGAAGAGGCTCAACCACTGGAAACCACCTCATGGACTTGTGGCAGTTGTGATGAGGTTCATCAAAAAGAATTTACCTCCTGCTGGAAGTGCAACCAAGAAAGAACATAGTATTTCAAAGGAGAGAGAAACATCCACACGCTTTCAAGTACTTCTATGCGTCAACTGATCAGCCTCTGTCTTCTTCTGATCGTCATTCTTGTCCTCCCGCTCTTTGGACTACTGCTAACAGGATATTCGCTTCCACCTCACTTATCCCTGTTCCCTATCTCAACAAAGCCCAACATCGCATCATTTTCTTGGCCTGCCTGGGGAATACTGACTGTGCTGCTTGGGACCACACTGACACCTGTCGTTTGCCGATTTTTCCAGCCCACATTTAAATCTAACCATGAACGCCTCTGCACGACGACTTTTCCATGGTGGGGGTGGATAGCCATTACCTGGATTATCATTGCTTGGATCTTAGCCTGGACTCGCTTTGACTGGTTTATCCTATGGCAAGTTCATACGTTTCCTCTGCTATGGGTTGG
The DNA here is from genome assembly GCA_029261255.1 of Nitrospirales bacterium. Classification (GTDB taxonomy): domain Bacteria; phylum Nitrospirota; class Nitrospiria; order Nitrospirales; family UBA8639; genus Nitrospira_E. The sequence continues at coordinate 35,689 of JAJDBQ010000133.1, forward strand.
ATATGTTGTGCTACTTAATGCGCTCACATATCAACGATCTGGACAATGCCTTCTTCTAGATCGTCCGCGGTTTCTTAAGCAACTGTTTTTGCTCAGCGCGGGGTTTTGGTGGGCCTTCGAGTATCTCAATCAATTTGTGAACAATTGGCATTATGAGAATATTCCAGAAACGGGGTGGCTTCAATATTTCTTCTCTACCTCCCTCTCATTCTCTACTGTGCTTCCTGCTGTGCTCAGCACCTATGAATGGCTCGCAACTTTCCCTTGGCTTACAAAGCCGTTTACCACCTGGCATACATTCCCTTGGATCACAAACCTCAAGACTGGCTGGCTGCTCCTTGCATTAGGTAGCATTGGACTCGGGCTGATCGGCATATGGCCAACTCTTCTTTTCCCCCTCCTCTGGGTTTGCCCATTATGTCTTCTTGTGGGGGTCCAATGTATTGGAAACAACCACACAGGTTTCCGCTGCTTAGCACAGGGAGATTGGCGTCCAATTATTCTTTCTGGATTGGCTGCGTTAGTGTGTGGATTTTGGTGGGAGCTCTGGAATGTCTATAGCTTTGTTCATTGGAAATACACTATTCCCTATGTCCATGCATTCAAAATCTTTGAAATGCCCATCTTAGGATACGCTGGCTATTTGCCGTTTGGCCTCACTTGTTTGGTCATGACTGAGTTCGCTTTGGGTTATCAATCGCACGCGAAACTCACCATGCTGCCCAAGCAAACAGAGAGCTTGTGCCATGCTCATAAAGTTCCTGAGGTATGACCTTTCCTAATCCCTTGCTGACAGAACAAAACACCAGCAAGCATAAAATCTAGTCCTTACCCAGAATATTCATTTTGTAGATCTTGAAAAATCATTTGCATATCGGATGGTAGTTCAGCTGTGTATTTCTGGAACGTTTTCGTCATCGGATGTTGAAATTCTATACCTGTGGCATGCAACATCATCCTTGGAATAGTGATCTCCGAAAAATGATCAGCCTCCTGAGTACTATAGAGAGGATCTCCAATAATAGGACATCCCAGCGATGCTAGATGCACTCGAAGTTGATGTTGCCGTCCAGTACGAGGAATCAATTCCACACGCGAAGCTCTCTTTTCAAATTGCTGAACGACTGTAAATTCTGTGACGGCCGTTTGAGGTTTGGGTGTAGTAGTCGAAACTTTCTTTCCGTCAATCGAATCGCGCCCAATAGCAACTTCGATCGTCCCATGGTCACTTGTCGGCCTCCCGTACACCAAGGCCTCATATGTCCTGGTTATGGCTTGTTTCTCAAATTGTGAACCCAGGATTCTATGAGCCTGCTCGGTTTTCGCAACGACCATAACTCCGGATGTCTCTTTATCAAGCCGATGCACTAACCCCGGCTCCCCATTCACCCCCCCGCTTCCATTGGATTGAAGATGCGCTAACAGACCATTCAAAAGAGTCCCACGCCAATTGCCTGACGTGGGATGAACGACTACTCCTGCCGGTTTATTCACGACCAGCAACACTTCATCTTCAAAGAGAATCTCGAGCGGAACCACACGATCATTGACCATAATGGGTCCAGGATCTGGGGAATCCATCGTAATTCGATCACCAGGCTTAATTTTCTGGCCGGGTTTTGTGACGAGTGTATTCACTCGAATACGACCCGCCATAATGAGTCGTTGCAACCTCGACCGGGAAACCCCTCGCTCATGATTGACTAAAAATGCATCAAGTCGCTTAGGAGTTTCTCCAGCCATGACAAGAAATTCTGTAATCATTGCATGTTCTTCTGGTGGAGGGGGTATGAAGATAGACACCAAGGCATCGTGAGCGAGAAGCCATCTTGAGTATGAGTGCGGAGAGAACAATTGCCCCGCAGTCACGTACCGTCGTTCTTCAGATATCTCTCACTTCTGCGTCAATATGTTCCAATTGATCACGTTTGTGCGATCACATGAGCTGAGTTAGCAAGCATTAGATCACATCACCGATAAAGGCCCAAGGGGAAAACCTTACACCAATTCATTTTGGAAGGAGTCGACACCATGACGGTCACAGGCGTAGACACATTGCCATCTCCATTAGCCCTCTCATCTAGCGTACAACCTCGCAAAGAAGTCGCAGATGCCAAAGGAAGCCAAGCTGCCTCGGACACCACAAAAAATCAGTCGGCATCACCCAGCCCTTCTGGTGTCCAAGACCAAGTGACGTTGTCGCGAGAGGCTCAAGCGCTTTCCGTCTCTGATTCCCAATCATCAAAAAACAATACGTTCCAACAGTCACCTTCACCATTCGACAAATAAGCCTCGTGGAGACTCCTCTTGAACAGAGGAGTCTCCAGCAATAACTTACCGGTCTCGTTGCTTCACATTCTCAACACTCTACTCATCTTTCACGCCCACACTCGCATTTGATTACCGTCGTTCGTACAGTAGCTCACAGGCTTGGGCATATCCTTTCACCCACCCTTCATGATACGCCTTATGTAACGTTCGTCGTAACTGATCAGTCGCCTCTGATCCTTGAAACGTGCCTGGGACTTCGGAGCAGACCATCTCTACCGCGATATCAACGAGGCGTTCACGAAGCTGAAAGAGTTCATCCGTCACCAGATCTTTGAGACCTTCTTCTCCACACTGGGTGACAATTTTTTCAAGGAACGTATCATACCCTTGCACTTCAATAACTCGCTCACGAATTCGACTCAACTCCTCTTTGATTCTACCTGTATCTTTTATCATCACCTTAAACAATTGCTTTCGCGCTTCTTCACAGAGTGTCCCTTCCATTCGCTGCAAGACCACCCCTGGAGAGGGGGACTCGTCCACTTCCTCTTCTTGGCGAGACACCGACGGACCCACATGTCCCAAGCGTAATCGATCATAGGCTTTCCGAGCATCAGGATCTCCAAGAATTTCATACGCCGCATTGACTTCGCGAATCTTCTGCTCCGCTCCACTGTTCCCCTGATTTCGGTCGGGGTGATATTGGAGAGCCAATTTACGATACGACTTCTTAATCTCGTCTTGCGTGGCTTGAAGAGAAACTTCAAGAACCGCATAATAGTTCAGAGTGGCCATTTAGCTTTTCCTTACAGGTTGAACCGAGGACCAATGACAAGCCGATAGACTGCAAGAGGAGCTCATGTCTCCTTGTCTATCCTGGCAAAGATTACTCACTATCACACACCGACATGAATTCATTCTCCCTTTATATTTCCTCATTCATCGGAATCGTATTCTTCCTGTCATCCAGTTGGCTATCGAATGACCAACCCTTCTCGTTCGTCAAACGTCCTACACATGAGAGACAGTCACGCACATCAACGGTCAATCACGCACATCCACAGCTAGCAACGTTTGGTACACCGCCCCAGCAGGTTTCTATCCCTGCTCTTCTCACGCAGAGCGGAGACTATCATCAACAACTCGTATCGGTTAGAGGTCAAATTACACAACCAGAACTTCACTTGGATGAAACTGAGCTGTATCTTGATTTTGTTTTTCGACTTACTCAAGGAGCTCATTCAATAGTCGTGTATGGTCGGCACAACCGCACTCTAGGTGCGCCAGCCATCATCATCCATCATTCAGTCGAGGTGACTGGGATCTTTTGGAAAGAACAAGACAGAGCTGGCACGACTGTCTTCAATGTGCTCGGGGCAACCTCAGTCGCCCCATATCCTTCTTCCGTTCCAAGGAGCACCTAGGAATAGGTCTGATCTTTTTTCTTTTAATTTAGAGATAGTCTTTCAACACATCAACCGCAGCTCCCAGCTCCGGCTTGGGAGGAAGTTCAAGAGGAGCTGGCAAGGCCAACACCTCGTGCAAAGCCTTTTTCCACGCACCAGATTCAAAATCCTCACGTCGCAGCTCTACGGCCCGTCCGTACTGATTTATATAATCTACTAAGCATTGTTCGTCTGCAAAGTTATAGCGTCGCACATATACAACTGGAATTCCATAATGCACAGCGCTGGTTATTGTTGCATATCCTGGCTTCGTCATCACAACATCTGCTTGCTTCATAATTTCTCTAAATGGCAATCTGAGGGTATCAATAGAATGGATTCTCTTGCTCGATGATTTCAGCTGAATCCCTCCCACGAGAAAGTGATAACCCTGACAACATTCCATCTCTTCCAATGGAAGTGCTGTCAACGGGATACCACCAAATGCAATGAGCACAAGCTTGTCAACAGTCGCTATTCCCAAAATTTTTCGCACATCCTGTAGCGTAGCCTCGGCCAGAGGAAACGAAGGACCAGTTTCAATGACCGATGGAAAAGCTGGCATATCAATCCCTGGATGAAGCCGTATAAGACAATCGGCCTTAGCATACTCCTGTCGAATTTGCTCATAGATTAACTGCTGTGCAGGTCTTGACGGCTGCACAAACGGCTGCAGTACTTGATCCCAGGACAACGAGGCAATGGCAACTACTGGGCACTGCGCATGGAATGCACTCGCAATGGCCAGATAGGAAATATTTGAGATAACCAAATTCACCGTTGCCTGATGCATAGCTTGGGCTTCTTGACTCACACGTTCATCCCACGTCTTATGAAACTCTTGATATGCCGCCCATGTTCCATCGATATCAATTTCTAATGGACCTCGCTGAAGGCACCCAACATCTTGAGGGACGGGCTGCAAGTCCCAACTTACGTTCAAGTTTTCTTGGAAAATCGATGCCGGAACTGTCGTTCGAAGAATCACATGCACATCATCAATCACTGTCCCTAATGCATTCAACACAGGAATGATTTGCGCTGCATGACCCAGGCCATGTGCAGAAATCGCACACCAAATAATCGGCATGAGAAACCCCTTTACAAAAGATGTAATTCACACCTAAAAAAAGTGAAGAATCAGCTATAATCAAAATTCCCAAGACAGAACCATTTGTCATCCATCCAATTCATTGAGTCCACAGAATTCATGTTACCCCGTTATATGGCGTCAAACATGGCAACAATTGGCCTTAAACTTGAAAAAATACTCATCTATGTAATCCTGATTCTGTTCTTAGTCCAATTATCCGCCTGTACCCCTTTCACCCAGAGCAATCCTCAAGACCATAATGAGACGACAACTCAACCACCTCTTGTCGAACAACAGTTATTGTCTACGATCAAAAATGCGGAGGTTTTAGGGAAGGGCAATCCACTTCTCTTGAGTAGCCTCTATAGTTTGGCTAACTTTTATCATGATCGTAAAGAATATGATAAAGCCGCTGCGCAGTATGAACGAGCCCTCCATCTCAAAGAAGACATCAGCGGCCCAAACCATCCAGATGTTGCCGCCATCCTCCAGCGTTACGCTCGTTTATTAGAAGAAGCCAAACGACCTACTGAAGCCGCCAATCTCTTAGCTCGGGCTGATGCCATTTTGGCCCATTCTACCTCATCTCCAGTCCTCCCCTGACAGCACGATAGCCACGGTACCTCAACATTTCGACCGAGTAGGTGGGGTAAAAGTTACCTATCCCTGCAGCTCATGAGGTGCAGATAACAGTATTTTAGTAGAGATCTCTGTTGATTCATGCATCTTTGAGTTGGCATAAAATTTGACTATGTCAGAGTACAACTCTTGTATGAACCTTGACCAAGGACCCTCTCATGAAAAAACTTGAAAAAACACCGGCTAAGCGAGGACGACCCCGCAAAGATGCCAGCAAAAAAGCGACCACAAAATCGACACAAGTTGATAAGCACCCTCGCTGCTCACGCTGCGGCTCCCGCACCGTGACCTTGGAACAATTGGAACAAGAACTCTTGATCACTCTCAGTTTACATTGCATGATTTGTGGTCATTATTCCTTTATAGGACGACCGGTGATTCGTATGCTGAAACGTCCAAAAGTCACTATTCCAGAAACCATCACTCGGACAAGACCTCAATAAGACTTCATTGACAAACTCCTTTTTTCATATCAGCAGACGTTTTCGCTTACCATGATTCCGCCCGTACGCTGGCCGGACTAATATCCCGATCCCCTAACCCTTTCTGCAACTGACGGCATGCAGCGACACTGCCGCACAATCGAAGATCGGCTTTCGAAAAATCAGGAACGATTTCGAGTAATGGTGCCACATCAATCTGCTCTTCTCCAGATGGCATAACAGTGGCTCGTATGATTCGCCCCTTAGGAGAAGCCCAATCAGTCGACCATGAACGTGTTAAAACCGGCACATATCGAAAACTCTCCGGGAATCGTTGGGCCAACTTGACCAACTCGTCATGCCACATCAATTGTTGTTCATGCCGCACGCTTGCAATCAACGTCAAATGCCCACGTTGTTTTTCGCGATCCTTTTCCCATTCCTGATGCGCCATATAGTGAATATACGAAAGGAACGGGGTCACGCCGGTGCCGAAAGCCACGCAGACGAACTGTCGGTCTTCCCACTCGCCATCAGGCTCTAAACGAAGATTCGCCTGCTTACAGACCGCCGTATTTTCATACACAGTTGCGACACCTCGAATGTCATCAACCGTCACACGGACATCAATCAGTTCTCCGGTCGTCTGCCATTGATCAGGCACGTCCGACTGCCACCACACGGAGGTGTCGGCTTGAGGCCGATGCGTATCATTAATAAATGTTTCGAGCACGCCGGGTGCATTGCAGGACGAATTCGATCTGGTATACATTCGCCGACGAAACTTTTCCGTCCTCTGACCCCAGGGTTTCGCCAAAAAAGCCGTGCCGGGTCGCATCTCATCGTGAAGCGGATACGGCTTTCCCTCTATTTCTATATGATCGGGTAAGATCAATTGCACATGCCGAATTTCCCTAGGCTCAATAGTCTCCAGCTTTTCTATCCGTGTCGAAGCAACATATTCCATAAGACATCCTTTTTCGTCTCCATCATTTGACTTTCCACTCGAGTTGGGAGCCGTTATCAATTTGATTATTATTCCTGCTTACACTATGATTTCTTTACACAAAATAAACGAGTTATTACAAATGGACCCACTTTCTTCGACACAATCTCCATCCGCCAAATCCGGTCTTTCTCAAGCGGCTCTCCCCGCCTCTAAACAGGACGGAAATAAAGTTACCCCCACGTCACCATCTGAAAAATCAGAGACCATCACCATTTCTCTGTCCAGTCAGGAAATCAACCAATACACAGATGCCATGGCCGAACTTCCTGATGTCCGTGAAGACCGAATCGTTCAGATACAAGCCGCCATAGAATCAGGCACCTATTCTGTCTCTTCTCAAAACCTTGCCGATAAACTTATTCAAGACCTCTCAACATAATTCATCCCTACTCCATCATCCACTGAATCCAGTCATACCGAGAACATTTCAGAAAAATACGCCTCTACTCATTCCCGACATTCTAGTTTTTTTTTGGAGTTGCTGTATATCTTTGGAGATTCGTACTGATTGGTTAGATCACGGCTTGTTTCTTTCTTTTTGGCCTTGTAACCTAAAGCTCCACAACCGACAAAAGAATGATGAGTATGACCTCTCTCTACCCCGCCATGGGCTCAAATGTTCTCTGGTTAACCATCTCATCTCAGCCAGAAAATCTATTAATTAAATCATCCCTGCTAGGATTAGGACCTGATCATTCTCTTCTGTGTGCGATACCAAGCGATCAGCCGCTCGAATTAATCACCAAAGGATTAACATGTAAGGGCCGCTCATACATTGACGGAGAAATTTATGAATTTGAAACCATGATTCAAGAATTCCTCACACGTCCTCCGGCCATACGGTTAAAAGCTCCTCTCAATATCGCCCATCAAGCACCACGCTCATTTCCTCGCCTGACAGTCGATCTTCCCGGAGCCGTTCGGCCTCTTAGAAGAAATGGTGATATTCTTGCCGTGCTTCCTGTACAACTGATCAATCTCTCACCAGCCGGCTGTCAATTCAGCATCGACCCACAGGCCTGGCCAAGAGTTTCTTCCCTGCATCTCTACCTCAGTTGCCGGTTGCCGGGCTCCAATCACCAGTCAAAATTCCACGGAACAATCGAGTCGGTGCATCCCACACAGAACCTCATGGTTGGCATACAATTCATCTTTGAATCAGACCACGATGTTTCCAGGCAAGATGTGTTTCGATGGTTTACCTCTCAACAAGCTAAACTCGTCAATACCACGGCCTAACCCGCCTTTACCCAACACCCTGCCCGCCACCCCAAAAGGACATTCTGCACACCTCCATATTGCCTCTTTCTGTTTTTCTCCAGACTCAGACCTATCCAATACTCTCAGCTTCGACCCTACTGAGTCGCTTATTCTTTCGACGAGAATCATGAGGTGGCGCCTCTTTTCGTCACCCACGCCTACCGTGCATGAGCCAGTTGCCTGCTCAGGAGACTTCTGATTACAATAAACACCACTATTCCTTGAATTTTAGCTGTACTATTTGACTGGGATCAGATTTCTTGATCGTGCCATTTACCGAGGACGTGTCTCATGACTGAGCGCATTAACAACCAAAATATTATTGACATCACCCCGCTTCCTGCCCCAAAGCACATGCAGGAAATACTCCCCCTACCACACGAAACCGGACAAATGGTGCTGAAGGCACGACAAGCCATCAGAAGCATCCTTCGTGGCGACGATACCCATCGTCTCGTCGTCATCATTGGCCCCTGTTCCATTCATGATCCGGAAGCTGCAATCGAATATGCCGAACAGCTCAAGCGCGTCGCTGATCGAGTACAAGAACATCTCCTCGTGATCTCACGAACGTATTTTGAAAAACCGCGTACGACCGTGGGGTGGAAAGGCCTGATCAATGATCCCACTCTCGATGGATCATGTGATATCGGTGCTGGATTTGAATTAGCCCGTTCAATCTTACTGAAAATCAATCAATTGGGGATGCCCTGTGCCACAGAGTTTCTGGATCCCGTCACTCCTCAGTATATTTCAGATCTGATTAGCTGGTCAGCCATTGGTGCGCGCACCACTGAAAGCCAAACCCATCGAGAAATGGCGAGTGGCCTCTCTATGCCTGTCGGGTTAAAAAATGGGACGGACGGAGGGCTCCAAGTTGCACTCAATGCCATGATTGCTGCTCGACACCCCCAAAGTTTCATTGGGGTGAATGCTGATGGTCTCACTTCTATCATTAAAACCAACGGAAATCCCGAACGACACATCGTTCTTCGCGGTGGAGGCGGACGCGTTAATTACAATCCTGAAGACATTTCTGAAGCTGTCCGTTGTCTCTCAAAAGAAGACATCAGCCGTCCCGTCATGGTTGATTGTTCCCATGGGAATTCCGAAAAAGACCACACACGGCAGGTACCCGTTGCTCAATCAGTGGTCAAGCAATTCATCGAAGGACAACAGGCCATTATGGGCCTGTTGATCGAAAGCAATCTTAAACCCGGAAATCAGAAATGGGAGGCTGGAAAATCGTTGGAACGGGGAGTATCAATTACCGATGCCTGCATTGGATGGGAAGATACAGAGCATCTCCTTGATGAATTGGCAGAGTCCTTAGATAAATCAACCAAATCGACTTCTGTTTCTGGTTAATAGGACGACGACCCCTTGAAAAGAATGTTGACTTGTTTTGTTACAAATTTACGAATGTGAAGAAAGATCCGGGATGGGATCTGTTTTAGGCGATGTTGCTTCACCCGCATGCTCATGAGTATGACAGCCGAGGTGATGACAAAGTCGGCGATTCCAAAAACCTGCCCACGCGATTAACGACGCCCCTAATACATCGAGAAAAATTTCCGTTCTACTACTCGGCTCTACCCAAAGATGGGAAATGACTAAGACAATAAGACCAAGAATCGTCAACACTGCTGGACGGATATCACGATGACGAGGATATGTAGCCAACAAGCCAAACCCTGCTAAGAGCGCAATGACACCCACGAACACCCACTCCGTTGTCTGTGCCAAAAACACGCCTAAGATTCCATCCAAGCCATCCCAGGAATGAGCCGCGATTACAGGAAGTGCTAATAATGCCAAAGGTGTCACGGCACAATGAACAGCACAAATCAGGGAAGCAATAGATCCCGCTTTAGAAAGTTTGGGACCAAACGTACTCATTCTCTGAGGTTCTTCGATTATTGGCATTGTGGACAAAATCCTGTAAATTCCAAAGTATGATCACCCACCACAAATTTTGTTCGCTCTTCAATCAATTTTGTCAATTTCTTTAGGGGGCATAAGAGTAAATCCACAATTTTCCCACACACCTGGCACCGAATATGATGATGATGCTTGCGCCCCTCTTTCAATTCATAGCGTGATTGGCCTTCATGATGAAGGTCCAATTGGGCAACAAGACCAAGATCTTTCAAGACATTAACCGTTCGATACACCGTCACCAAATCAATCGCCACCTGGTCTTCCTGTAATTGTGCGAAAATCTCAGAAGCACTCAATGGCTCGTGCGTTCGTTCGAGCAAAGACAACACAGCCTTTCTCGTACGAGTCATCCTCCGCCCCGTCGCCTTCAACCCTTGACTAATAATCTTCTCTAACATTGAATCTTCCTTCACTCCGCAACTCTGAAGATTAACAGCATAACCTTTATTGCAAGTCTCTTGCAAGTAACATTGCGCGGTAGCGTGGTCAATATCTTCGGCATAATCGTAGTGGCTTCAATCTCTTGAAGCTGCCTTCTTGAGCTACGCCGATAGGAACATATTGAAGGATTGCTTTATCAACAAGGAGATATGGAGATCACCACGGCGATACCATGCCTGTCAGCCAGCATGCCTCGAAAATAACAAGCCATTTCACAGAGACACAAGATTAATCCTACTTGGAGGAAATGCAGTAGAGAAGAACAGGTACCGAGAAGAGGACGGCCTTTACAACTTTATGCAGATACTGGCGGGCTCAATCAGTCAATTTTGAGCTGAAGACTCTTAAGAGCAAAAGTCATCAAAGAAGGAAAGATAGTTTATTCCAGTAGCAAATCAGCTCGTCGATTAAACTGATGACAGCGACTCTCATCATCAACATCACAAAGAACAAGTAGATTACCAAAAGATATAATACGAACCCGTGTTCGGGGAATGCCAAGATTAGCCAAGTACTCTTTTACAGCTTTTGCTCTCTTGACACCTAGGACCATGTTATAACTCTCACTCCCTCGAACGTCTGCGTGTCCCTCAATCGTCAACTCATAGCGTGAAAAATGTGTCATCCATTTTGCTGTGGCATCCAAACGATCCTTGACTTCGGGTGTGATTTCCCAGCTATTAAAAGGAAAATAGATCGTGGGGAATGGCTCTGCCTCTGCTTGCAGAGTAGAGGCACTCTCTTCTGTATCCCCAGGTACAACCATACGTTCTGAGAGATGTGAAGGCTCTAAAGTAGGAGGCGCAGTAAGAGAAGTTAATGTCGGGCTTAGTTGCCCTGGTTGGATAGCCTCAGAGCTCTGGTGATTCATCGAGAGGGATTCACAGCCCCAGGCCGCCAATAGCATAATTGATACAATCAGTCGTAGAAACATAAAGCAATTCCCCCCGTTTTCATGTGTTTTTCGGTTCCGGAAGTTCAGGACTTAAGGATCGCTCAAGGACACTGTGGATTATCGAGGTGGGTCAGTAGCAACCTAAAACGCTAAAAACTACCTATTTTCTACAATGATCAATAAGTGGGGGGGGGGAAGGCCGGATTTAACTTTCTCTCTCAACACGAGAGTTTTGTTTACTTTCAATCACTTGCACTGGTGATAATCCTCCCTCAACCGAGGAAAAAGCATCAACCAAACTCCCACTGATCAGATGAAGTCCGCCTGCCAGCACGAGTCCGATAAGCGTGATCAACAGTGAATACTCAATTGCTGCTGTCCCTCGTTCATCGCTAAGAAATTGTCCCATCTCAAACGCCTCCTTTGTGACTCTCATGCATACTGAATGCTTGAGAGTTCTTACTATGCAAGGGACAAACCACACACCTCTGCGAGTCCTCTTCCCTTTCATTCACTTCACTTGTTGAAGGTCACCGATGTGGTCTAGTTCTTTAGAGCGATACGACAATTTGGTCTAGACCCTACACCGACAAAGATACCAACAGTTTCTATGTAAATGAGTGGTATCAGCCCAAAATCCGAATAGAACGTAACTAGAGAAAACAAAAACGACTAGAACCATGTTCGCTACAGCGACAAAAAATCAATGAATGCCTCAAAAGTCCTACCCCAAACAGCTGTACTTTGTGCCAGAAACACTCGAAGTCTCGAGAACACCTCATGTAGGTATAGACTGGCCTCAAAAAATCCTAGTGATTTAAAAAAATGAACTAAGCCAAGCGTTCATTGACTCCTTGAGCAAGACATGTCAACATACCCTAACCCATAGGGTATGGGTACTTCACGGAAATTCATTAACCCAGGAAGGAAGGCCATGAAGCCCGACATTCGTGCTGCTGCAGTCAAACGTTTGGCCTACATTGAAGGCCACTTGAATGGAGTCCGTAATATGTTGGAGGAAGACCGATACTGTGTCGACATCCTGAAACAGACACACGCCATTCGAAAAGCCATCGAAAAATTTGAAAGCCTCCTTCTAGATGGACATCTCCGCACATGCGTCGTGGATGGCATTCAAAAAGGAAAAGCAGAAAAAATCATTGAAGAACTTCGCTCACTCTATACTGTTGGACGATAAAGAGGGTGTTAAATACTGAGAATATCAAAGAGCAAGCAAAATCAGGAACATATTGACTAGCAGCGGCTTCGTGTCGGTTCAAAAAATCCGTTCAGCAAGGCCACTTCGGCAGGCATGGAACCACTAGTCTGTCAGCCGTAGCCTTGGCGAAAATTGGCGGCCTTTTGCAACACCCCGTAAACAATTTCAGAAAAGGAGATGTAGAATGAAGGTAGCACAACATTTTCCCATTGAAGGAATGACCTGCGGCAATTGCGTACGACACGTGGAGCAGGCGCTAAAGAGTCTCTCCGGCATTTCACAGCTTGAGGTGAATCTCGAAAAACATGAAGCTCTGGTTGAATACGATTCAACACTTCTCACACGTGAAGCCATGGCATCAGCACTTAAAGATGCTGGGTACACGATGGGGGAACCTGTCGATTGACGATGGTTAACTATGAGTATTGAATTAACACATGCCTCCTTCCCCGTCCGTGGGATGACCTGTGCTGCTTGCGTGAATCATGTTGAACGAGCATTAACAGCCACGCCCGGTGTGACTGAGGCATCAGTAAATTTCGCAACAGAAACGGCCTCCGTCGATTTCGATCCAACAATAGCAACATCTGAATTGTTGACCCATGCCGTGAAAGAAGCTGGCTATGAAATTCCAGTTCAGTCGCGCACAGTAAAAATTGGAGGAATGTCCTGTGCCTCCTGTGTGAGCCATGTAGAAAAAGCCTTACGCACAATACCCGAAGTACTATCAGCAGACGTCAATTTAGCGACACATACAGCCAGATTTTCATCCTGGCCGGATACCGTTGCACATGCTGCCCTACAGCAAGCAATTACGAATGCCGGATACACCATCATTCCAGATTCAGAAACAGAGCGATCCGCCAAAATAGCATCCGTACAATCCGAAGAAGACAAGGCTCCACTGCTCTTGAAAAAAGCCATTCTCAGCGGGATCGCTGGGTTACTAGTGATGATGGGGAGTATGAATCTCCTTCCGGGCTTCTCTGCCTTCACTCTCCAGACACGTCATGTAATCTTATTCTTTATCACCAGTTTGGTCATTTTTTGGGCCGGACGATCAATCTATACGGCTGCCTGGAATGCCGCACGTCACCAAGCTGTCAACATGAACACGCTCATAGCCGTCGGCACCATGGCTGCTTTTGGCTACAGCACGCTTGCAACATTCTCACCTTCGTTTTTTGAAGCAAGCGGAATACCAGCAGCGGTCTACTATGACACGTCAATTATCATTATCGCCCTGATCCTTTTTGGTCGTTACTTGGAAACTGGGGCCAAGAATCAAACTTCCTCAGCTATTCACAAGCTCATGAACTTACGACCAAAAACAGCCAGAATTCGGCGAGGGGCTGAAGAGCAAGATATCGAGATCGAAATGGTTCAATCAGGCGATATGATAGTCGTTCGTCCAGGTGAGCAAATCCCAGTCGATGGCGTCGTCACAGAAGGACAATCTTCCGTCAATGAAGCCATGCTGACAGGCGAAAGCTTACCGGTGGAAAAAGAGCCAGGGTCCAAGGTCTTTACGGGGACAATGAATGTATCTGGAAGCTTTCTTTTCCAGGCATCCGCCATTGGGAAAGATACGGTGCTCGCGCGCATTGTTCATCTTGTGCAGGAAGCCCAGGGGTCAAAACCCCCAATTCAACGCGTTGCAGACTATATTGCGAGCATCTTCGTTCCAGTAGTTTTAGGTATAGCCACAATAGCTTTTTTTCTGTGGTGGGGCTTGGGTCCTGACCCTTCAATGACATACGCGGTACTGACATTCGTCGCCATACTGATAATTGCCTGTCCTTGTGCTTTGGGCTTGGCCACACCCACAGCCATTATGGTGGGAACTGGCCGAGGAGCCGAACAGGGCATCTTGATTCGTCATGCCGAAGCATTGGAGACGGTGCATCAGGTCGACATCATTGTCTTAGATAAAACCGGGACATTAACTCAAGGGGTCCCCACCGTCACAGACATCGTCTCTCCACGATGGAATCAGGAAGAACTCCTTCGTCTTGCGGCATCGTTAGAACGCCGATCGGAACATCCCCTCGCTCAGGCCATTGTCGAACATGCCACCCAACAATCCCTCCGACTTGATGAGCCTGAGAATTTCGAGAACACACCTGGGCAAGGTGTCAAAGGCAACGTCACAGGAGAAGTCGTGATAGTTGGCAATACTACATTCATCATCAATCTCTTAGGGAGTCAAAGCTTAGACGGATTTTCTGACTCAATGACATCACTCGCACAAATGGGAAAAACTCCAATCCTAGTCGCCATCAACGGACATGTTGAAGGAATCATTGGTGTCGCCGATACGATTCGACCCGAATCAAAAGAAGCCATTCAACAACTCACTAACGCTGGATTAGAAGTCGTGATGTTAACGGGAGATCATCATGATGTGGCCGCAGCCATTGCCTACGAACTAGGCATTATCAATTTCTTAGCTGAAATACTACCCGATCAAAAAGCTGCAGAAATTCAAAAACTTCAACAGAATGGAAATAGACGCGTGGCCATGGTGGGAGACGGGATCAATGACGCCCCTGCGCTCGCTCAAGCAGATGTCGGGATCGCATTGGGAACGGGAACCGATGTGGCCATGGAAACCGCTCAGATCACGCTAATGAGTAGCGACATTCGAGGCATTTACAAGGCCATTCAATTAAGTCGAGCAACGATGCGGACGATTCATCAAAACTTATTTTGGGCATTTGCCTATAATATTGTCCTCATACCTCTTGCAGCCGGCATTCTTTACCCGCTTTTTCAGTCAATAGGCGGTGTACCCAATGAACTACAATGGCTGTTTGGCGAATACGGCTTTCTCCAACCCATCATGGCTGCAACAGCCATGGCCTTGAGTTCAGTCAGTGTCGTCAGTAATTCGCTCCGCCTCAAAAATGTCTCTTTCACCTGAACCATTTTGCACGCTCTCTTTGACCATCTCTAAATCATGCTGGACTGCTCGACATCTTTTTTAGTAGTGCCGCTTGAATGGCTCGAGCCATATCATCCATCAGCACTGGCTTTGTGAGATACGCTTGAAGCCCCATCGCTTCGGCTTTCGTCTCATTCATCGTGTAGCTGAACCCAGAACACAAAATCACTGGAAAGTTTGGCTGCAATCGCATGACGTGTTGAGCCAAGAGTTCTCCAGTCATCCCAGGCATAGTTTGATCCGTCACTAAGACATCATAGTGAGCTGAATTCTTCTCAAAAGCTTCCAAGGCATCAGCGGCATTCGTAAAAACAATGACACGATAGCCTAACGCTTCCAGCGTATCTTTACCCCAACGTGCAATAGAGAGCTCATCATCCACAAACATCACGGTACCTTGTCCAAAAGAAGAACCACGCGTCACCGAAACGGTTGCCCCCATGCTTGGCATTGATGTCGAACAAGGAAGATATACAAAAAACGTTGTGTTCTCCCCTTCATGACTTTCCACCTGAATGGTCCCTCCATGACTCGTAATGACGCCATGAATGACTGAAAGTCCCATTCCTGTTCCCTCACCCACCGCTTTTGTGGTAAAGAATGGGTCGAATATTCGCTTTTGAATATTAGGAGAAATACCCTTACCAGAATCAGAAAAAGTGAGACGAATATATGAGCCAATCGTGAGACCATCCTGCAAGAGACTGTTTCCTTCGTCGACTCGAATCTGATCAAGTTTGACAAATAAGGTCCCGCCCGATTCACGCATAGCGTATTCAGCATTAGCCCCAAGATTCATCACAACTTGATGAATTTGCGTCGCATCAGCCAGCACCGGAGACGTTGTCGCATCCAAATCTACTTCTAAGGAAATTGTGGAGGGAAGGGATGCCCGAAGTAAATTCGAAGCTTCCGCCACAATAGACTGAAGAAACAGGACTTTTTTCCCTGATTCATCTTGTCGACTAAATGTCAATATTTGACGAACAAGCTTCTTGGCTCGATAGCCTGCCTTGAGAACTTCTCGCAAACGAGGGACCACGCCACTGGTGCCACTACTTTGTGCCATGGCCAATTCGGTGTAGCCAATAATAGAAGACAAGATATTATTAAAATCATGAGCAATCCCACCGGCCAAGGTCCCGATTGCTTCCATTTTTTGGGCTTGGCGCAATTGCTCTTCACTTTTCCGCAAGGCTTCTTCCGTCTGACGCCGCTCTGTTAAGTCACGGACAAATCCACTAAAAAGAAACGTGCCTTTTGAGCGTACGGCAGTCATCGCAAACTCAAGAGGAAATTCATGACCATCGCGATGTAAGCCAGATAACTCCGTCCGATGGTTTAAGACCTCACTCAACCCCGTTCGAACATACTGTTGTAAGCCCTCAAGATATCCTTCTCGATAGGATGGAGGAATGACCGTGTCGACCAAGGATAGACCAATGATCTCTTCACGAGACCACCCAAACATTCGCTCTGCCTGCGAATTCCAACTCAGAATATGTCCGGTCTCCTTAAAGATGACCACTGCATCAAGTGCCGTATCCAATACCATGCGAGTCTGTTCCTCACCTTCTCGCAAGGCCATTTCCGTATTTTTTCGTTGCATAAACTGCCCGATTTGGCTACTCAGTGATAACATTTGATGAAGGAGAGCTTGATCGGGCTCTTGAATTTCCCGGCTAAAAAATTCCATGACACCGAAAATAGCCGGACCTAACTGAATCGGAAAGGCAAAAGCGGCATGCAACCCTTCTTTTGAGGCCATTGGTGCACGAGGAAAATTGGAATCTTGGACAGCGTCCGTAATCCAAACTGGCTGGCCTTCGTCCCACGTCCGACCCGGCAGACCAACACCTTTTGCAAATGACATCTGCTGCGTCAAATTCACAAAACGAGAAAACCGATCTGGCGAAGCCTGCCAAACTTCGACGCAACGTAACACCGGTGACTCTTGATCAACTTGCCAGAGAATTCCCACCTGCCAGCCTATACTTTCACAAACAGCTCGAAGAATTTCCGGCGTCGCCTCATGAATCGTCATACATTCTGCCAAGACTTGAGCCACAGCATATTGGGCAGCCAAGCGACGTTCAGCCATTTTCTGCTCAGTCATGTCCCGTAACAACACCGTAAAGAGTCGATGCCCCCAAAGAGGCGATTCCGTCAACGTCAACGTGAGTGGAAAAACCGTCCCATCTTTTCTCTGGGCCTGAAATTCCTTCACGACAGCGGCCATTTTGGTCGTGCCCTGGGAGCGGTAGGTCAATAAAAACGTATCACACGGATTATGATCAGATGAAACAAACAAGGTCTGAAAGGGTTGCCCGATCATTTCATCCTTGTGGTAGAGAAACAAGGACTCTGCGGCTGCATTAAACGTTTCAATTGTTGAATATTCATTAAACGTCACGATGCCCTCACCAGCACTGGCAACAATAGCCCGACTGGTTGCTTCATCATCTGGAATATTTTGAGGTCCTGAATCCTTGCGAAAAAAAATAAATATGCCACCCAACAACATGGCCAGCAATTGCATGAGCCCGATTCCCACACCAGACTGCAAGTAGGGCAATCGTATTTCTTGAAGATCCAGTGTGGCGGCCACACCGAAAGACTCGCCAACAAATGGGACATAGACGGCAAGGACGGTTCTCCCCTGTTCATCGGAGAGAAGCGTCGGCTCCTCCTGCCCCGAAGTATTCGATTGCACGAGAATGTGTTTCCCGCTGACAAAAATTATTCTCCCCGTTTCTCCAAAGCGATGAAATCCTGATTGAGCATCAAAAATATACTTCATTCGATCTGCCCTTTGGACCTCAACTCTAGGGGCATCCCTCTCTTCAATGGTGCTGATGATTTCTAGCTGTTGAGCATGGACGAGAGCGAGATCCAGTAAACGAACTCTCTCCCGTTCGATTGATCCCAAATACAACCAATACAACAACAGACCAGTGGCAGCCATGAGCAGGCTTGCTAACACAAAAAAGATTCGCCGACTTTTTAGCCAACTTGCGATCATCTTCAGTGCCTAGGGAGAAAAATCGATGTATCTGGAGGAAGTAAAGAGAATGCGGGAGAGGCTAACGCAAGACCGACATTGTAGAGGACATCCATATTCCCTACACCAGATTGAAAAGAATACTTACGCGTGACGCTTGAATGCCATTTAAGAATACGTGTTTCTAGTATATATGTCTATATTTGGAGAAAAAGCAATCTAGCGGAGGAATAGGCGGAGACTTCAGTCCAGGAGTAGGTCAGAACAAGACGTTCATGACAAAGACTTATTGACTACGAAAATGTATGCGAATGGAGACTTCACCATCGACAGGATTGTCGCCCTGCATTTGCGGCAAAAATGTCCATTGCTTGAGGACTTGCAACGAGGCTTGTGTCAGCTCATGCTGCGCAGCAGGTTGAAGGATAACCACCGTGGCTTCACCTTCTTTGTTGACCAGAAACCGCGCCTTCATCCAATCATCCAATTCGCGCCCCTCAAGCTCTGTTGGGATTGTGAGCCAAGGGGGTTTTTGCGGGACAGGACCATGCTGCTGATCTTTATTCAACCGCGACCCATGGTCATGGACCATAGGAAGTGTTTCCACCAGAGCATCCTCATCATGATCAGATCGGACAGCATTAGGACTAATGAGGAAAATGTAGCTACTAAAAATCAGCCAATGAATTCTTTGTAACCTTACTCTTGGGGCTGTCGTAGATTAATCACAACTGACACCACTTTTCAGGGAGACCAAATGGTGATGATGCGATCCATAATTAAATCAAAACTACGCTTCTTTTAAGAATTCATGAAAATGGTGGACTGGAAGGCCATTGTATTTGCGCAAAACACGTTTGGCTTGGTCCCAGAAATTTCCGATCCCATTGAAATGATTGCTCCCGTAAGCAAACACCGCTGAATGATTCATCCGATAATGTTTGAATGCTGAAATATCTCAGGCATTGCATGAACGATAGCTACCTGTGTACACCATGTCATCAGTCTCGATTTTACTGCGAATAGTGGGCACGAGCGTTGCCGTACGCGTGTGAATGATCATTTGGGCATACACGTTCCCGCCTCGCTTCAGGATCCCAAATACGGGAACTTTCCCTGCCCACCTCGGCCTCGTTTCCCTTTCCGCATGCCACCGAGATCTTTTCATCCAATTCAATTTCTCCAGCAACCTCGGAGGCCGCGGCCTCGAGTTTCGCCATAATGATAAGACGTATTGTTCGATAAAATTGCGCAGTCGTATTAGTCTGGAGACCCAGCAGGTCTGCCGCTGCACGTGCCGTGACTTCCGGGACAAAATACGCAAGCAGCGTCAGTTGGATTGCATACCTTCATTTGCAATACTTTAAGCCCATACGCCATCATCAATTAGCTTTTTTATCTGCGACAGCCTCTTAGTTTTTCAAAAATTTTTAATTAGTTTGGGTTTTTCTTTTTTTCACTTTTCAACTCTCACCAGGGCATCACTATCCTCAGTCCTCCGTACGAAGAAAGGAATCTTTGCCCTGCCTGAAACCTAAACTTGCTCTATTGAGACCTTTTGATCTTTAAACAAAAAACGTCCATTTGTAAAATATGAACTGATAATAAATCGTTGCTTTCTTTATCCAAAAAGCGTGGCTCGTTTCAAAATCCGTATGAGTTTGAAGGAAGAGATGCGAAGTTTTTGAAAAAATTTATGGCGTCACGATGGGTGAAGCAGGGATAATGTTCAGAAAAATAAAATTCTCTATTGCAAGTAACTTGCAATTTACATTGACTGCACGCGTTCTTCTTGTTAGATTCTGTTCTCAAATCACTGAAAGTGCACGCGAGTCTATGTCCGCTAAAAGATCCCTCCGAACTCAACTTGCCTTTGTCTTCGTGCTCCTGCTCGGCGGAGTGCTCCTTTTCTCTATCCCAGTCGGGTTGGCCCTTGAAGTTCATCATCTGTTTTCTGAAATTGACCATGATGGGCATGAACATGCCGAGCATGACCTCTGTACTTGGGTGGAGCACCAGGTCGGAGGATCCTACGTTCAGGATTGTTATAGGACTAGCCTCCCTGTCGATCTACAAGATTTTCTCTCCCAACGTCATGTCGAATGGGTGTATTCTCTAATTATCCCTATTGATCAGTCCCGGGCACCTCCCCTCTCCTAAATTTTCCCTCATCATATTCAATCATCAGTTTCTTTTTTGACCTGCTGGGGAAGAGTGATCCTTTGGGCTCTGTTTCCCGACGTTATTCAAAAAAGGGAAAAATTTAGGAAAATTTGGAGGAACAGCTATGTTTTGTGCAAGAAGGCCTTTTCCGCTATATCTGAGAATTGGGTTGCCATGCCTTTCTCTCGTTTCTACATTCGTTTTTGTTTCACCGGAAATACACGCTGCAAACATCAATGAGAATCTCAAAGGACTACATGGCCACAAGGGTGAAATTCATCGGATGCAAATATCCCAGGATTTACGCTTGGCAGCGGCCAAATCCCAAGATGAATCTGGAAATTCCTCGCCGGATTCTTCATTAGAGAATCGATTTCCTGGTGCAAAGTCTTCTGCGGAGCCCAAGGATTTACTTAATCGAACAGGTGGTATGCCGATGGACAACCCACCTGTTCTGGACAATGGGAAGACCGCTGAATCTGACACTTCCATATATGGGCCTAAGTTGGAGAGTAGATATCCAGGGGCGAAGTCTTCTACTCAGCCCAAAGATATATATAATCGAACAGGGGGTATGCCCTTGAACGTACCACCAAGTCTGGACATTGGAGAGACGCCAAGAGAAAAAGGCATTCTCCGACGACAGCAAATTTTGAATCGTTTTAACCCAGCATTGGGATTTGTGTTTGAATCGATAGCGGGCTATACGCAGCGACGCATGCGATTTGTGGATGGGGATGGAGCTGATGCCGGTGGTGAAGTTGGAACCAAACTCCCTGCCGGTTTTTCTTCAGCCCTTCGAACCATTGAATTATTCGCAGCTGCAGATGTCGATACATTTGCCAGGGCCTACCTCATTGCCTCCGGACACGCCGAAGCGGTGAATTCGCGCGGATCAGAAGAATTTGGGAAAGCGTTCTTCGAGATTGAAGAGGCGGCCATACAGACCACTTCCTTACCCTATAACCTATCCATCCGTGGAGGTCGATTTTTTGCGGATTGGGGATATTTAGGGCGACGGCATTCCCATGATTTACCACAGATTGATCCGCCACCAAGCTTAGCGTTATTTATGGGCCAGGCGAATCGAACAGATGGGATAGAACTGTCTTGGTTGGCGCCCACGGATACCTATTTGGCACTGACCGCTGGATATGGGTTTAATTTTGGGTGGGTGGGGGAAGGCCCATTAAGTAATATTCGAACCCAGCCGATTCAGGGAAACACCGTCTTTGGCTCGGTTCGTACCTATAAAGATCTCACGGATGATCACAATGTAGAGTTAGGGTTCTCCTTCCTCTATACCCCGCAATCCCGAGCTGCAGAGGCGGGCGAATTGGCATTCCTGCCCGGGGATGAGGACGATCCGATTGAACGGCGTACCTTTAATGTGGATTTCCATTACCGCTGGTATCCCTTAGGACGAGGGTTACGGCAAAGCCTTTCATTGCATGGGGAAGTCCTCTATGATTATGGACAAGGTCGCAGAAGTGTTTTGGGTAAAACCAAATCCCGGGGGGCTTGGGGAGGCTATGCGTATGCAGAATATCGGCTCAACAAACTATGGAGACCAGGTTTCCGATTTGATTATCACCAAATGCCGAGCGAACCTGCTTTATTCACCAATTCAAAAACGGGGAACCCTGGCAGTACGCCCAACACCTCAGGAAGTCGCATCACGGCCGTGACGTACTCTCCTTACATTACATATTATCCAAGTGAGTTTCACCGTTTGGTGTTGCAATATAATCATAGCCGTTACGGCAATACCGTTGATCCGCAAAATCAAGTGTTGCTGCAATGGCAAGTGGTCATCGGCAGTCATCAACATGGGTTTACGGAACGGCAGTAATTTCGATAAGGAACGACCTAGTGAGAGAAATATTCAAGAACCTTTTTCTTGTGGTACTCCTGGGCTGTTCACTCGGGATGGCTGAACGCCCTGTCCTTGAAGAAGGGGGGAAAATTCAGGTTGTAACTTCTATCCCCGACCTGGCGGACTTTACCGCCAGGATCGGGGGAGATTTTGTATCGGTCGAAAGCTTGGCCAAAGGCGTGGAAGATCCACACGGTGTGCCGATCAAACCAAGCTTTGTTCCGAAACTGAATCGTGCAGATATCCTGGTGGTATTGGGCCTGCAAGCCGAACATTCATGGTTACCGGCCTTAGTTGATGTGGCCAGAAACCCTAAAATTCTTCCAGGAAATGAGGGATTGATCAATTGTGGACTAAACATCAAACCTAAACAGATTCCCAAGTCATTACTTCGTCGAGAAGGTGATGTGCATCCACTCGGGAATCCACATTTCAACCTCGATCCCGTCTATGCCAAGGTGATTGCACAGACGATTGCTGATGGACTCTCAAAGGCCTTTCCGGAGGCGAAACCTCATTTTCAAGCCAATGCAAAAAAACTCCAAGCGCATCTTGATCAGAAGCTCATTGAGTGGCAAGAACTGGCAGCGCCACTCCGTGGGGTCAAGTTTGTGTCGTACCATCAAGATACCATTTATTTTGCGGAACGATTCGGATTACAGGAAGTCGCGCAAATTGAAATTAAACCAGGGATTGAACCGACTCAAGGGCATTTAGTCTGGTTGATCGACCGTATGAAAGAACAGCAGGTTAGCCTTATACTGCGAGAACCCCATTACCCTGAACGGCTTCCAAATTGGGTAGCTGAACGCACTGAATCAAAGGTCGCGAAATTTCTCATTATGGTCGGAGGAAATCCAGGCGTTGACACATATGAAAAGCTCATTGAATTTAATCTTCACTCTATTCGGAATGCACTCAGTATTCCCTAGTCTCTTCTGAATTCTTCCCATGCCGCCCCCCCTGATCTCTCTGAACAATGTGACGATTGGGTATCCAGGTGTGCCGATTTTGGAAAAGGTCTCTCTGGAAATTTTTTCGGGAGATTCGTATGCCGTGTTAGGCCCTAATGGTTCTGGGAAAACAGCGTTGCTTAAAACGCTTGCTGGGATCCTCTCCCCAATAGACGGCAGACTGCATCGTCAGACTTCAGAGGGGAATCATACGTTGCGGGTCGGGTACGTCCCACAGCGAGCCTCGTTAAATGGCTTGCTCCCTCTAACCGTTGGAGAGGTGATTCGGATGGGGACATATGGGAACGTCAAGCCTTGGCAACGAGTAGGAAAAGAGGATCAGGAGCGAATCGAGTGGGCCAAACAAGAAGTAGAAATTGAGGACTTGGAACAGAACCGATTTTCAGAATTATCCGGTGGTCAACAACAACGCACGTTAATCGCCAGAGCATTGGCCAGTGCCCCCGCAATGTTAGTGTTGGATGAACCATTGGCCAGCCTCGACAAAAAGACGGTTCAAACGATGTTGCGGTTATTGATCAAACTGAAGTCTGATACAGGCATCACCTTATTATGGGCCGATCATTTGATTCCTGAAATTCTCCAAGTCGTGCAGGACGTTCTCGAGATTGAGGATCGGACTGTGCTGACACAATCTGTAGAACATTATGTTCGACATGGGTAAAGAACGTTTGTTCACGAATAGCTAAGGTGTATGGAAGAACTCTTCACCATTCTTCATCCATCATACGTGTTACGGAATGCCTTGTACGGAGGAATTGTCACGGGGATGGTTCTTCCCCTCATTGGGGTCTTCATGTATTGCAGAAGGATGGTGTTCTTGGGGGTTACCCTTCCTCAGTTGTCGACCGGCGGAATCGCGGCGGCGGTGTTTTGGCATTTGACGACTCATCAACAGCAACCAAATCATAGTGATTTTCTTCTCGCCCTCTTAGGGTCAACGATCGTGACCACGGGAACGTTGTTGCTCCTTGCCGCACTTGAACGGCGAGGGCATGAGATGGTGGAGAGCCGGATAGGAACGGTCTACGTGTTCGCAGGAGCCGCGACCATTTTATTACTGGCTTCCGAACGAGTTCCAGAGGTAGGCATCGTCACACTGTTACGAGGCCAGATCATCGCCATTTCCGATATGGATATGGCCATTCTCCTGATAGCTTATACGGGTATTGTCCTGCTGATTGCTCTGTTTCGCAGGGAGCTCTTATTGGTTTCGGTCGATCGAGACCTGGCTTTGTCTCTGGGCAAAAAGCTTTGGGTGTGGGACATACTCTTGTACGGGTTGGTGGGATTAGCTATCTCGTTAGGCGTGCTAATGGTCGGACCGTTACTGACCTTTGCCTTCCTTCTCCTCCCCACGATGATGGCCATGCAACTCGCCAAAAGATTTTATCTTGTCCCGCTCCTTGGAGGTATGTTGGGGGCAGGCATTGCGCTCATCGGATTTATTGTTTCATTCTTTATGGATTGGCCTACCGGTGCGACTGATTCATTGTTAGCGTGTATCTTTCTTGGCGTTATTACATTGGGGCACTGGCTGCGTCGACTGGTGTCTCGACCCATTTCGAGATAAGGGGTTTTTCTCGAGCGAGTTCTTAGAACCCGGACCGTGAGCCTAGACGTGCTTGTGATGGCTCTTGCGCACATTCATTCTTGGAGTTGTGGAGGGCTATCTGTTTGAAGTTGGTCCTCTAGACGTTCGATTTTGCGATGTTGCTGCTGGAGAGATTCACGCAACCCTTTCAATTCCTTATGAATGGATGGGGACTGAGGAGAAATGGAGGGGGCATTATTCTTTATCGTTTGAGTCAAAGTAGGAAGATGGATCGCAAAGTGAAAAGGAAACGATGTCTGGGAAGTGAGATCCACCTGATCGCTAGCTAAGGCCCTCATTGGTTGAAAGGACATTTTCCACATTTTGGGCCGAGCAAATGAGGACGACGGCCTGGAAAGTAACGGAGGTCTCTTAGAGGGCTTATGATATCCGTGAATAATGACATGGGCCGTGGAATCCGAATAATACAAGGAACCGGTTGTATAGTGGGTATTGGAGGATTGGCTTGACTGCAGTTGAAAGATAATCTCTTCTTCTGGAGTGGCTTTTGCCAGTCCAGCAATCACGTGTGGAATTAAAAAATGAATTTCTTCTCGCGTAAAAGCCTGGACCGGAGGGTGATCGTTCGTTAGCGCTGATGCAAGTATGGTTTGGGTATCTTGAACATACAAGCCCGTGAGCACCTCGCGTATAATCTGAGGTTCCAGTGCAATGGGATGTTGAGCTCTTTGCCTTGGCTCGGCAAATACTCGTAATGAAATTGCCCCTTGTCGTCCTTCGAAGAGAGGAGTCGTCACCCTGGGAACAGTCGCACAACTTGATATACCACAACCAATGCAGATCAGAATTAAAAGGATAGTATGTCGAAAAGTTGAACCCATGAGCTTATCGGCTTTCTGATGAATTTCAATCCATTCTCATCGTTGAAATATACCAAGACTATGAACAATAGGATGTTTGACCGTCAATAGAAAATGGGATGATTCAATACTCACGACCATCAAAAGCCTCTTGCTTCAAGCCCATGTCGACCCTCTGAGATCTTGAATGTGATGAAAAATTAGACTCCGCAACATCACGGATCACTCGTTTCTCTCAATGAAGATGAGCTATGTATTGATAGGGTATGTCATGGGAGTATACCAGCACAGCACCAAAGGGGATACGCACCGTTGTCTTTTCCATCTTGAAGAATGGCCCAAGTGTTTTCAATAGAATCCCCCGAAGAGCAGAACATCGACAGGGAACGTTCTCGACAGTAAACGAGATGTTCAGGTTGTCGATGAAATTTCTATGGAAGCTTCTCGAATGATAGAAATAGCTGACCGAACGAAAAGGGTGGCGATCAAAAGACCGATCACAATATCTGGCCATGGAGAATGAAAGAGGTAGACCGCAAAAGCCGCAACAAGTACGCCTGCATTGCCAATGACATCATTCCGAGAACACATCCACGCGGATCGCATATTGATATCATCGCTACGGTGTTGCCGAAGGAGCATAAGACAAATGAGATTAGCAATAAGGGCCATCATACCTACTACGCCCATCATCTCTGCGTTTGGCACTAATCCATGGGCAGTCTTGAAGACAACGTGAGCAAGTATACCTATGCCAAATGCGCCCATAATGACACCTTTCAGCAAGGCCGCACGCCCTAGCCACACCGAACCCCGTCCAATCACATAAAGACTAAACCCATAGACAATGGCATCGCCTAACATATCAACTGAGTCGGCAAGAAGTGAGGTCGAATGGATCAGGAGGCCTACAATGGCCTCAAGAAGAAACATACTGATGTTAATCCAGAGTACAGCTTGAACCACACGACGCTGCTGTTCAGAAACGGTTGTGACCTTGCAACATTCATCCATTGATGAACTCTAGCATTCAATGCTCCTGAAAATCTTGAGATTAAACGAGTCTTCTGCTCCCTAGGTATTGCGCTGATCTCGAACAAAAACGCTAGTATCTTGAATGTCCCAGGAAAATTGATCTATGAAACTACATTTAATTGGAATCGGTTCAAGAAAAGTGTTGAGTCGGCGACCAACAACCTAATTTTTAAGATCTAACAGTTTTCAAGGCAAGGAATAATTTTGAACTGTCCATTGAACCACAGAAATATTAAAACCTGACTTAAGGACGGAAAGTATGACTAAGACGATTAACCAGCGAAGATTAATGATCATAGCTGTGCCTGGACAATGATAGTCACACCACTCTATTGGCAGTAATGATTTGTCTATTCATTCGACCTTCGAATCATCTCAAATAAAAAGGGAAACCGAGGAAAAGAGTGATCATGGAAAGTGTCTACGACAATCTAATAAACGGGAAGAATGACCATTCGTGGAGAAAAAACAACCATTCATGAGGAGAACTTCGAAGAATTTTCGTATTTGAGGGTAAGATGCGTTGAGGTCCTCAGGGAAAGTAATTCATTGGGTTTGACATGCTGATTGATACACCAGAAATTTCGACCGTTTTTATTGCACATGTCAGCGGCTATGTGATCGGGATCACTCTGTATTTCATGCTGTTGGGATTAGTCTTTCAGTCACGCCGTACGTCGTCACAAAGGACGAAAGGAGATCTCAGTCAATCATCACCTCGATGGCTTGCCTTATGGACTGGAATCTTGGGCTTCGTGTGGAATGTTGGGGCATTACTGGCCTTTTTATTACCCCACATACAACTCACCTCCCCGCTACCTGCCCTATCAGCGCTGTCAGTGACGGCCTTGGGATTTTTGCCTGCCGTGGTCATTTTGGCGATGGCAGATACTCATTCCATGGGAATTTCTGCCTTGGGGCGACGTGTCATTTCAGGGATAGGATTTCTCTTGAGTGGATGGGCAGGGCTCTGGCACGTGAGTGGAGTCTGGATTGAACGGTCGGATAACCATGCCGGAGCAGCCCTTGAAATGATGGCTTGGGGGTTCTTGCTGCTTCTTGGTGGTCTTCTCGCCGTTCATGTCTGGACAAAAGGCTGGGATCAAATGGGGCGGATTGTCGTATTTACCGGAGCAGCAATCGCCGCCCTCCCTTTTAGCCAACATCAAACGGGGGACTATTCATGGGGTATGGAATTGATAGGACATCACTCAAATCTCTTCCTCGCAGTGGCCATTCTCTACCATGATTACCGATTTGCCTTTTGCGATCTCTTCTTGAAACGAGCCTTATCATTCTTGTCGCTAGCAATAGTGACATTGGGAGTATTGCTTGTCGTAGGAATTCCCATGTTGAAGACAGAGCAGAGCAACAACATGGCTCAAATAGCGGTCTTTCTTACTCTTTGGATTGCGACAGCTTTGTGCTATCCGTATTTGCAACGAGGCGCAACCTGGTTGGTGGATACCGTGTTGCTGCAACGCCCAGACTACGAGAACCTTCGACAGTCTCTAGCTATGGCGATCAATAAACAGGAAGAACCTCAGCAGATTCTCAGAACTACGGCCTCCCTTCTCCAACCTACCCTGCTGTCAACCCACATCAGCTGGAGAGAAGACCCCCAAGATCCGAGAGCAGCATTCGAAAATCAAGAGGACAAAAAAGAATGCTCGTTGATTCCTGATACGCCTGCGGCCATGAATAGTGTCGAGCATAGGAAGAGAGATTCTACACAACACGCGGAGCCATCGCCTGCGTTGAGTCAGACTATAAAGTCAGAATATCTCGTCCATATTCCGACTGTAGGCGGGCCTTACTTTACCTTCGTCATTGACGGATTACTGCATGGAAGACGATTACTTTCTGATGATTTTGTGCTGCTAGAAGCCGTGGGGCATTTAGTCGCTCGGCGAATCGATACCGTACGCTCAGCTCACGAACGGTGTGCGATCACGATACGGGAACAAGAAATGAGAAAGCTGACCGTAGAAGCGGAGCTCAGGGCGCTTCGTGCTCAACTCAATCCTCATTTTTTATTCAATGCCCTCACCACCATAGGATATTTGATTCAGACGACACCGGCCCAAGCACTGGACACTCTTTTGAGATTGACAGAATTATTGAGAGCAGTCTTGAAACGCCTGGAAGGCGAGTTTTCTACCTTGGGCCAAGAGGTGGATCTCGTGCAGTCGTATTTAATGATTGAACAGGCTCGGTTCGAGCAACGATTAATCTATCACATTGATGTCCCCTCAAACTTACGGGGCTGTTCAGTCCCCGCCTTACTCCTGCAACCGTTGGTCGAGAATGCGGTCAAGCATGGCATTCAACAATCTAGCAAGGGAGGAGCCATCAAAATTTCCGCAAAGCTACAAACGGAACAAACCAACAACCAGGATTCCCCATCCATCGTCTACTCTCTACTGCTGACTGTTCACGATACAGGATCTGGATCGGAATCGATCATATCGGACCGCGCACGTGGGATGGGGGTTGGGTTATCCAACATACGCAAGCGTCTCCACTTGCATTATGGAGCCATGGCCTCTTTTGACATACATCGTCCTTTAGAGAATGGCACCATGGTACACATCCAACTACCGATCTCAGCTACTGAACACCCTACCGAAGAAGCCTTTTCGTCTACCTCTTCCAGCCAAGGTAAATGGTCGTGAGCAACAAACTTCGGGTTATTGTTGTTGATGATGAACGGCCGGCACGGTCATTTCTGACAACGACCTTAAAAACCCTGGATGATGTCGACATTGTCGGAGAAGCAGAGAATGGTGAGGACGCAATTAGCCTGATTCAACAGGAACAACCCGACTTGGCATTATTGGATCTCCAAATGCCTGGACTGGATGGCCTCTCCATGGTGAAAGCGATCAAAAAAGGACATATTCCATTGATTGCGTTTGTCACAGCGCATAATGAATATGCCATTGAGGCTTTTGATATTGAGGCCATCGACTACTTGCTAAAGCCGGTCGACCGCACGCGATTGCAAAAAACCATCAAGCGAGCAAAGGAACGCCTGGAGCGAGAAGATGCCATCGCCAATGAATTGGAAGCTCAACCGCGCGCTCAAAAGATCGTCTCTCCTGACGATTCGGATTATATTGACCGTCTTCCGATCAAAAAGAAAGAAGAGATCATTTTTTTGCCAGTCAACCAAATTGCTTCCATTGTTTCGGATGGGGAATTGATGCATATCACCACGCTTCGCAAGGAACGTCATACCATCAGTCACCGCCTCAAGGCGCTTGAGGCAAGACTGGATCCCAGGCGATTTGTCCGATTGGGTCGCGGGACACTGGTCAATGTGGAGACGATCAGCAGGGTAGCGAATATGCCGGGAGGGTCGTATTTAGTCACCTTGTCCAATTCCCAGCAGCTCAGGGTCAGCCGTAGTCAGTCCCGATTCCTACGGCATGATATCTTGAGGTTGTAAAAACCTCCCTGATGGGATCGGTTTCTCTCCGCCGCCCCTTTTTTCAAATAGTCGGTCATTCAGGCCAGTCAGTTGATCCAACACGTCTTCCCTCCCCGCTATCAGTTCATTCATGCGATTATTGAGGAGTCTCGAGGGAACAATGTTGCCATTCATGAGATTGTGATTGCTGTTGTTGGGAAATCGGTTATCTTTCAGGTCCTGATTATGTTTCGCTTTGAAGTGATGTAAGGTGACATGGCCGTCCGGGTAAGGTTCTCCTCTTGCCCATGGGAGTGCTGGGGTGAAGGTGTTAGGAATTACGACCTCCTTGTCCTTTATCCCAGCAACACCCATTTCGCAAGTGCGTCACTAACGTCGGTGGGACAGTTTCTCTAGCCGCTAACGCAAAAAATTCCTCTGTTCTCTTCGACTAACGACTAATTCAGCGACTAAGAGGTAAGCAATGAGCAACGATTCTGAGAGTACCCCACTGATAGAGCAACCAAGAAACACAGCATCGGTAAGGGACGGTCGCAATCGTCCGAAGAGCGGTGCTCAGATATCTTTCAACAAACCAGGGTCGACTTGAAGGTATGGCACAAGGAAGAGTTGTTCTTCGGCCATTCTATGGAATAGGACGTTAGAGCGCTTCCCGAAATTGCACGGCTTGGCCGCTTGGAGGACCATGAAGTTCATCGTCCCGCATAATGATATTTCCGCGTAGGATGGTGATGATAGGCCAGCCTGTGACCTCCATTCCATCATACGGCGTCCATTTTGATTTGGAGTGTTGTTGGTTGTTCGTAATGGTACGCTTGGATTTCAAATCTACAACGGTAAAATCAGCATCATACCCTCGTGCAATGCGACCCTTGCAAGCAATTTGGTGAATACGCTGTGGTCCATAACAGACAAGATCAACGAAACGTTCTAATGTGACACGCCCCTCATTGACGTGATTGAGCATAATCGGGACCAGTGTCTGCACGCCAGGGGTACCACTTGGGGATTGAGGATACGGAAGGTTTTTGTCTTCAAGGGTGTGGGGAGCATGATCTGATCCAACAATATCTACGACCCCTTCATTTAGAGCTTTCCATAAAGCGGTTTGGTGCTCTTTTTCACGAATAGGCGGGTTTTGCTGTGCCTTGCTGCCAAGGCGCTCATAGCAGTCGGGAGCATGCAGTGTCAGGTGATTGGGTAAGAGTTCAACGCTGGCAATATCTTTATGCTGCGAGAGAGTATCCATTTCTTCTTTGGTTGTAATGTGTAGGACATGGACTCGTCGCTTAGCGAAGCGGGCAAGCTTTAACAGCCTATTGGTTGCCGAGATACAGGACTCAGCAGAGCGCCATTCTGAATGAAGTCTGACATCAGTTCGATTGCCTAGAATATCAATCTTATTTTTATTCATGATCATTTCATCTTCAGCATGGACAGCAACAACTCGTTTCCCATGTTGAAGTATGGCTAAGATTTCCTCATCTGAAGAAGACAATAACTTACCCGTACTCGCACCCATAAAAATTTTAATGCCACAGACGCCTGGCAAATTTTCCCAATTGGCCAGATGCTCTGCATTTGAAGCGGTGCCGCCTAAATAAAATGCGTAATCGACAAAAGCCTGCTCTCGTGCGCGTGACATTTTATCGGCAAGGGCATCTGGTGTGGTTGTCAACGGGTCAGTGTTTGGCATGTCAAAGATAGATGTCACCCCTCCTGCAGCGGCAGCCTTCGTTCCCGTTGCAAGTGTTTCCTTGTGGTCTGCGCCTGGGTCACGAAAATGTACTTGGGTGTCTATAACGCCTGGAAGAATATGAAGGCCTGTACAATCAATGATTTCCGAAGATTCACTCGTATCGAAATTTCCAATGGCGGCAATTTTACCATCGTGCACAGCTATATCTGCCAGCCCTGTATAGCCAGGTAATACAGCTGTCCCTTTTTTAAGAATAAGATCAAAATGACTCACGAGACGATCCTTAACGTTAGATATTTTGGGTGAGTAACGATTTTCCAATATGCCACTACCAGAGTCAAAGATCACTAGGCAAGCAACTGGAAAAAGTTTCAAGAATTGAAGGGTCTCGATGACGAATTTGCAAGTAAAGGAGGTGAAGAACTAAGCAATATGACGAGTCTGTCAAAAGACCTCTTGTTTTTTTCGCAACTTTTTTATGACCGGTTAATTTTCAATCATGAACAGTTGATTGTATACACGAAGCGCCTTCAGCAATGGGGTTTCACGCTTCACCACAAAATCTGAGTAGCCTCGCCATTTGCAACGCAACAGAAACTGTTGGATACCTATTTTCCCTCGAATCTGGGAACTTCTAGACCGTTCATGAAAAAGTGTTTGAACTGTCTGAATTGGTACACCATAATTCATTCCCCAATTAGAGGGTGGACTGGGAGTCGGTCATCTGACTCCTATGTTCGAAATGCAACCAGACAATTTGCACAAACCCTTCTGTCCTTTTGAATAGTCGGTCAAAAGAGATTCTTGCAATTGGTTTACCACTAGGAAAAAAGCGGCGAAGTCGTAGTCTTTTTTTATTGGAGAGGAGGAGGATTGTGAGGTTTCCTCAGGATGCGGGATATGATGATGAGTATGTGAAAAGAAAGAAGGTGAGTCAGGGTTCCCCGTCGACAAGGTATAACACAGTGCGCCTTGAACGCGATGGGGAGAGTGAGAGTGAATGGATCGTATTTGTCATCTATTATCAGCAAGCTTGGGAATTCGCGCAGAATCATCACAGCATTGGAGAGCGTCTGCGGTGGGCCGCTCGAGCCGAAGCCCTAGCCGATGCCATTGGTCATCACATGCTGTGTACCAATAATCCCAAGGCCTTCGACTACTGGAGCACCCGTCAGTCGGAGGCTTGGCATTTGGTTCAGGCCATGCTGGTCTCTTTGCAGTCTGAAATCAATTGATTAGAAACGATAAGGGGAATAGCCCGTGCGCCCTGAACGACGCACGGGTGGCTCACTGAGCATTCAGATACTAGCCGACGAGAAGCAACCCGTGATCATCACAATGGGTTTCATGAGGATGATGTAAATGACCGTCCACAAGGTAATCGATATGATCGCCATGTGGGATCGCTTCATGTCCACATGACGAACCATGAACATGAGCGGTATCGTGAGAACCGCATGAATGATTGGGGGTACAAGCAGCAGGGTTCATCTCTCCAACAGCAATAACATGTTCATCCACATGTCCGTCGTGTGGAAAATGGAGATGGCCATCGTGCAGATAATCATGATGATCCTCGTGTTTGATTGCGGTATGACCACAAGCTGGGCCGTGAGTATGTGGATGATCATCATGAATGAGGTGTTCGTTCATAAGAGATCCTTTCCTATGAGGTAAGTAAGGCTCAAGGCCTTTTTACTCTAGGAAATTTCCCCTACCATGTCAAATGACAAAGTGAGAGGCAGGAGGCAGTTCATCTCTTACTTTTAACCGTTGGATGACGAGAATCACCTACTCATTGGATGGAACTTGTTCAATTAGTTGAAGCAAGGTATTCCTACAAATAAAGGGAAGCGTATGCCCATCTATGAATATCAAGCCGAATATTGCTTACAGTCTTTGTTTTGTCCCAAGCGGTTTGCCTTTTGGCAAAACATACATGATGCCCCGGTGACGTCGTGTCGCGAATGCGGGGTACCGTTAGAAAAGGTCCTCTCAGTGTTTTCAGCAGGGGCTGATGTCATAGCTCAAAGCCGCGCGGCGTCGGATCCTCCACCAGGCTCGACGGCTCCTCCTCCTACGCTCAAAAACATTTACGGCGGCGGGCTTGGCATAGAAGGCTGTGGCCATGATTGTCGCTCACATGGAAAACCGTCAGATGGCAAGCACTGAGGTTTCCGATATGCGGGTAATAAGATGACACGTCACATTCAATTCAATATTCAAAGCAGGATATGGAGCCACTTCAAGGCTTGCCATATCAGATCTCCCCAGAAAGACTTCTGCAGTTTCGACTCGACGCCCACTCGTTTCTCTCCTTGCGAATCAGGCGACGAGGAATACCTCATTGGAGATGGATTGCATTGATACAGGTGGAGGCCGCCATCTCAATTTCAACGGCTGTTGGGATATCTCTATGATCACAGGAGGCAGAGAATGGTCATGAAAGCTACAAACGATGACGGCAAGCTGCCCGTCACCGTCCTCAGTGGTTTCTTGGGCGCAGGTAAAACGACCTTGTTGACACACATCCTGCACACCAAGCACTCGGAAACCAAACCTTTTCGATGCGCGGTCATCGTCAACGACATGGCCGAACTCAATATCGATCAATCATTGGTCGAACAGAGTTCTATCGTTCAATCCGACACAGTCGTGGCCATGCAGAACGGTTGCGTGTGTTGCAGCCTGCAAAACGATCTCTTGGAACAAATCACAAAGCTGGCAGCCTCAAAGAACTTTGACTACATGATCATTGAAGGCTCTGGCGTTTCGGAGCCAGCTCAAATAGCCAAGTTGTTCGCCGATTGTGAGGACGACCATGACCACGAAAACGCACACGCCGAAACGCCTATGTTGGGGCAAGTCGCTCGATTAGACACATGCGTCACCGTCGTCGATGCTTCCAGCATGCTGGAAGACACACCCCTCTGGCTCGGACCCTCCAAGGAGAACCTGTCGCAACTCTTGGCCGAGCAAATCGAACACTCCAATGTGGTCTTGCTCAACAAGATCGACTTGATCGATGAAACACAGCTCCAGGGCATTCAAGACCGCATCTCATTGTTAAATCCTGAAGCCACGCTGATACCGTGTCGAAACTCGCAAATCCCGGTCATGGAGGTTGTTGACACTCGTCTATATAACCCGAACTCTTTTGATGAGCAATTGACGCGTCTTGAAGGAAACTTCAACGTCGAAAACCAGACAGAGCGGCAAGAAGCTGTACAAGAGGACTGTTGTGCGGCCAAGAAAGCCGAAGGGCTAGATCCGTGTTGCGAGACAATAACCCTTCAGCCTCGTACGCTTCGATCAAACGTTTCGAAAGTTGTGCTTCCCGTGGCAAGTGAAACCCGGCATTCCTCTCGTTTTGGCATTACCTCCTTTTTGTATAGGGCCCGTCGCCCCTTTCACCCCGACCGTTTCGGCGAGGGGTTTCTCCACAAATTTTTTGTGTACTATGATCCTTATGGCGATGACTCGGAGGGGCAACACAATCAGGCTTCTGATATCACCAGCAACGAGAAGACGGAGCATGATGATGCCGTGAAACAAGAGGAGGGGGAGAACCTTGAGCCAAAACGCTCCACCGAAGTGTTCCAAACAATGGCACGTGATCGTCAAAACACCCGCACCAAAGAACTGGGGCAATTGATCCGTGCCAAAGGATTCTTGTGGCTAGCCGATACGCATGACCTGATGACGACATTCAGCCA
This sequence comes from Nitrospirales bacterium, assembly GCA_029261255.1. Lineage (GTDB taxonomy): Bacteria > Nitrospirota > Nitrospiria > Nitrospirales > UBA8639 > Nitrospira_E. The sequence continues at coordinate 71,580 of JAJDBQ010000133.1, forward strand.
CGCGGGCAACCTCGTGACGATGACTGCGGGGGGTCCTTGGAAGGCGCTAGAATTGAAAGCCTACCGTGGCACAGAGGAAGAGAAATCCAAACTCTGCAAGGATTGGGTGGCCCCTTGGGGGGATCGCCGACAGGACCTCGTTTTTATTGGCCAGAATCTCAATCACCAAGTCATTCAGGCGTTGCTGGATGAGTGCCTGCTTTCTGATGAAGAGTTTGAAATGGGCATCGACTACTGGAAGGCAACCATGGGCGATGTCGTACTCGACATCAATCCCGAGGAATCAATCGCGTCATGAAATCCTCAACGAAGAAAAAGGGTCCTGACGCCGGCTCTCACTCATGCCCCGATTTTCAGCTGCTCGAGCGAACCAGATACTCCGTAGGCAAGCGGTCAAGCTTATAGTCACGTAGCCCGCGCGCGGATTGAAGCTCAGTTGCAGTTAAATTCAGCTCGAGGCCTTGCAGCACTCACTCCAGCAAGGCCCGCATGAGCATGACGCATCACAGCGACAAGCTTTAGTTCCACAACAGCAGCCACACGCCGTGGTCTTGCATGCACACTGACCATTTTTTAGCATTGACAGGCCTCTTTCATGGCTTTCTCCTCCTCTTTTTTCGCGGCACTCGAAATTGTTTTCAAAGCAATCCAGGAGGCTGCATTCAGTCATTCAACTCGTCACTTTCACAGATTCGGGATAACTCGTGGAGCACTTGACGGTTGAATGTGGGAGCTGGCTTGCCTCGGTTCCGACTCGCGCAGTAAAAACCGCCTTTTCTCACCATCAAATACGACGTCCGCGCTGTCGAAGGCCTTGGCGATTGATCCGTCTGCGATGAGTTGATCCGGCGCGCCAGAGATGAGGACGCCGTCATCAATGATCCAAAGATCGCGGGCGAGTTCCAGACTAAGCTCAAGATCGTGGCTGGATAAAAGGACAATCTTACCTGACGACTCGGCATAGCGGCGCAAAAGTGCCATGATCTCAATCCGGCCCGGCAAGTCCAGAAAGGCTGTGATTTCGTCAAGCACCATGATCGTCGAGGATTGCGCGAGCGCACGCGCGATCATGACGCGCTGACGTTCGCCGTCGGAAAGACTATCGAACGCCTTGGGCGCAAACTGTTCTGCGCCCGCCTGCCGCATGGCGTCCACGACCATCGCGCGATCCTGGGCTGAAAGCCCGCCGCGCCAGCCGGTATAGGGCTGTCGACCGAGTTCCACGACGTCCCGCGCGAGAAGGCCTGGGCTGGAGACCCGATCGGTGGTGACCACCGAAATCGCTCGGGCCCGGTCTTGGGCGCTCATCTCGGCGACCGGCCTGTCCGCCAAAATCGCAGCGCCAGAAAGCGCAGCCTGCAGACCGCAAATCGTCCGCATCAAAGTCGATTTGCCGGCCCCGTTACGGCCTATGACGCAGACGAATGATCCGGATAGAAGAGAAAGCGTCACGGCCTCGACGACAATCCCCCGAGCGCCGGGATACCCGGCCGTCAATCCCGTCAGTTCCAGCATCACGCGCTCCCGCGCAGTGACGGACTGAACAACAAGAGCGCGATGACCACAGGCGCGCCGACCAGCGCGAGGATGGCGTTCAGATGCAGAAAATGCTGCTCCCATGGTAAGTGGACCACAGCGTCGGCGCTGATGGCCAACAGTGCGCCGCTCAGCGCCGCAAGCGGAATAAGCGGTAATATTTGAGATGTGCGGGCGATCGCCCGCGCGAAATGCGGGACGATCAGACCGATAAATGTCACCGGGCCGCAATAGGCGGTGACCGGCGCGACCAGCAGCACCACCGCGCCGAGGGTCAGCCACCGAAGACGCCTCACATCCGTCCCCAGGCTCCGTGCATACGTCTCGCCGAGCAACAAGGCGCTGAGGCCCTTGGCGCTGGCGATGGCCACGATGACGCCAAGGCCGATCGGGACAATCATGAAGCCCAGATCGGCAAAGGTGGTCGATGCGAAAGTGCCGTCGTTCCAGCCGGAATACACCCGTCCGCCGACGCGATTTGCAAAATGAATGATGATGCTGACGAGCCCTTTCATGGTGAAGCCAAGCATGAGCCCCACCACCAGAAGCGTGATGTTCCCGACCCGGCGCGACAGCGACGCTATGGCCACAGCGAACACCGCAACGCCGACGAGCGCCCCTGTCGTCAAGCCAATTCCCTGGAACGCGGTCAGAAAGGCGATGGCGGCCGGTCCGGCAAAGGCAGCGGCGGTTACAATAAGGGCGACGCCAAGCTGACCGCCGGCGAGGAGCCCGAGCGACCAGGCGTCCGCCATGGGATTTCGAAAGAGTGCCTGCATCAGGACGCCGGAGACGCCGAGCGCAGCGCCGGCGAGAAGGCCCGTCACGACCCTGGGCAAACGCATGCCACGTACAATTTGCGCCGCGACCGGATCGCTCTCCGGCGAGAACAAGGCTGCCATTAATTGTTCGAAACTCAAAGCGACTTGCCCATAGGACAAGGTAAAGCCCATCACCCCCAAGAGCGCAAGCAAAAAACCGAGCACTGCGTATTTCGTCACGTTTGTCTGCGGCGCGACGGGCGCTGCCTCTACGGTCATGATCTCGGAGTCTCGCTATCGGGCTGAATATATTTGAAAGGCGCGCTTGACGCGTCCGGGTGCAGCATACGGACGAGATCCCGCAGAACATAGTCCGGACGAATGGGGCCGGTTTCGTAGTAGTCGAAGGCGTCGGCTTCGGGTTTGGTCGAGCCATCCGAGGCAAAGAGGCATCCGTCCCGCCAAGCCTTGAAGTGTTGGAGAAAGTCTTCGTCTATAAAGGCTTGCGAGTGCGTGTCACGGATGATCCAGCAGTCGACATCGCGCCCGTGCGCGAGAAGAGTTTCAGAACCGATGCGCGTAAAGTCGTCGAGCCGGATATCATCCTGAAGCGCCATGGGGTTCACCCCGCCCGCGTCGGACAAGAGTTGATTCTCGGCATTCCGGATCGTGACCATCCAGCGGCCGCTGCCGGCAAACCACGCACTCAATACTTGCTTCTTTGGCCTATCGGCGACGCGCGTTTTCAACACGGCGACGTTCTCGGCGACCATGTCCGCGTAGGCGTTCGCCTCGTCTTCCTTGCCGACGAACATGCCCAAAAGCCGCACATAATCGACGGGGCCCATATACGTCGTTTCCGCTTCCAGGAAGATCGGAACGATTGGAACGCCAAGGCCCTTGATGCGTTCGTAATGCTCCGCATGCCCTAAGTCGCCGAGGACGGTGAAAAAGACGTCCGGCTGCGCGCCGATCAGCGTATCGATCGAAGGCGGCGCGTGCCATCCGTACCCGACTTGCGCAACGTCGCCCGATCGCGCGCGCGCGCGTATTCCATCATTATAGCTTTTGACGCCACCGACTGCGACAAGCCGATCTTCAACGTTGAGCGTCGTAAGAATCGCTTCCAGAAAGCCGTAATTGACGGCGACCCGTTCGACGGGCGTGCGGACGATCACGGCGTGTTCCAGGTCGCCTGTCAATTCAGGCGGATCGAGTGTTTTTGGGACAAGGACGACGCGCGCCTGCTGAGCGGCTCCTTTCGCGTCGCCGCCCCAACTGACGACGGGCGCTTTGAAGTCGACGATGCGATAGCCGTCTCGTTCATAGACTCTAAACGTCTCGGCGTGCGCCATCTCTAAGACAGTCGCCCCCACCAGGTCGCGGTCAGCGCCAGGTTGTCCCTCACAGGCACCGAGCGAGACGAATGCCAGAAAAATGGCGATTCTGATCATCAAAACCTCTTGGTTAGCGCCACTCGGAATTGGCGCGGCGGGCCTGGCATGGCGAATTGCGGGTCGGTGCGCCCGCCGAAAAAGGAATAATATGTTGCATCGAACGCGTTATTCAGCGTCAGGTCAAGCGTGAAACCTTTCAAAAAATCAGGTTCAAGACGCGCGGCGAAGGTGACAATCGTGTAACCGCCATCTTTGAACGCATTATCGTCCGTGTAGAAATAATCACTGTAATATTCAAGAATACCGCGAAGTGTGAACCATTCAGAAAGTTGCTGATCAGCTTGCAGATAGAGGAGGTGGTCCGGCACGCCACGGGGTGCGTTGCCTGAAAAATCCAGCCGGCCGGAGGAGGTCTTGATGATGAATTTTTTCCACTCCGCATCAAGATAGGTGTAGTTCAGCCGTAGCTTCGTTGTATCAGTCGGCGCAGCATTCAACGAGAATTCGAGGCCGCGGCTACGATAACGGTCCCCATAAGCGATCAGATTGGAAGGTTGGGAAAAATCGGTCGCCGCCGCTGGGTTGTCGACAATCTGGCGCCGGTTGCGTTGTTCGCTGTAGAAGACGTTCACCTCGGCCGACAATCGATTGTCGAGGATATTGCCTTTGACGCCTGCTTCAACGCTGTCGATCTTGGTCGGGCGTTGTTCTGGCCGTGCGTATTGAACGGGATCCCACTCGAATGTCGCCCCGAAATTCGAATTAAATCCACGTCCATATGCGACGTACACCTGGCCCCAATCGGTCAGGTACAATAGCGACGCTTTCGGCGAAAAAGCGTCTGCTTTCCCTGATTGCTTTCCGCCCGCGCTCACGCCGGCTATCGATGCAAAGGTGGCCTTCCGGCTGAAGTCGTCATAACGCAGTCCGAGCGTCAGTCTCAGGCGATCGGTGAGCGCAATTTCGTCCTGAACAAAGAGGCCCCAGAATGTGTTGTCGAATTCGCTGTCGGTGAGCCGATCGTTCCGGGCGAAGCAGGGATTGTTCTCGTTCAACACGTTACCGCTGGAGATATCGACTTCAATGGCATAGAACGTGAACCCACATGCCGCGGTAAAGCCGTTTTGCCCCGTCCATAAATCCACGACTTCAGTGTCCGATTGTTCAACGGTGACGCCAGCGATGATGTCATGACGTCTAGTCCGCCATCGGGTCGTGGCTTCACCGTAAAACACGTCCTGCGAGGTATCGCTTTGCAGGCCGTTATAGCCGACGATCCCGGCGGCGAGATTCCGTCCGAAGCGATCAAAGAGATTGTTGAAAACGTCTCGTTGAATGTTTCTATACGATCCTTTGAACGCGAAGACGAGATCATCGGAGACGCGATGCTCAAGGGTCATCGCCGTGAAAATGTTTTTGGTCTTGTTATTCGGATTCCCGAACCCAATAAACCCTTCGTTGCCGCCCTCAAAGGCAAGGATTTCGCCTTCGGAGCCAAGTACACGCCCGGTTGTCGACTCCACATCGCGATCATTATAGTTGCCGTAGACGGTCAAGGTGGTTTGTGGGGTGAGATCGTAGCGCGCTTTGGCGAAAAGATTAAAGATCTCGCGCTGAGAATGCTCACGCCAGCCGTCGTAGTTTTGGTAGGCGCCGGCGAGAAAGAGACCGCCATTCTCGCCAAGCATTCGTTCTACTGACGCGTTCGCTCTGGAGAAGCCATCGCTGCCGCCGGCGAACCGGGTGATCACGGCGTTTTCGTTAGGGTTGCGCGTGATATAGTTGGTCGCGCCGTAAAGCGCGCCGCGGCCGTAAAGCGCTGAGACAGGCCCTTTCACGACCTCAATCCGCTCAATTGCGTCGTAGGGAATTTCATTAAGCTGCAATTCCTCAAAGAGACCGATGAACGGAATGCCGTCAATGAGGCTGATTGCGCCTTCAGTTCCGGTCGACCCGCGGAAAGAAACCCATGGGAATTCGTCGGCGCCACCCTCGCCCCGTCGGAAGAAGACGCCCGTCACACCGCGGAATTCGTCGGTACCGACGGCGAATCCGTTGCGACGCAGCTCGCCGACGTCCTGGACGGCGATCGAGGCAGGCGTATCAATAAGACTTTTCTTCGTCCGAGTGGCCGTGACGACCATCGTATCGAGTTCGTCGATAGTCTTCTCGGCGGCAATTGTATCGGCTTCACCGAGGCCCTTCTCCGACACTTCGGGCAACGTCTCGATAGGCGTACGCTCGATGGGATCCGCCGTCTCCGCTCCTAGCTCGCTTTGCGCCCATGTGACCGTTGCTCCTCCGACAACGGCGAACACGACACACCACACCACGCCCCACACAAGAAGTGTGCGGGCTTCACCCCAACCTGACATGATCATAAAATTCCTTCCTTCTGTACCTTCTCTACCTTCTGTACAGTGAGTGCCTTCACCACAAATAGAAAGCCGGCCGTCACGCGGCTCCTGGATCGGATTCGATCCGATCTCGGGCGCATGCACAGGCGGCTGAACTTCCGGGTGTGAGCGACAGAGCGCCCATCCCGGTCGGCTTAGCTGACTGACGAACTGACCGCTTTATTCAAGAGCAGCTTGTCTTGTTTCGTAAGCACGAGCACATATCGCTTCCCGTTATACACAATGGCCAGAGGCAGCCGTTCCTTCGTCACCGCCATGGTTTCGTTGGTGATCGCCCCCGAAATACTTGATCTCATAACCCCCTCATTGATCTATTCACAGCAGGTCTCTTGATCTAACAATGGATTCATAAAGACTTGACGAACCAGCTCATTTCATAGTCGTCCGCGAACCTCCCGTCTGTGGCTCTGACGGCTTGAGCACACCGTCCTTCCACAGCAAATCCCAATTTCCTGTAGAGCACCAGGTCACGCTCATTGCCGCCCAAAACCTGCATAGTGACTTTTCGCAGTGCAGTGATACTGCCCCGATTTCGTCAACATGACGCCAAACACCGTGCCTAATAAACCAATCGACGGTGCATGGGCCGCGACTGTCCCAATCACCACCAAGCGCTTAGTTAACGTCGATTCCAGGTTATTGAGAGAAGCCAATCGAGAAAGGTTGATTCGGCGGAAAAACATCCACCGTTCAACGACAACCGCAAAGGCCCACACACTTAGCAGCACTAACAGCCCGATGACGCCATAATCGATGAGTGTTGTTATATGACCCATAATGGCCAGTCCCTGTTGATACACATTCAGATAATTTCATGCCGATAGAGAAGAGGAAATTGGAACTACACTCACCACATCTCTACGCCCTCCACTGTAGTTAGTCCGGCCTGAAATAAGACATCGGTTTCTCACTCACGTTGAGCTGGTATTGAGGGGCAGCACCCACAGCCCCCACTTCACCTCCATCTGCTCTTCCAACGAAGACCCAGGGCTTCGGATCACTTCCTTTAACTTGGCTCACTGGTGGGCGTACTGCTTCACTGCCTCTTCTCGTGTTTTATTTTTTATGATGCAACTTTTTTTGGCCATAGGACTTTCTTTTCCTAAAGGTATGAAGCATTCTCCATATCCTCTTTTTTGGGCACCATTGTTTTGGGTAATTCGCCCCCTAATCTCGACCAATCAATCGCTTCCTGAATGCACTTGATAGATGGCAGCAAACTAATTTGCACAGTGAAAAGAATCAGCTGATGAGTTGGCAATGATTTGAAATGCTAGCTGAAGTCTCGCTCACCAGCGCGTGTTGCTGCGGCCTATGCTTATACAAGGAGAGTTCGCGTTCATGAATCACTTTTCAATGAACAGCTAAAATTAGCCAATGGGGCGGTGTTTCTTCTTGGGTCAATTGTATGACGAAGAGGGATGGTCGAACCAAGAACGGTTGAAGGTCGGACGTTACACGCAGAGCAGGTGATGACGGAGCATGTGGAACCGGCCGCGAGTGACGCGTATTGGCTGGGTATGAGTTAATGTGACCAAATGCGACCCACCAGACATTGAGGTAAATCCTGATGGTAGCAAGGCTCACGAAACCCCTGAAGCGAATACACCGCTAGGGTCCAGCTTCGCTTCTAGGGTCGCGCGGTAATAGTTGCATGGGATAGCGATCTTTTTGCATTGTGAGTGAAAAAAAACCTGGCAGCTGTTTCATCTCGCAGCCAAACGACCTGCCACCTTCAAAGCCAATATCGAACACCACTGGCAAAACTCGCTGCCACCCTGGCCTTTTAGTAGACATACTCCTCAAGCTTCTCGACAACCATTTGGAATCCAGCCGCCCCATACTGACTGTCGGCTTTTTCAATTTTCAAAATTCCCGTTATCCAAGCCGGATTGAATACTTTATCCGAACTCAAAGGTGTCGCAAGTTTTGATTGGACGATCATATTAGGAGGTGGAGGGGGGACATGAATACATGATTGAGCATCTGGAACCAAAAGAAATTCATCTACTACACTATAATTGTCAGAAAGAGGTACCACGAAACCAGCAATCTTCACTCTTTTTCCGTCGTACACCTTCAGTTCTTTTGGAGCCTTTCCAGTTTTATAGTCTAACGTGTAAAGCTGTTCCCATTTGACCTCTACCGGTGGCTTGCTAGGGATCTTCGCTGATTTTTCCTGATTTGATAGCACGAAGAACCCAACGGCTAACCCGAAACAAACCGCTGCGATGATTCCTATCTGTTTACATCGCATGGCAATCTCAAAGCCGCACGATCAAGCCATCAGAGAGTGCGCGTTTATAGGCACCCCATGCTGGCAAAGCCCCCATCAACAGGGCTCCCACAAAAACGATACCCGTGTAGAACACATCCATAGATGTGAAAGCAAAAAGACCAACTGTCAGGCCCAATTTTTGTTCGAGCAAAGGCTGAGCAATCATTGAGGCAACATAAAGAGAAAGTATTCCGAACACAATTCCTAAAACTGCTAGAAGACCCGATTCAATAATCATGAGGGAAAAAATAAAACCCGGTCTCGCCCCAACGGATCGTAAAATCGACATTTCTCGACGCCGCTCGTTCAATGTTGTGAATAACGCCAACAGCATACTCACAAGACTCACGACAAAAACGAAAAAACTTACAACCCTCAGGATTTCTTCCGCCATTCCGAGTGTCCGCCAGAGTTGTTGTAGACTCACCCCTGGCAATATCGCTGACATAGCCTCTTCTTCAAATTCGTTCACTTCCCTTTGCAATCGAAAAATTCCGATCTTAGATTTTAGCCTTACAAAAAACGCCGTCACTGTATGGGGCCGTAAGCTCATCTTGAGAAGTTCACGTTGAGAGGTTTCTTCTCCTGATCGGGGGGGAGCTCCACCTTTCCAGTCAATGTGCAAAGCCTCGATAGCCTCCAGAGATACATGCACGGAACGATCCACCGGCGTTCCCGTTTTATCCAAGATGCCAACGACGATAAAGGGGCGGTCTTTGTGGTCTTGAAACACCGCTTGACTCGTCCCATGTGAAAGAGTGATCTCATCTTCAATCTTGTAGTCGAGATTTCGTGCAGCGTCGGCCCCTAACACGACATCAAACAGACCAGAAAACATCTTTCCTGATGAGAATTCAAGCTCCTGATTCCCTGCAAAGCGATAGTGCTTGAAATAGTTTTCGTTTGTTCCTACGACTCTATAGCCTTTATGCGAATCACCAAGAGAAATTGGGATCGACCACTTCACATCTTTATGCTCAGAAATTTTTTTGTACGATTCATAAGAGACGTTATTGGTCGCATCGCCAATGTGAAAAACTGAATACAGCAAAAGGTTAATCGGTCCACTTCGCGCACCAATGATCAAATCCACCTGAGATACAGTATTTTCAAAGCTCGCTCTCGTGCCATGACGAATTCGCTCGACACCTAGTAACAACACCATGCTGAGCGCAATCGTAAAAACAGTTAGGCTCGTTGTAACTTTTCGATTCCAGAGACTTTTCTTGGAGAGTCGAAGAACCTCAAGCATTCAGCGACTCCGACGGTTTGAAGGCTTGGTTCAGCTCTTTGAGGTAAACGGTTCGATCAAACTTCTTCCCAAGCTCGGTATCGTGGCTCACGAATAACACAGTAGAACCGCTGTTTTTACATTCTGTAAATAGTAAATCAATGAACGCATTGCGAGTATCAGCATCCAGCGCTGAAGTGGGCTCATCAGCTATAATGAGGGCAGGCATTCCCATTAGTGCTCTTGCCGTCGCAACCCTCTGCTGTTGCCCGACACTTAATTCGGTCACTGGACGGTCTTTTACTCTATCCACATCAATTCTAAGATGAGACAGGAGTCTCGTTGCCTCTTGTTCTAACGTCAAACCAGCCTCCAGAATTCTCCTTTTCTTTAACTCTGAGAACCTGCCTGGTAACACGACATTTTCGACGACCGACAAATAAGGGATGAGATTGAACATTTGAAAAATAAACCCGAGGTGATCGCCGCGAAGACAGTCTCTTTTTATGGAACTCAAATCCGCCAGGTTTTTAATCAAGGATTGATAAGTAACCAGAAGCTGGCGAAAGAACTCCTCCAATGAGATTCAACAACGTAGACTTACCTGAACCACTTGGCCCGCATAAAAAAACCTTTTCCCCTCGTGCAACCTCAAAAAAAGCAATATCCAGCAACGGAGCCTCATTTGGCTTCCACGAAAAAACCAATTCTGAAATTTTCACGATACTTCCAGGCATTGTTACTTGAAAAACGTAAAAGTGTTCTTTCGCGACGTGAGTTCCATACTGAACTGTCCATCCATCGTGACAGCCTGACCATGGAGCTCCTTCAAGCGAGGAAAGGGTGTAAAGACATTGAGTGTCACCCAACTGAGAAACTTAGGGACCTCACAACGAAATGTATAGGAAACATGAAACTCCGCATGAGACTCTTCTTCGGCCTCATCATGATGATCATCCTCGTCTTCGCTGAGCGAGGACTTCACATCAACGGCCGTGGCTTTACAACGAGATTTTTTCGGCAATAAAACGATTTCGGCAGCCTGCTTCAACTCACTTTCGGCTCTCTTGACCTTTTGCTTCTGCTCTTCGCTTTTTGCTGTATGTTCAAACCCAACAATATCATCGGCTGGAATTTCCATCTCGATCTCAAGTGCATGTCTTTCAAGCACTAAAGTGAACTTTCCTTCGCCGTGAACATGAGCCGCATGAGATCTTTTCTTGGCTAGTGATGGGAGGCAGAGGGCCAAGAGTAAGAACAATACTAGAATAATCTTCATAAAGTATGATTAACCTACCAAGGGCCGCCCCGAGGAAAAAATGGGTCAATGCGCCAGGAAAAACATCAAATGTGAGGTCGGTCGAACCAACGCATTATTCTCGTCGCCAAATGGCTTCTTTACACGAATTTTTTTGACTGTCACTTCCCCAAGTAATCCAATGAAATTAAGATCGTCCAAATTCCCCATCTGAACGCCTCCACCAAAACCGCTACCATCCAGGGATTATGGGTCAAGAAATAGATTAAAGATGACCCCACCGTGCCCTTGAAGATTATTCCCCAAAAAGGGATCGTCGAACACTTCGGCCGTCGTATTGTCGAGGCTCAGTCGGCGTTTGTCTTTCACCAATTCAGAATTCCCTCTGACTAAACAGAATCCAACTTCGTCTTCACCTTCTTCAATTGCCCCGAGGACACCGTTCAGCACAAAGTGGCCACCTCCCATGTGAGTGATACCGAGTTCCAACGAACTTGGGTTATCACCCAGACTAGGAATCGACACATCCCAACAAACATTACCCAAAAATTTTACCGCCTTACGATGCACGCATCTGCCACCGAAACAATGAGATTTTTTTCTGAGTTGTTTGAACGTGTCATACTCCGAAGAGGAGATGAGTCAACGGAAGCATCCTGATCGGATAATTTCCAAGAATCGGTGGCGTTGGCTGGCACCGTCAACGTGACAAAGCTCAGCAACATGACTGCCAAGACAAAACACATTACGCGCTTCCGAGACCACATAGCTAAACTTCCTTTGGGGGTAGTGCTAAAGAAAGATGCGGTTTACACACAAAAAATATTTCCTGGAAGACTGATGGTAACCTTCGTCATCGGGAGAGAAGACACCTTGATTTTGCGGTATGGCCCTTGCCCATAAGAGACAAGGGGCAAAGTCCGATCTACTGCAATGACGAAAATGAAGCTCTGCCTAGAACAGTTTGACGAGCTTTGGCAAGAGGGCGATCGCCCCTTCGAAATGCCATACGTCAAATCTGCTATCAGGTATCCATGCCTATCCACCAATCATGTTTATGCAAACGATGTTCACTCTCCAAAAACTAAGGGCTAGGTTCTTGTGGTGCAGGAATTGAAGCTATCCACAGGAGGATAACCAGTTACCCTACTTTTTGTTTCCTTCTTACAACTTTTTTATGAACGGCCAGTTTTCTATCATGGTTGGTTGATTTTTTTTCACGAAGTGCCTCGAACGATGTGTTTTCTCGCTTCCACCATAAGATCTGAGTGGCCTCACCGTTATTAAAATGAGTGATCCGCCTCCGGAGAAGCCTCCTCAGCTTCCAGGGCAGGCACAGTACACTCACGGTCCCCGATCTGAGCTCTAATAAATGACTCATGACGGGTTCATTTCATGAGGTAAAAAAGACATCTACCCAGAAAAAAAATACCAATGGTGCGTTTTTCATTGAGGACGAAGAGGGGCTAGCTTACAAAGCATCATTGTAAATTCCCGTGGCAATCAAAAAACTAGGGATCAAGGGGAATGATCTCACCTAATGTGAAATCTTCAAGTCTCCCCATTTTGAGGTGATTGTGACTCAGCAGTAAGGCAAAGAATGGATCTATTCTACTTCCGTTGCACTCACCTACCGCTCAGATTCATTCGATTATCATCTACTAAAGCGCACTTAGGAAATGAGTAGTGCCTTGAGATTGATGGACGAATTAACTCAGGCAATGGTTAATCCAAAAAATGATATGCACTAACTTCCCACATTGAAGGAACAAGCTCCTGTGATCAAAAAAATTTGCACTGTAAATAATAAAAAATGAAAAGAGGTGATGAAGCATTGCGCCGCCAACGAGCCAATTTATTAATGTTCATAGACCGCAACCTCGACCGCGATCGGCTGGTCGAAGGGTTCCAGTGATGCCTAGCTTAGTGCAACCTCTGGCAAAAATTCGCTTGCAGTCGAACGGGGCGTTTCAATTGGATGAATGCATCCATGCCGTCATGTTCTCCCCAGACGGCAACCGGTTGGCGGCTGCAGATGCCAGTGGCCGTGTTGCGCTGTGGGATCTTGAGTCTCTGCGGTGGATTTCCGGCGACCGAAAACATCAGGGCGCTGTCCTGGCGGGGGAATGGCATCCCGGAGGGAAAATTCTCGTAACCGCCGGGAAAGACGGAGTGGGGCGCGTGTGGGACATTGATTCTGGAGAAGAGCGTGCGGTGATTCCGGTTGGAGATGGAAAAGGCTGGGTGGAGCACCTGGCGTGGGAGTCCGGCGGCGAACGCTTGGCGATAACAGCTGGGAAAACCCTCCGGGTCCTGAAATGGTCGGAAACAGACGGGTGCACTGTGGAATGGGAGACCTCTGATCATAAGACTTCTGTGTCTGATCTTTGTTGGCGAAAGGGGTATCCAGGCCAAATCTTTACCTCCTGTTTCGGAGGAGCGACGCTGTGGCAAGTTGGGGTGGATTCTCCTGTGCATACATTTCCGTACGAGGGTGTACTCCAGTCGTTATCAATCAGCTCGAACGGACAGTATCTGGCGGCGGGAAGTTTGGATGGGTCAGTCCACTTATGGGATATCTTGACCGAACGAAACTGGCAGATAGGCGGTTATCCCTATAACGTCAGACATGTCATCTTTGATCCCTATGAAGAATCTTTGTGGATGGCCGCCGGTCCAAATTTAGTGACGTGGTTTGCACAAAAATTCGAAGGCTCCAGTGGCCTCCTTTTGAATCGCCATCTGGGGTGGATTCAAGCAATTGCCTTTCACCCCCGTCAGCGGGTGGTGGTCACGGTAGGGGAAGACGGGTTGCTCTGCTTGTGGGAACTAGGGCAGGAGAAGCCAAGGGTGAGTCAGCAGCTACGTTTGTCGGTAGGATTGTCCTGTGCGGCATGGAGTCCTACCGATGTCTCTCTGGTGGTAGGAGGCAATGACGGAACCGTAGCACTATTCGGCATGAAAAATGTGGAAGAAACTTAACGAATTTATTTGGATGGCCCCGCGACATGGATCCGGATCAGGCGGATCGCATGAAAGCTTGGGCGCATTCAGCCAGATCTTTGCCGTATGAGATCCCTGTCATGGTGACCGAGAGTGACCGGAGCCTGGATGGCGACAGGTGTCCACTCCTTACGTGATAGCCTGCTTTTCGCTAGATGGTCTAGTCGGTGATCGGGATAGAAAGTTATGTCAACGAATTTGTAGAGGTGACTGGTATCTGAATTCCGGTGTTCCGGCCCGTATCATTCGGAGAGAACGGTGGAGTCAATAGAGGAATGATTATCTTATCGAACCATGAGGTGGTGGAATGAGTCAGACAGACAGTGCAACCATGGAAACATCAGACCTTAAAAGAGCCGGCCTCAGCGTAGGGGTAGCAGTCCTGACGGTCTCAGATTCCCGAACAATCGAAACGGATACGAGTGGATCCACTATTGTTGACCGTTTGACGCAGGTGGCACATCGCGTGGCCGACCGCAAACTGTGTCAAGATGACTATGAAACCATTCGACAAACAATCGCCGCCTGGGTGGCGAACCCGACAGTTGAATTCGTGATCGTGACCGGCGGAACTGGCGTAACCCAACGGGATGTAACGCCGGAGGCCGTCTGTTCGCTGTTTACCAAGCCGATCCCGGGATTCGGTGAACTATTTCGCTGGCTGAGCTACCGTGAAATCCGGACTTCTACCATTCAATCCCGAGCGGATGCTGGAGTGTGCGGCGACACGATTGTATTTCTGTTACCAGGCTCGACCGGAGCCTGCTGCTTGGGCATGGACCAGATCATCCTGCCACAGCTCGACATAAATCATCGCCCTTGCAACCTCACCGAATTATTGCCACGTGTCAAACATGAACTGCCACCGGTCCATCGACATGGCTAATGCCGAGTAGGTTTGGAATTATCATTGTCAGTCTGTTGCCCTGACCAGATCTAGCACATTGCGTGAACATGCACCATAAATCCGTATAGATGTTTGTCATCTTGATGGGCTTGCTGGGCAGCCTGGGCGCCTTAGTACCTGCCTGCCTGGTGCTATTTATTACGGATATGTGACGGCAATGGATGATATCGAAATTGCTGAGTGTTATGACCGGCGCAATGCTGGCGACAGCGACCATTGGACTGCTTCCCGAGGCACTCAAAGACTTTTTGATTATTGCGGCAGACATCGTTTTGTTGACCGGGCTAGTCCTGTTCTTTATTCGAAGATAGCTGGGGATCTGGCATCATACGCAACGAGATAATGCTAAGTCCCAGTCTCATGGGCCTGCAAAGAGGTCGACGGTTCACCAAGAAGTCGGAACATTCATCCTAGTTGGCGATGCTGTTCATAACTTTGCCGACGACATTACCATCAGCGTGGCCTGTGTCGTTTCCCCTGCACTGGGCCTGGTCACGACCTTGGCAGTTCTGGGTCATGAAATTCCGCAAGAGTTGAGTGACTTCACCATTCTGCTGTCGAGCGGATTCTCCCAGTAGCAGGCGTTTTAGGCCAATACCCTGACGGGTATGGCGACCTTCGCCGAGGTGGTGTTGACGTTTCGAGGCTTGGCCTATGCGGAACCAATCGTGCCCTAAGCCCTGATGTTAGCCGCCGCCAGTTATTTGTACATTATTAGCCTGGCGGATCTGATACTCGGCCTTCATAGCCGGCATGGAGCAGCAAATAGAGCCGGACCGTTTTCCATGGTGCTGGCTAGGAGTGTGCCGATCGGCATGCTGACCGTCCTTCAGAAATCGGAGGTATCCATGAGAGCTTCTGCCGACATATTTATTATTGAACAAGCGGTGAACTTGCTCAACCAACAAGCATGGTGTTGGGGGCGGGACATTATGCGAGCGGAAGGCAATTGGCTAATCGATATCGGTTTTGATCGCATCGAGCCACCCGTCAATCGCAAGCACTGTTCTAGCCTGTATGCCTTGGCGTTGCCACAGAGAAGATGTGTTGTGCTGCGCGGCTTTGGTGTGTTCTACGGAGATAGTCAGTGGGGAGGCATCTTCCTGCCTCGCTACGAGTTTCAACCTCGATATACCACACATGCGACGTTAGCTTGCCCACCCTGGTCCAAGGCCGATCTTCCGGAGTTGAACCCGCCGACTGAATCCCAGCAACATGCGTGCGCAATGTTGACCTTGGATTTGATCGATTGGATACAGAGTTACGAGGTAAACATCGTCGAGAAATTGGGAATCGAGTATCGACGATCAACCCTGCTTGAGTGGGACAACGGCACGCAACCAGTCGTGTCAGCCGAAGATTTTGCGTCGGCCTGGCGTGAGCTGTCGTTACGAGTGGCATCAAATTTCAATGCGTTCCTGGGGGTAAGTCACACATGAGCGATGACATCATTCCTCTTTCGTACGAGCAATGGCGACACTGCATCGAGGTCCGTTGCAAAATCCGGTTGACGCCGATGTTTATTCGCGAACGCTTGGCGGAATTACAAGATGACAAGCATGAAAAGACCAGAGATTTTGCAAAGCTCTATGGTGCCGATCATCTACAGCGAACGATCGCCTGGTTCTGTCGTGCGGCCGACGAAATGAGTGAGGATCGAACATGATACGAAGACTCCCTGTCACCCTACTGTCAGGGTTCCTCTTCAGACGGAAAGCGCTAATGTTGATAGCTATAAGAGAAGTTTTTCATCAGACCAAGCAGTCGACCTCCTCTCCATTTGCCGACATGATTAGGCGGTATGATGAGAATGGCAGGCGCAATGTTGGATTAATCGTCGATTCAGCATCCCAGCCCAAATCATAATCCCTGTTCCTACGAATGTGATCAGTATTTCAATGAGCGAATGTTCAAGTGGACCTAGTCGGCTAAACAATAAGATACAAAATCCGATGGCTAAGATTATCACAGGCTTCCATTGTTTATGGGAAGCAAATGTAAACGCGACTCCACTAAAGGCGAAGAGTCCAACAAATCCAATCATGACCCATTCAAAGAAATGAGCTGGCTCCGATGGTTCCATTCCAGCATGCCATTGGGCGCCCCCTGTGACAAACGGGAGAACCATGAGAAGAACAGGTGTGATGGCACATTCGATGGCGCACAAGGTAGAGGCTACAATACCTATTTTCGCCAGCTTGACCCGCAAAGATTTCATTTTGCTTCTAGCTCTACAGTCTGTAGTGAAGGGTTCAGCCGAAGTTAACGTAATCGAAACCCAACATGTATGAGCATGAGACCGAAGAAGGACAGCCCAAATGCAGGCCGCACAATCGAAAGCAATAGGAGAAGGTCAACAAACAAACTTAATTTCATCTTGAGGGAATAACTGGATTGGTAATGTGTGACTATTAGTTAATATCGGAAGAAAAGAAAAAAGGCTTAAGCCGTAGCAAGGGCTAGAATCTTGAAGCAATTCGTTTGAAAATACTGACTGTTCGTCTGAATAAAACAACCATTCACGAGGAACCGATTGAAGGAGGAGTTCTCCTCCTCGTAAGTTGTCACGAAAGTCTATGAGATTTTGATATTGATACAGCCAGTAGAAACGATGCGGTGATCAGTCTTCTTGTGCGGCCGCCTGGATGTGTGTCCGGATCAACTGCCTTGCCTCAGATGTATCCTCCTGTTCCTTTTATTAGGCAAATGCAACGAAACGTATTTTCATCTGTAGAAGGCAGAGATGTCTGTTGTGGCGAGTGACTGTCCATTGCCAGTTTGAGTATAAAGCAAAAGGGCAAATTGAAAAGGGCCAATGCTTTTAGGAAAAGACAACTGCTCTTAGGCTAGATGGGTATCAACCTAGGTGGTGATTATATGGGTTGCTAGCGGTGACCTTAACCAAGAGGCCGAGGGCTCATTCTCTTCCTTTCCACTTGAGCATACTCCTTTCTTGAACAATATCCCAAACGAGTTCGGCTCTGTTCTTTCATGACGTTCCTGTTTGTGAACGTTGGTCCTGAAGATGCAGAGGCGGTGGCGACAAAAATTCAATAACCCTCATTCGATTTCAACTACGGTCCTGACTTAGTCATGCAGTCTTATTTGCTTGCTGGCCTCGCGGCCATCATTACGTTGGGTGCAGGATTTCTTGCGTTGCAGATGCGGGCGCACAAGTCCCTCCGCTTGACATTTTGTGCAGGCGCCTTAATCGCAGGTGCGCTATTGAATGTGTTACCTGATGTGTTGGTGATGCTGGAAGCAGAAACCAGTCATTGGCATCACCATCATTTATTCTTTTCGTGCATCGTCGGGTTCCTTGGTTTTTACTTTCTAGAATACGCGACACCGCATAGTGAAACCCATGAAGGTCCCACACATTATCGCCATCGGCATCAGACAGGTATCTGGGGAAGTGTTGGAATTGGGCTACACAGTTATTTTGATGGATTTGTCCTTGGCCAGGCGTTTCAGGCTGGAGAAAAAACAGGTATGGCTATCGCCATGGCCGTCCTTCTGCATAAATTAGTCGATGGTATCAGCACTGTGGGAATTATGGTGAGTACACACCATTCGGTGTCCTCAACGCGTGCGGTTCTTATTCTCATTGCCTTAGCCCCATTGCTTGGAGTGAGCACCCAAGAGTTTTTCGTGTTGACTAAACCATGGTTAGCTCTATTGTTGGCATGGTTTGCTGGCGGCTTTCTCTATCTTGGTGCCTGCAGCCTTTTGCCGGCTGCCCACGAAGGTCATCAGCCTCAATGGTTGCCGTTGGTTACGTTACTGGGAAGCGTGTTTATTTATGGCATTCATTTGTTAGCGGATTGATCGAAAACACATTCATGTATTGTCAGTCTTGTTACTGCTGATACGAAGAGAAGAAGATGGGATTGGAGATTTGAACCCAATCACCGGATTTCTGGGTAAGTTTTTTGACTGGCAACCTGCTTTCCCCTCACCTTAACTTCAGGCGGTAGAATCAAAGAAAACTTCTAGCAGAACTGTCCACTTCGATCAGCACAGCGACGTCAATCGACAGTTGGCTGGAAGAAACAGCCATTCATTTACATTGACGTGCGGATGATAAAAATTTGCACTACTGTGCATTATTATCTCATTCACAATGTAGAGTTTCTCAGTATGAGCCAAAAGCTAAAGCTCGCAGCCGTACAATATAGACAACAATTGCGGGATTTGGGGTACCGCTTCACGCGACCGCGTGAAGCAGTCCTACGTACGGTCTTCGAGGCTGATCATCCCATGACCGCGTCTGAGGTATTTGAACAACTTCAGCAAAATAATACGAGAATTGACTTAGCCACGGTATACCGGAACCTACACGTATCATTAGATCTGGGATTAGTGGTGCAATTGGGTTTTGCTTATGAAGGCCAACTTCGATATGCCTGGTCTAAACAACAAGATCACACACAGTATGTGCGATGTGAACAATCCGCTGACATCGTCTCCTTGCCAGTACCCTACCTAAAACACCTGCAACATTTCATACGAGACAAAACGGGGTTTTTGGTCAATCTCCAGTCTTTTGAACTCAGCGGATTATGCCCAGACTGTCAGTAAGCCTATGAACTCGATTGGGAATCGCTTGTCGCAAGTGGGGTCCTATGCATCGTTGGCGTGTGCTATTCATTGTGCACTGACTCCAATAGTGATCTTGACCTTACCGATCCTTACGACACATTTCTCTACAGAATGGAATACCGCTTTGAGTTCAATATTGGGGGAGACGGCTGAATGGTTGTTTCTCGGAGTGATTTGTTTGTTCGGAGGATTCGGCCTGCTGACCACCTATTCTATCCACCAAGATAAACGCCCCGGTTATCTTTCTGCAGTTGGGTTACTCTTGTTGCTACTCGCGAGATTCACGACGAATCATCTCAGCGCAGAGGAAATCACACTGGATGTACTAGGTGCGAGCCTCATCGCCTTGGCAGGATTCTGGAATCGTCGTCTATGCCAATGCTATAGCTGCAAGGGTGATTAAAAATCTAGAAAGGTGGACCACAGGCCCAAAAGAAACGATCATACGATTTAAGATTCGGTGAACACTTTCGTGAACAGGCGATGACAAGTAGCCATTGCTTCAACACTACATTCACGGCCACCACCACCTTCAGGCCGCTATGCTACAAAAGTATGGAAGCGAAGGATACCAGGTAGATGAAAACCGTGAAGAGCGGTGTCATGGCTAGTGAGATTACGGAGCGTTTCAGTAAAAATCAATTTCATCAAAATGCAGCTTGAGAGCATTAAATAAGAATTCGACAGAACATCCGTAACCGTCCTCTTTATTCCGTCACTCAGGTCAAAACAACCAGTCATGAAGATCATATTGTCGAAATCTAAAATAGGTACTCTCGGCAGTATGAACGTTTGCACACAACACATCATAGTTTGTAAAGCAATATAGGTTGACGGCTAGGAAAGACTCTCGCCTCATCTTTTGCCTTCAAGTGCGCCTCATCCTGACCTGATTTATTCCATCCCTGAGGACATAATCCGAGAGGCTATCCCAGCGCAAGATGACAATCGCTTGACGGTTCAATTTTTCTACGATGCTTGAGGAAAGGGTGAAAATAAATCTGGGAAGCCAACAGAATCTGTGCTTGGAGAGATAGAAATAAAAAATATAGTGCCTAGTCACTTGCCGTCTAACAGAAATAACAAGGAAGCATGAAAAAGGAACACGCACAACAGAAACCTCGAAACTCAAGAACGGGTGAATGCACTCAGGTCTTGCGAATCGGAAGGCAAGACCTAAAGCGACAGACTCGTACTGCCAGTTACGAGCACTCTGAACGAAAAAAATCGGCTACCTCCCACACTTGCCCCCGGTGTCAGGGTTTTTTGGTCCAAGCATACTTCATGAATTCATTCGATTTGAGTTGTCTTTGGGGAACTGGGTGGCGTTGTCTTAATTGTGGGGTACTCATAGATTCGGTCATCATCGCAAACAAAACCTCTGCCGATCCAATCAAATCCTCACGGAAGCGTCCTCGCCCACTGAAGTAGCACATTGCAATTTCACTGCAATGATTCGCTGAAGGCTGATGGCAGCCAAACGTCTCACACATACAAATCAAGAATTATCATTCAATATTTTTGGCGACATATTTTTCCATCACATGTTCTGCAACTTGAGATGACAGGCGTTTCATTTTGCCTAGAGCCTTTGACGCAAGAATTATGAGCACACAAAGGAAATGCTCAAAAAAATAGAACACAAGACGTTGAATGATAGACCTCAGTTTATGCCAACATTTGGGACCATCGAATAAATAATTCTGCCATTCATGAAAAAGTCATTGCGGATATTGTGCGACTAACTATATTCAAGCTTTATTCATCAGTAGATTCAGATCAACCGCGATGAATGAAGGGCCACCAACAGGGAAGAAAAAATATTTTCCGTGGGAGTGCCAGGGTGAAGGTTATTAGGAGTAGCGACCTCCTTTCCTTTGCCCTGGACACCCATTTAACGAGGAGCTAGGAGAGCGCATGTGAGAGACGAGAAGCTACAGGTGAATCGAGAAATTACAAATTTTTACCACAAAAGGGGGTTCGTGATGCCGATCCGTTCATTTCAAGTGTTTTGTATGATGTTGGTTTTCTGTACAACAAACATGATTCTAGGTAGTAATGCCATGGCAATCTCTACGGATTTCTATGTCGCAATAGATAATCGTCCGTTGATTTCGTTTGGCGAATATGCGGGACTTGCGAATCCCAATCAAGGACGTTTGACGTTTCTTTTGGCGCATCCTAACCAGGATCTCGCACGCAGTCATTTTCATCCGATTGGCGCATATGCTTATACCGGACCAGTGGCAGCGCCAGTCGTGCAATCGACGAACAGTAATAATCGTATTCCTGAAACCTTTACAGGTCAGTCTCCTCTTCCCCTCGTGCCAGGAACAGGGACCTACACCGATCAGCTCGTTAGTCAACATATACCCGGGCTGGAATACAGCAACCAGGCGATCACGTCGATTCAATCGCTGAATGGTTTTCCTGTCGGCTCAGTAGAATCATTTCTGTTCAATAGTTCTGGCGGAGGATATACGTCGAACCTCGATGGCGCCATCATCGCATTGGAGTTAGTTGATGTGACGGCCGGGTTGAGTGTCTACGATGAAACTGGCCAAAATATTTTCTCCAATCCGAGTGAACCGTATATCCTGGGAGACGGAAATTCTTTTCGTTTCACACCAACGTTTGGGGTAAATGCTGCTGCACCTCCCTCTTCTTACTCTGCCTCATTTCGATTATTGGATCTCGGCAGTGGGCCTACATATACAACGCTACCAGGTTCGGGGACCTACAACGTTGATTTCCAGGCAGCGCCCGTTCCTGAGCCTTCAACGATGCTAATGTTGGGGACAGGTCTTATCGGCTTAATCAGTTGGCGATGGTCGAAACTCAAAACCGTCTGAACTGGACAACATAGAAACCGTTTCTGAGAGCCGCTTGTCATTATTGATGAGCGGCTCTTATCGTTTGCTTCGCGCTTCACGCGTATTGTTCCACCTATAGGCAGGGCCTTTTCCAAGAGGTTGAACACATCCTGCTCCATTTCATTGCTCACGAGTTTCTTCGTGTATCAGACGAACATACTTCGTTATCAGGTAATCCTTTTCCTCAAGATCTAGATCATGCAGGGACATGGATTCGTTATCTATCTAATGAAACAAAGGACGATTTTTCATAGTAGCGTGCGCATTATATTCATTCCCTACTAGGACCAAAACAAAAAGGTATATTGGATTGGGTAGATGGCCTGGTTAGTGGCAAAGCGACCGTCGGAGAAACTAACCACTTGTGTTTTAAATTTGAATTGATTGAACGAGAGTGTGTGAAGCTGAATCGACTGACGTTGAAAGCGGACTCGGTAAACCTCATACGGCACGCAGAGGCGATTATCTCTTCTATTTATTCACCCATCGGTTTCCATTGGGCCTCAAATCCTAGCGCCACGCGTCGAGTATACCCGTGACGCAAGCCCCAGACCATCGGAATGGCGTGGATTGGCCCCATTTCTCGCGACTGATACTCTCGCGCATCTTGTGTATCCTTATTGAGAAAACGATGAGTCCGACTCCTGTGGTAGTAGGCTAAATAGCTTCGTAAGATTCGATGAAAATGAGTGGCGCTCAAGATGATCAGGCGGTCGAGACACTCTCGACGAATTGAGCCGATGATGCGCTCCACATAGGGGTTCTTCCAAGGAGATCGGGAAACGGTGCACATTTGCTCAATCCCCATCCCCTCAACTTTGCGCTGAAATTCATTCCTTAAATTCAATCTCGATCCCGCAAGACATACTTTGGAACCGTGTCATAGGGAAAGGCCTCAACCATCTGTTGAGCCGTCCATTCCGCTGTAGGATGTTCTGGGATAGCGAAATGCAAAACTGCACGCCGGTCAAGAGACAACACGAGAAAGACAGAGCGGACACGAAACGTCGCCGTGGGCCACGGTTAACAATTCAATGAAGACCATGTCAGACGCATGATTTCTCAGAAAGGTCTTCCATGATTGAGAGAGAGGCTTCCGATGCTGAATCATGTATTTGGATACAGTGGCTTGCGAAACATGACTGTCGAGTTTCAGCAGCTGCCCTTGAATCCGCTGAGCGCCCCACAACGGATTGGCTGGACTCATCGTTCGAATGAGACCTCATACCACTGGATCAATGAAGGGATATCCGGGCTTTTCACTTTGGCTTTTC
This sequence comes from Nitrospirales bacterium, assembly GCA_029261255.1. Lineage (GTDB taxonomy): Bacteria > Nitrospirota > Nitrospiria > Nitrospirales > UBA8639 > Nitrospira_E. Next base: position 95,117 of record JAJDBQ010000133.1, read on the forward strand.
TAGGTCCAATAAAGTCAAAACCCCTGCCAGTGCTATCGAAGAACGGTCTCTGGTTGCACAAGGATACGAGCCTTTGCCCCGTGCAGCCGTACACGTAAGACCGTAACCCAGAAGAGGCGATCAAGACGAGTCAATTGTGGTCGTTTGGCCGAGTGATTCAATACCACCAAAAATTGCCAAAGCGCGAGGTTTTCGAAGAGTGGCTACTTCTGAGCCTAACAGACGGAGAGAAGCATGTTTCCAGCCCATTTCATTGTTCTCATCATAACTGGAAAGGGTTCCTGGATAGACGAAAATTTCCAAACGTTTCAACGCGGATGAATAGAAGGAACAGGTTCATCACCACCAAACCATCCGTTCGTTATCAATTATTGACTGTTCATGAAAAAAAAATGGTAATCCATGCCCTTCACATTGTAAAAGCTCCCGCGACGACAGACCAGATGGCCTACCAGTCTGTCTTCTTTGGCTAACACCCAATATCCAACAATTATATTCGAGGCGAGCTTGCGGACATTCGAAAGAGAGACGTTTTCTTTTTGTGTAATCAGGGACATCGAACGTTTCTCTTAGCGTTCAATATCCCGATCTAATTTATTTAAACAGTTCAACGAGAATAAGACAAACGCCAATATGGGATTCCTGAACATATTCATGAGCGACAGGTGGATAATGAATCCTAGCGTGGGCCGCGCGAGAACTGATTACCAGCCTTTTGCTAGTTTTCATCTTGTCATACCTTGGATTCTCAATTCCAAAGAGCATTACCTGAAACATGACTTGCCGTTTCTTTCCCTCCACTCCATACAATTCGACCGCTCATCGGCCGAACAACCTGCCCAAAAATCTGGGAATGTAGCATGCATGATTAGAACGGCTTTCAAGCCTTATGGGATCTTTCCCCGCTTGTTCGTTTGCCCCACTACATAGGCTTCCCGAAGAAATTATTTAAATATTTATTTTCTATACTTGTTTAGGTGTAAAGGAGAGAAGAAAGACATGAAGAAGTTTGGTGTATTCTCGACCTCGCGTGTGTATTTGGTATTATTGACGGTGATCACCTCTCCGTCCTTCATCGCATTTCCGGCGTTCAGTGAAACCACTAAAGGAGAAAGAGATACCCCAATGCCGACGGCGGCCTTGCAAGATAGCGTGAATGAGTCTCCTTCCTCCAACACAACCGACAATTCGTATTTCACGCTTGGCGAAGTTGTGGTCACAGGATCCGCGACAGGACCTCTCAAGAGCCAGGACGTCCTCACATCCGTCGACATCTTAGGAGCCGACGTCGTGGAAAAGCAGAATGTCGACTATACATGGCAACTCTTTCGGCAAGCCCCGGGAGTCATGACCACGAATTTCAATCAAGGGGGCATCTCAGGAGAATTCTCCTTTCGCGGGTTTAACGGGGAAGGAGAAATCAATGGCATCAAACTCTTGATTGACGGCATTCCCAGCAATACGAATTCCGGAGATATGGAATATTTAGATATGATCTTCCCGTTGGATATCCAATCGATCGAAATCATCCGAGGGACCAACGATGCCCGATATGGGCTCCACAATATTGCGGGCAATGCCAATGTCTTCACCCAGACCGGAGGCAATTACACCAAGGCACGCGTGAGTTACGGAAGTTTCGGAACCGTGGATACCCAAATCTCGTCTGGCTTCGAGACTGGCGGATTTTCCCAAAACTATATTGCCGCCTATCGCGAATCTGATGGCTATCGGGATCATTCGGATTTGAGCAGGTACACCTTCGCCGGCAAATGGCTTTACTCTCCACCAAGCGCTAGCTACAAAGTCGGCCTCATTGCCCGCCTCTATGAAAGTGAAGCGGACTCGCCTGGGTATCTCACCATGGACGAGTCACGCAGCCGCCCCAAAAAGTCTCCCTCGTTTAGCAATTTTGACGGCACCGAACGAAAAATCAAGACCGTCAGCGGCCACTTCGATAGCGACGTGACGTCGGATCTCTTCTTTTCTCTGAAAAGTTATGTCAATAAGTTCGATCAAACCCGCTTTGTGCAATTTACGGGCGCCGGGTCTCAACAAGAGCGCATTGCGAACGAATTACACTACGGGGCCATTGCCACACTGACCTACCGACCGTATCTCCCATGGTTTGATGATTTTGTGCTGGAGGGAGGGCTTGATTTCCAGCAACAAGAGAATGAAAGTATTCGTTATATCGGGAACCAACGGCGTCGACAAGAGCTCAGGCGCAATCAGGAATTCGACTTCTTAATTTATGGAGGATTCGTACAAGCCGTCATCAAACCCGTGCATTGGCTCAAACTGGTTCCTGCCGTGCGAATCGATTCCGCAGATGGGGAGTTGGTCAATCGCGGGACGGATGCGAGCCCCAATAGTACCGTCTTAGATCTCAATGATTATGATGCGATCTGGCAACCAAAATTTAGTGCCGTCATTACCCCCATTGACGGATATAGTCTCTATGGGAATTGGGGACGCACGTTTCAAGTTGGGATTGGGGCCGGAGCCTATAACAGTGGTCGAGAACTCGAACCCTCCATTAATGATGGCTGGGAGATGGGCGTGAAGTTGAGTCCGGTCAAATGGGTTCAAGGACGCCTGGCGTATTGGGAACAAACCGCCACAGATGAAGTGCGACGATTGTTTACGGGCTCAGGCGATAGTGAGAACATTGGTGAAACCAAGCGCCGAGGATTTGATGCACAACTCCGCGCAAACCCCATCAATCCCCTGTCGATTTGGGGGGCATTTTCTTGGCAAGAAGGGATTATCACCAAACCCGGTCCCGCTGAAGCCGACAATAAGAATAATGAGATCGATCATATCCCTGACTATGTCGTTTCCGGTGGGATTGATTATGATATCACGCCTGAGTTACGGGGTTCCTTTTCGATCTTTGCACAAGGTGACTATTTCTTAGACAAAGCCAATAGTACACGCCAATTTGGCGATTATTATCTCGTCAACCTCGGACTGTTTTATCAGCTCAACCAATATGTCGGATTAGACTTTCAAGTGACCAATCTGACCGATAAATATTATGAATATGTATGGAACGCAGGAAACACTCTTCACTCACCAGCTGATGGACGAGCATTCTATGGCGCCTTAAATGTTGAATTCGACTTGTTAGACAAAATATTATAGGACAAGATGCCAGGAAAACGGCGAAACAAGGCCCGAGAGTTATGGCGGAATATGCACATGTCTTTCGGCCTTGTTGTTGGCCTCCTCTTGGTGTTGACGAGACTCACTGGGAGTCTCCTTGTGTCCTATATCGAAATTGGTGAATGACTGAACCCTGAAGTCACCTTCGCATCAACCTAAAAATCATGGCGATCCTATGAGGACAGATTTCAAGCGCTACAAACAGCGCACCCTACCCGCGAACATGCCTGACGGATGGTCTGGGTGAATACCCATACGGTGGAGATCGTCAGCCGCCGCCTGTGGGTCAGATCGCCCTTGAGACCACTGCGACCAAGAAGGTCGCGTAACAGAAATCCGTGAGCCGTGGGGAATTGCAACTCACATTGAGCTTGACTCCTTGCCGCAAGATGAAACCTGTAGGCCCCATATCTTCCCTAGGGGTGGCCATAGCCAATCGCACCGTTTTTTTTAACGCGTTGAAGAAATACCATGCCGAAAAATACCGTTCGCCTACACCATATCGATCTACTTCGTGGCTTGATTATTATTTTTATGATCCTTGATCATGCGATGGTGTATTGCCGCGACTATTTTGTTAATGATCCAATGGATGTTCCAGGTACGGAACCGATGATTTTTCTATCGCGTTTTATTTCCCATTTTTGCGCTCCTTTGTTTGTCTTTCTTGCGGGATTATCAGCAGCGTTGACCGAAAATCGTTTTGATCATAGCCGCGACTTCGCAGCCAGCTTGATTCAGCGTGGCATCGTTCTCATTATGCTCGAATTCACCTTTATTTCTTGGTCATGGAGTTTTAATCCATTGTTCCCCATGCTCTACGCGCAGGTCATTTGGGCGATCGGTTGTGGATTCGTTTTTTTGGGTATATTGCGACTACTCGATCTCAGATTAGTATTGATCGCTGGGGCGCTCATCGTCCTGGGTCACAATCTTCTCGATAGCATTCGTTTTCAGGACAATACCTGGCTGCACTATCTATGGTCTGTCCTGCATCAAAAAAATGTATTGGCGCTTCCTTTCGATTTCGAAGTCAGAACAACCTATCCTATATTGCCCATTATCGGGTTGATGTGTCTGGCCTTTATGGCTGGGCGTTACTACATATCACAGGAATTTTCTAAAAAAGTCGAAAAACAAGCGTTGGGAGCCGGTATCACTTGTCTACTTTCCTACGCGGTACTGAGAAGCTTTAATCTCTACGGAGACTCCGGTCAATTTGTCATTCAAGACTCGACCATGTTCACATTGATGTCATTTTTCAATCCTACGAAGTATCCGCTTTCTTTACAGTTTATGATGCTCACCGTCGGGGCTGGATTAATTCTCTTGTTCTTTTTTAGACGTTTGAAACCGACATTTTCAGAGAGTTTTTTACAGGTACTAGGCAAGACGAGTATGTTTTCGTATATCGTACACTTGTACCTCTTGCATCTTATTAGCTGGCTATTAATTCCTGCACTTGGTTTTCAGCTTAGCGATATGACGTATGGCAAAACACTTATTGGCTTACCCGAGGGGTTTGGATTGTCTTATGGCGCCACGTATATTTTCGCGTCCGTTGTTGTGTTGCTCACAGTGTTGCTGGCCAAGCTGTATATTCCGTGGAAATACGCCAATAAAAATAATCTTCTTTCTCGTTATGTGTAACAAAGAGAGAATTGATCTTCCCCACACAACTAAGACTCAAGCCTAAGCTGTCTGCTCAAACACCATTGGTATCCGCTCTCTAATCGCCGAGTGTTTTCTCTCGTGCCTGGCGAGTTCTAAATCATGCTGTCATTGGTGACTGAAATAATCCCCGACGAGGTGACTGCTATACAAAATGACTTGGATCTTTTGGTGGCATTGAGGCTTTCCCTACTTCTTCGGAAATTTTCTTATCCAAACGCTGATGGATTCGATTTTCATTTTACTACTCCTTAAACGCATCTCCCTTTCACTCCAAATCCTATTCATTCCAGAACAGTAATTAATCCAAATATTCTCGGCGAAGGGTGCCGATCAGTCATTCAACGAACGGGTGGAGCACTGGCACATTCTGAATCGATTTCACCTCATGTATTCCTAATATTCTCAATATAAGCCTGCCACTGATGGAACCGAAATAGAGGATCATTATCGAAGCTCAAGCAGCGAGGACACTTGTAGCGGTGTAATTGTCGGGAGAGGGTTCTTCCATCTATGAGAATAGCTGGGTGGACTCCGAACCTGATGATCCGACGCACGGATTGATTCGTCACAACAAGGACCCAATGCGTCTAGAGTCGAAGGGACTTACACAGGAAGGAATCAAGACTCCATAGACACTCTTTCGTCTAGCCGATGAAAGATAGCCATGTAAAGATGATTCATGGCGAGAAAGCGGCCCGTTGAAGAGAAATTCAGACGTAACGAAACTGAGCATTAGGAGCGTGAATAAGGAATTCACCAAGGACAGGTGTTCCAGTCCATTGCAGTACTATCGTGCTGCTTGGATTAGGTGCCTGGGTAGGCGGAAATTTTCAAGAGTTTCAAGGCGGATGAATTAAGGGAAGGGACATTATGTGTCGAGATAATTTCTGCAGTGACTCGTCAAATTAGATTTATCGAGAATGAAGTAGACTGAAAGTGAAAGAAGAAGAAGAGGTGTCCGCATGAACATGAGGTAGCTAAGTATACAGTCATGACCGCTTCACGAATGGCAGAGGACCCCATGCTAAGCAACAGCTCGTGTGCTGTTGCACCCATTGGCACAAATCAGAATCGGAATGTTGGTGTCCATCATGATCGATGGCTGAAAAGATATGGTGAATTTCGAGGACATGCCCAAATGGCACTGAGGCCACAAGAAGCATGGCCAGAGAAAGGGTTAGACCCACAACCCATGAAGATGGCATGTAATATTTCGATCGGCTCATCATAACCTAAACGGCGAAATTAGCAAAGCACTTCTGAACTGTCAGCATCAATTACAAGTAATTTGCAATAATGAATCATGACTCAGATGACTCATCATGACGTAAACGCTGTTCTGCTGAAGAAGATCCACGAACGAGTCGAATAACCTGATTGATGACACTCACAAAATTTCTTCACTTCAAGAGTTTGCCTCTCCTCACCGAAAAGAAAGAGCAGGGCATTCCCACTTACATGTACATATGTACCTGACAGAACCACCAAGGATCTTCCATTTTGGGGTCAAGTCGTTCTTTTATTGTGTTTGCACTTTGTATCATCGGAATTGCCGCTGGTGGTCAAGCCCTGCTTGACAAGGTTCCCTTAGACCAAGCCCTACTCAAATTAAAGCCAAAGATTCCAACTTCTCGAGCAATGACATCTGGCTCAGACGATTCAACGATTCAATTAGAGCGTTTTGGAGGAGTGTGGGTTGCCAATGTTGAACTCAACGATCTTCACCAAGCCAAACTCGTTGTTGATACTGGTGCATCACTGACGCTCATTTCTGAAGATTTGGCTTTTGACGCGGGTATTCAACCGGCCTTAAACAGTCCCACGGTCAAGATGCAGGGGGTGTCTGGAAAAGCTGAAGCCAAAATGGGCATTGTTCCAAGAATGCAAGTCGGTGATGCAGGACGTAAAAATGTGCGTGTCTTTATCTACACCATGCCTGGTTTTTCTGGCGTCGATGGTCTTCTCGGGTTAAGCTTTTTTGATGGATTTGTGGTTCAGCTTGATCATGCTCAGGGTTTACTCCATCTAACTCCAAAGAGCTAGCGATCCTCTTTTTTTTCCTGCCTCAAACCTCAAACACATCATTTTTCCGTAGGATTTCCAGAACTCCTTCCCAACGAGTAGAACAAACAGCTGTAATCTCCATGCGTTCCTTGACAGTCCGAGAAGGCAGTATGGTAATACTACCTGTTGCTTAAACGAACAGGATACTATTATGCGATTCTTCATGTATGCAGACAATCTCAACCCGACCCAATTAAAACAACGTGCACCGGAGCATCAGCTTCTCTTCAAGGCCTACATTCCTGACCACACCATCACCTTTGGGCGATGGTCCAATCAATGGCGATGCGGGCTGGCCACCATCACACCTTCTGCTGGTGAGCGAGTCTGGGGTGCTGTATTTGAACTCACGCAGGAAGACGTGAAAGAGCTGGACAAATTTGATGGTGACATACCAGAAGAAGCGTTTCGGCATGTTGAGATCAATGTCTTTACAGAAGACGACCAAAAAGAGTTTGTCACCACACATGTTGGACAGGCCATTGGAAAATTTAAAGCTAAAGAGCATTATATTGATTGGGTCATGGCCGGCGTGCGACATTGGAAATTACCAGAAGAATGCACTGATATGTGGGATCTCGTCCGCGCCAAGTAACCTCAGAACACCCAAACACGTTTTAGCGTATCCCAATATTTTTCACACCATCTTGCAGGAAGGATAATCTATGCCTAAACCAAAATATCATATTCTCGTATGTACCAATTCTCGCCCGCCGGGACATCCAAAACCTTCTTGTGGTTCAGCGGGTGCCCAGAATTTACTCATGGCTTTAAACATGGGCTTAATTGAACGGGGTGTTCAACCAGGAGAAGTGCTTGTGACAGGAACCACCTGCCTTGGGCCGTGTGAAACAGGGCCAAACGTTGTGGTCTACCCAACCGGCACGTGGTATTCGCAAGTCAAAGATGCTGATGTGGCTGTCATCTTAGACGAACATATCAAAAAAGGTGAGCCTGCCGCACAACTCAACCCTGACGCTATCTGGTCGTAAGTCGTTTTTTTAGGACGATTTGCCAACATGGGTGAACATAGTCATCATGATTCGCATGCGCATCATGGCCAACCGTCGCATGTCTCTCATAAGGCTCATGCCGTATCACTAGGATGCGTCGTTGTCACATGTAGTGACACGCGCACCAAAGATACCGACACCAGCGGAAAATTGATTTGCCATCTCCTCAAAGAGCAGGGACATTCAATTAACAAATCGCATCTGATCAAAGATGAACCAGCAGACATTACCCAGCTCCTAGAAGAAACCTACCAGCAACCGGAAAATGCCATTATCATCATTAATGGCGGAACCGGGATTTCCCGCCGCGATTCGACATTTGAAGCCGTAGATAGATTTTTACAAAAACGGTTGGATGGCTTTGGTGAGTTATTTCGCTACCTGAGTTATAAGGATATTGGTTCAGCCGCCATGCTCAGCCGTGCGACAGCTGGCATCTACGAACATATGGTGATTTTTTCTATCCCCGGCTCACCAGGCGCCGTTCAACTCGCGATGGAACAGTTAATTCTCCCTGAAATCGGGCATATTGCTGGAGAATTAGCGAAATAGTTTTTACTGAATATCCGTGCCCAATGCTTGCGATAAACAGGAATGATTAAAAGATTCCTTCCAACGAGGCCGCAGCCGTTCCCGGCGTTCGTAGCTCACTTCCGCCTACGGAGGCCTAAGCCTTCGGCGGAGGACTCGGCGGAGTAGGCTTGGCGCGAAGAGCGTGCGACTAGTACGTGAACACGGGGAAAAGGCGACCCGCCTGTGCGAAGCCGCTCCGGCAGGCATGGAACCGCTAGCCTGTCAGCCGTAGCCTTGGCGAAGCCTGATAGCTTTTTTCAACAGTCCACTAATACATCATCTTTCCTTCTGCAACCATAACAACCTGTCCACCAACCTTGATGTTCTGAATGATATCGTCATCGGAAAAAACCTGAACGAGAATCCGAGAAGGACGATTCATTTCATAGCCTTGCTCGATCACCACTTCGGTGGTTGGTCCCACTTCCACCACTCCGTTTTTCACCAAGTACGCTCCTAACGCACCACCAGCACTCCCAGTCGCTGGATCCTCCGGAATCCCAATGGGATCGGCAAACATACGGGTATGCACAGTAGAATTTTCTTCGAGTGTCATACTCGTATAGACCATAATGCCATTTGTGCCTAAGCGGGCACAGATATCTTGAATAGCGGTATGATTCACTTGCATGGACTTGACCGCAGTCAGCGTTCGAATCGGCACAATTAACACAGGGAGTCCGGTTGAGACCACCTCTACAGGAAATGGAGAATCAGTGATCTGCGATTTTTGTACGCCTAAGGCTTTCGCTAACTCATAAATGATCTCAACCTGGCTCACCACTTCTGGAAACTCTGGAGCGGGTTGAGACATCACCACTTGCTCAATGTGTCCTTGCAAGATAATGAGCTCAAGCGGAAACACCCCTAAATGACATTCATAGAATACATGCGTCACTGGCTCGTGCAGGGGAAGGCGCTTGAGTGTTCCCAGTACATAGAATGTCCCTAACACCGGATGTCCAGCAAATGGAATTTCCTGGGAGGGTGTAAAGATACGGATCTTCGCAACGGCACGAGGATCCGTCGGTGGCAAGACAAACACAGTCTCGGAAAGATTCATCTCCCTCGCGATTTGCTGAAACTCGCGATCAGTCAGATCACCAGCATCAGGAAACACGGCAAGGGGATTCCCGCCAAACGGTTCATTCGTAAAGACATCGGCTTGATAAAACTGGAGCCACTTTCGAGTTGTATCCATTACAATTGCAGGCAAGACATGAATGGAGAGTAACTCTTACTCAAAAAATGATCTCCTCTTACGCGGTCAAAGGAAAGGCTTCATATGAACGGGTGAGTGGATTTCGCACATAGTCTTCAACATAATTCTGTAAAGAGCCATTACGAAATAAACGATTATTGGCAAATTTTGTATTAATTTTTCGTAACATCCTTACTTTGACACCAGTCATTTTCATGAACTCATCCACATGCACACCAGCAATGTCTCGACCCGGCCCTCGTCCCGACTCCACAATACATTGAGGGATATAGACGTATTTCTGAGTAGTCAGTCGTTTAGCAATATCATTGAGGGTCAACAACACGGTGCAGTCTGAATCTCCGCCCAAGGTGGCATTGGGCACATGCAAAAATTTGGCGCGATTTTTTCGAAACATCGTCAAGACACGATAGACACTTCCTGCCATCACAACAGGATCACGTTTTTCTAACTCTAACGAATCAAATAAACTGACGATTCGTCCTCGATTGAGAAAAGCCGTGACATAGGCTTCGGTATGAATGGTGGTCGAATTCGGCAGACCCGCATCATAGATTTTTTCGGCTTCAACAGGTAGATGCTGTCGGCCTTGCCGCATCATGGTCTTTGTGGATTCATTAATGCCACCCACTGGCGTCAGGCAACCCATCCATAACACACACTTCGAATTGATTTTGGAAATGGTTTTCGCATCTTCAGACATCGTATTCTGATCAAAGGCATAAAAATTCGCAGAAGAAACCGCTGGCCCATCCAACACTTTCATGAGATGCTTCACTGAGGGAGCATGCGGCATCATTTTCTGTCGATATTCACCCAGTGTAATGACGGACAATTCAAAATTGATGCGTCCTGGATATTGATCAACTAAACGATGAATCTTTGGCACATGCACAAACCCAACCGTAAAGAATTGAACATTCTTATCGGTGTGTATCAAAAAATCTTCCAGCCATTCCATTGATTTAGGATGCAGAAAGAGATCCGTCCACTCCATAAACTCATTCCCACCTAAACACCAAAACTGCAGCGGGTCCGTCGGTAGGGAATTAATATAGTTCAACATAAATTCCCAGTCTTCTTGAGTCGTCTTGGGAGGGTCGAGAGTTTCCCGATAGGAGTGATCCAATTCATAACAAAATTCGCATTTGACGGGGCAGGCCTTCCCTAGGCTCAGGGGAATCTTCCCTGCATCCATCTCCCGCTTCAACACATCACGGTAGTTTTGCTGAGCGAATAACTGAGGAGCTTCTAAAAGGGGGAGTTCGCGTGACATAGTATTTCCAATCCAAATAGCCGCTTCATTCGAATTATCAAGAAAAATTGATTGACAGGAATGGGGATCCTCTGAAAAACTTCAAGCCAGTCGATTGAAGACCTTGGAGACGTCCTTCATCATGCCTTCCCAACACAACTCATTGCCTTCGACAGATATTGCACAGGCCCTTGATTTATTCAACCTCAGCACACCATTTTCCCAAGAAACGTTGACTCAACGATATGAGGAAGCCCGTCGAACGTGGTATCCCTCTCGTTATGCAGGTCTCACAAATAACCCTGGGAAATACATGGAAATGTACAAAAAAGGAGAGGCGAAAACTAAAGAAATACACGCAGCCTATCAATTACTCCTGACCTACCTGAGCACCCAGCAAGAAACCTAGCCATCGCCTCCTTGAGACATTCAAATCCTATCAGGGCTTCATTGATCAAGGTTGCCCCAGTAGGCCGGACTAATCGGATTGCGGCGCAGCATGGCTCACAACACGAGACATACCTGACTCCCCAGTCGTATCGTCAGCAGGCGAATGTGCCACCGGCCAGGTAACCAGGCCTTGCACTCCATCAGTTCGTGGTTCTTCTTGCCCAGCTTCCGTGGCATAAATTTGAGGGAGATAATTGGTGCCATATTTCGAAATATAGAGAAAGACATGCTCCCGAGCGTTCACGCGAACCGCCCAAGGTTCAAAGTCT
>JAJDBQ010000134.1 GCA_029261255.1 Nitrospirales bacterium
GGTTTTTCCGGAAAGCATGGTGAGCACGTCGCCTGGTTTCGTGGCTCGTCCTCCTGGCATATTTTCTACCACTGGAAGCAGCCCGATGATATTCATGGGGAGTTTCAATCGGGAGGCCGCACGAACGGCGGCCAAGACCTCAGCACCACCCGTCATATCGGCTTTCATATGTTCCATATTTTCTGAGGGTTTCAGGGAGATTCCCCCAGAATCAAACGTGACGGTTTTCCCGACCAACACGACCGGACGTTGCGTCTTTGAACCGCCAGAATATTCCAAAATAATAAAATGTGGCGGTTCAATGCTGCCCTGTCCGACACCTAACACTCCCCCCATGCCAAGCTTCTTCATGTGCTGGCGATCCAACACTTTCAGCCGAATTTTTGATTCTTTGGCAATCGTTTTGGCTTCGGCTACGACTCGTGACGGTTTCATGATATTAGCGGGTCGATTACACATATCTCGGACAAAACAGGTGGCCTCCCCGAGTATGTGCCCTCGTTTAGCTCCAGCACTGACCAGAGCGAGATTCGCGGAGGTTTGTGCGAGCAACGTGCAGGCTAGCAACGTTTTTCGGTCGTCAGTCTGATCGGTGAGGTATTCCGTAAAGCGATAATCTCCCACGACGGCGCCTTCGGCCATGGCTTGCGCGACATCATCGAGGCGTCCGATGGCTTTGGGCACATCAGGCATCACACAGGCTAACCCCTTCGCTTTCACGCGCCTGGCTCGTTTGACGGCCATGCCCATGGCTTGCCGCACACGTTCTAGCGTCAGCGTTTCTTGTGTGCCGATTCCGACAAGCAACACTCGTTTTGCTGGGAGCTTGCCGGAAATATGTACTAACGTTGTCTCGTTGGATTTTCCAGAAAATTCGCCACTTTTTCGGATATCACTGAGCTGCCCACCTAACTTTTTGTCCAGTGCCCCTAGGGCTTTGCTCCAGGATTTTTCTTTTTCATAGGTCAAACAGACCAATAATTCAGTTGAGACCGTTGTGGCCTCCCCCTGCTTTGCCAGAATATTCATACGTCTCCTTCGAATAATGAAATAAAAGAGTTACTTTAGTGAGGTCATGGTGCCTGATTCAAAAAAATTATACGCCGCGCGTTTCCGGATCCCAAATGAGCTTATGGATTTGCACTTGCATACGAACAGGGAGTTTATCACTCAAAACCCGCTCAGCTAACAGTTGCAAGTCGAGTGAGCCGAAGACAGGGCTAAAGAGCACCGTGCACCGGTTGCCCAATTGATACTGTTGGACAATGTCTTTACTCCATTCATAATCCGCCTCGTCTTTCAAGACGAATTTCACTTCATCTTTTTCAGAGAGGTGATCGATGTTGGCCCACCGCATTCGGTCGGTCATGCCGCTGCCTGGGCATTTGACGTCCATAATGATAGACACCCGTGGATCAATCGCAGAAATATCGAACGATCCGCTGGTCTCAATCATGGTCTGATACCCGGCATCACACAACTGCTTTAACAATACCAGGGCACCAGGTTGATGCAACGGTTCCCCGCCGGTCACTTCCACCAATGGACATTCATAAGACTGCACTTGTCCCAAAATGGCTTCAATTGTCAGAGGTTCTCCACCATGAAAGGCATATTCGGTATCGCACCAAGTGCAGCGAAGGGGGCAACCGGTCAAGCGGACAAAGACACAAGGCTGACCCACATGGCTAGATTCACCTTGAATGCTATGGAAAATCTCCGTGATTTGTAGAGTCTGAGACATAGTCGTCCTGCCAAATTACATAAGCGTTGTGAACAGGGATTGTACCGAATCTAACTGGCGTAGGGAAAAAGGAATGTCAGCGTGGTGGCGTAAAGGCTACGCCCACTGTGTGACGGGCCACCCCTGCTGCTTCGCAATACGCGCCATCCCACGAATCGGATTCACAACAGAGGGATATCCGACCAATTTGAGTGCCTCAAAATCACCGGGGCTGTCTCCATAGGCATAACTTCGACTCAAATCTAAATGATATTGCGCAGCCAACCGTTCGATATACCGTCCTTTTCCTTCACCATAGGGGAGGGGGGCAAACACACGACCGGTATAGAGTCCCGATTGGGCTTCTAACTTTGCCCCAAATACCAGGGGGACGCCGAGTTTTTCCGCTAACGGTCTGGCCAGACAATCCGGTGATCCACTGACAATGGCCACGACATGTCCCGCATCCTTGTGGTGGGCCAGGCGATCTAAGGCGAGAGACGCGACGCGTGGGAGCGCAAATAACTCCACATACTCCTTGGCCAGTTGTTCGATGTATGAGACATCTTGCCCAAGGAGATAGACTTTATTCCCGCGGAGAGGGCTGAGAGAAATGGGGGGCATATGCTTCAGCGCATAGCGGAAACTATTCCACAACTCTGGCCATCCGACCAAACCGTTCTTCCACAAATATCGAAAAAACCCGATTTCAATGGATGGTCCGGGCACCAAGGTATTGTCCATATCGAAAAATGCCCCGACCCAATGTTGCGATTCCGTCAATGGGGCAGGTGATGAAGAAGCGGTCGTCATAGCGGTATGCGAATGTTGAGAGAACAAAAAAGAAGGGTTGAGGCGATTCTACCCACCATTCTATGCGTTGACAAGGACTGCAGGAGGTTTCATAATCGGGGGATTGAGTGCCGAAGTGGTGGAATGGCAGACACGCACGTTTAAGGGGCGTGTGGGGAAACCCATGCGGGTTCAAGTCCCGCCTTCGGCACCATCTTAGATTTCCTACTACAGTAACCACTTACACCTGTTCGTTGCCCCTCTCTCGCTCTTTCCATTCTTATCTTTGAACGAAGTGTTCTATTCAGAGTATTACCCTGTACAGGTTGAGCTGAGCTTTGCGGAAGCATGAAGTAGCATGGCTACCTCTTGGGAGTCATGCAGCAGCTCATCCGACTTCAAGTCTCGTCTTTGGCATCAAAAAAATCCTACCTAATTCATAACGATTCACAATTGTCTACCCAACATTAATATCCCACGGGTTTTCTGTGATGCCGGGTCTCGGCCCGGCAGCCGAGTGACTTTCCTTTCGGGGAAAGTAACCAAAGCCATTGACGCCCAGACAGGCTTTATTGGGTGCGATGGACGCGAGCTGTAGAAGAGCAGACCAACTCGCTTCGCTCAAACAAGGTCTGCCAGATGATCGGAGCGTCCGTCCCTATGGGGCCTGTCAGCAGGCGTCGGATAAGGGATGAACAAGGGGACTGAGGGACTGGGAAAAAAGGAAACTTCGGCTTGAATCAGGCTATGTGATTCAAACTCTTTTTTGTACTTAGGCGAGAAATTGAGGTATGTAAAAGTCGTTCAAAGTGAAGGATACTCATATATTCCAGCTTCACTTATCTTACTGACTGCCTCTTCCTCTCGTGAATTTCCTATGGAGTGATCTGTGAGAGCCTGAGGGTATGAAACACAAGATTCACCATCCTCTCCTGATTCATGCCTTTTTCTGGGGAGCTAGTTTGCCCTGCAGAATTTCTCTTCTTATCAAATAAGGAAAATAAAAAATTCTGGCAATCACATCACCAATTATATTCTATATGGCTCGAACTCCCTCAGTAATAACATTACTAATATGTTTAACACTGATGCCCCCATTAGGTGCTGCTATGCCATCTGAATCATATGTCACAATACCGATCACCCTACCATCTTTATCGAGTATTGGACCTCCACTATTTCCACCTCTTATTAATCCATTTGTAAGTATATGATCTACAGCGCTAATTGTTTTTATCTGAGAAACAGCACATTGAAGGAGGGACAAGTTATCGGCAGCGGAGAACCATTGAGGATATCCAACCACAAGAACTAAGTCTCCAGCATTAATTTCTTCGCACGACGCACAAAGGGAAGCAAAATTTTCAACTTCGCTTTGAATGATAACGATATCCAAATGATTGTGTTGTTTGATTCCAGTAATCCGATATTGTTTCGATGGCAAACTACCTTTGAAAATTTCCCAATGGTCGACCAAATTGCCATTCGGAGTTGTAGAGTTAAATACATGGCCTGCCGATACTACTCCAACTTTGTCGAGAGAAAAAGCTGTCCCCTGGCCCACTTCATTGCCATTCCTATCTTTTGCGAGGACTATCCAAATCGCCTCTCCCAATATTTGCTGATTGGTTACTGCATTCCCAGAAATAGGAACACCACCTTTAAAAACGGAGGAAAGGCGCTGGGCTCTGAGAGCGAGCTTAACGAACAATGGGTCACCGCTTCCTCGAACCATTCGCAGGTAATCAAGCTTACCTCGAATGTGTTTCAATAAAGGTGGTGAAACACCATAACGTTGTTTTTTATCTAGGCCATTTCTGAATCGATTATCAGCTTCCGCAAGACCATTTTTTTCACAATCATGTAAAATGGCTCGTATATTTCTTACGAATCGACGAGGTAAATTAACCTTTGCATTGACAACAAGTCCGGTAACTCTTTGGGACTCAAATGCACTATTTAGCCGAACCTTATCTTCATTGATACGAAAATCATGTTTCTTGAAAATATGCAGCAGTTTAGAAGCAAAATTCGTGTTCGGGCTTCCCAGAATTCGAAGACTTTCTACGAGCCCCTGATCAAACATTTCTAAATTTGTCGAAAAAGTTATATCATCGGCATAACGGGTATATCGACATTTATGTCGTTGAGCCAGTCTTTCCAAATCACGATCAAGTGTTCTGCAAATCAAGTTAGATAGAATAGGAGATGTGGGTGCTCCCTGAGGGATTATTCCTTTTCTACAACATATATTTGCTAGGACTGTCGCTACATTTAAGGGAAAAGAAAATGGCGGCTTGAAAAAAACTCCTCGCACCCGTCCAAAGTGGATCGAATCGAAGAAATCTTTAACGTCAATATTTAGGATTTGTCTTCTCTGTTGATGACACCTGGCATTTGTTACGACTCCACGTTTGAGTACGAAGCCATGGACAGGTTCTCTTGGATTCACAATTTCTGTGAGACATTGTAGAAGCTTCCTCTGGAATGAAAGGATAATTTTTGGTGGAGATGCAATCTGACAAACTCCACCTGAAGCTTTCTTTAGGGTAAACGTTCGATAGGTAGGTCGAGAAGGAGAATAAAGATGATAATCTAGGCGTTTTCTGGTGGTTTTTAGTAGAACCGCAACATCATCAATTGTTTGGAGTGAACAAAAGGTTTGAACTTCTTCTGAAGTGGGCTGGGAAATAGCCATGGATTCTTAAGAGCGGCACCCCTCGTTGCCAATTTTCCTTTGTCATTGTGACGCAAATAACGTAAATGCATATAGCGATAAGGAGGACTCAAATTGAGCCACCTTGGGAATACAACGGTTGCAGTTACACAACCAAGGTTAAATTAGCGGCAGGAGGGGTGCCGTACTATGCATTTTAGTCTGATGTAGAATAAAAAACCAATCTTTCAACTTTTAGGCAAACCTTTCCAAGTCATACACGTTGCGATATGCCAATGGTTGCGATCTAGATAAATAGAGCTTGGAAGGTTATCTCATTATAATCAAATCAGCCAGGTCTCCTACGGGATTCGAGCCAGCTCTGCCCAACCGATTCATACAGGCATAAATCATGATGAAATCCCTGCAAGACATTTTTGATGCATGTATACAAGACCAATTTTCTTTCAAGAATTTAGGGGTTGAAATTATTGAAAAACGAGTAAATGAACTAGGTGTTCATCTCACTAAACCCCAACGAACAGCGCTGAGGAAAAAACTCAGAAAAAATACTTTAAATAAACTTTCTCTTGCCTTAGAAGAGAATCAAATTCCTGCTGAATTACTCAAAAACAGGAAAGGAAAAAACGCCGCTGTCCCATTAGACCTTGGAGACCCAGTAGACATTGTGAATGCACTAGTAAAAGATTTTAGCAAGAAAATTCCTTCTATCATCGAAGAAATAATCGAAAAAATATCTCCTCAGGTACATAATGATCTAAAAAATGGAAAAACAGAATTATTGAAAGACCACAGACGGGATGTTAGACGTTTTGAATCTAACTTGAAATTAAAATGGGGAGCCGCTTTAGATTTACTTGAAATGTTAATCCTTCTTGCAACCGATGCAGGGGGAAGCTTCAATGATGCAGAACGACCCAAGGCAAGAAAAAATGACTTTGTATTGGAAGCCCTAACAAGGCTTCAGGCCCGCGCCTGTCAAGTAGCTATTGAAATACTAAAACTTTTAAAAGGCGGTTTTGCAGATGGCGCACATGCCAGATGGCGTTGCTTACATGAAATTGCAGTCGTTGGGATTTTTATCTCTGAAAAAGGGCGTGAAGCTGCCAGACGGTACATACATTTTGAAGCAATAGAATCTTACAAAGAAGCACTACAATACCAGACCTACTGTAAATTGCTTGGACACGAGCCTTTAGGTCCAGAAGAACTTGAAGACTTACGAATTGCCCGTGATGACCTTGTTAACCGATTTGGGAAGAATTACGGCGGAGAATATGGTTGGGCTGCAAATGTTCTAAAAAAAGATCGAGTTACCTTTCGAGACCTCGAAGAAAAAGTCAACCTTGAACATATACGCCCCTTTTATAAACTAGCTAGTTACAATGTTCACGCTAGTCCAAAAGGTGTTTACTCTAAGCTAGGATTGGACCCTAATTCATCCGATATGTTACTCGCTGGTCCAAGCAATTTGGGACTTGAGGAACCTGGTCATAGTACGGCTATATCGCTCTCCCAAATTACAGTTACATTGATTACAAGCAAGCCTAATCTTGATAGGCTGCTTACTTGTGATTTACTTATGAAGATAAAGGAAGAAACTAGAGAAGCCTTTTTCGCAGGCGCAGAATCTCTACAGGAATAGATCCCATCGTTCCGCTCTGAAAAGGGACTTGGGGTCATTGTTTGATATTGCATATGCTGGCCGCTCCGTTACCGACCCGTAGCGGTTTCAAATTTTTCAGGAACCAATGGATCATTCGGTAACATTTTCAAGGCGGGCTTAAAATTCACCCCTCCAAAACATTAGGTTTTGCCCCTTCTCGAAAACTGATATTGATCAAAAATGTAACCGCTCTCCTAAGCGAAGTGTTACATGTTCATGGGGTCTTGTCGGCCTAACACGCGCATGATCTCGATACCCTGTTTATTAAAGCGGTAGTAAATCGAATGTTTGCCGCACACGCTACGGCGGTATCCCTCACGAATATCATTAACAGCTTGATAGAGATAGGGTTGCTCGGCGAGAGCGGAAAACCGCTGCTTGAGCTGATCGCGATAGCGGTCAGATTGTTCGATCCCGAAATGCTCATCCCGTAGTCGGCGATTCCTGCCAAGTCTTCTTCGGCTAATTTGGAAAGATGATATTCAGACACGGCCGGCCTGACGCCGCGATCTGGCATCGGCCCATATCTCATCAACGGATTTTTTACTCATCCCGCTTTGCTCGCCTTTGATCAGGGCAGCGCGAATGGCTTCGATTTCTTCGGGGGTTTCCTCTTCCCGAATTTGTCGCTCGCGGATCAACTCTCGGACCACTTCACTTTCATTGCCAAAATGCCCGGATGCGATTTGTGCTTTGATCCAGTCATTTTGGCGGTCGGTCACCGAGATACTTTTTTTCACCATCGACATGGTTCTGTCCTCCTTAAATAATCATCCTACCTAGTAGGATATCATACTCTGCGTCTGCGCGCCAGCATTTTCTGGGTATTAATGCTCTTCTTCTATTTTCCTCGTAATCCATATCTGATAATAGTTTTTATCAGATATGAATTCCTCATTCTAAAAGACGCCTTCAAAGACCATTCCTACTCTTTTCCATGTGTTTTGGGCGTCTGAGTGACCCACCCTCACCTTAGTCCTCTCCCTGGGAGGGAGAGGAAACAAATTTCTTCTCGCTGCCCTTCAAATTCTTCTTATTTCTTAATACATTGATATAGATAGGTGAGAGGCCTTTCCTTTGATTTTCTCTCGGAATTCGACGCCTTCTGCTCGGTTTTCGGGGTGGGTGCTCTTATCACCTGACGGACTTTGTCTGAGTCCTTCGGCAAAGCTCAGGATAGACTCCGCGAGTTGGTCCGTACTCCTCATTGCGGACATCCCATCTTAATCAGGCCGAGTAGGGCGTCAATGGTTTTGTCTACTTTTCCCGAAAGAAAAGTAGATCGGCTGCCGGGCCGAAACCCGGCTGCACTGAACAATTGAAGTATGAAGGTAGCAAAAATGAAAAGCCAAGTTGGTCATAGAATGATGATGATAGGTATGAGCGCGTGGCTATTCAGCCTGGGGTTGTCTTTTGGCTCTATAGGGAATGCTGCGGAACTTTTTGAAGAACCCATACCTTTGACCATTGGTGAGTTTGATTCGGCGGAAGGGCATCTTCGGCTTGGAGTAGATTTTTTTCTGACAGGGGAATTGGATGTGGCGATTGATGAGTTTCGTGAGGCGGCTCATCAGAAATCTGACTACACCGACGCGTATCACAATCTGGGTGTGGCACTCGCTCAGAACGGAGATCTGGCTGGCGCGATCACGGCTTGGAAAGAAGCAGAGCGTCTTGATCCCGAAGCCGTTTCCTTAAACTATTCCCTGCCGGCGTTGGTTGCCTATAACTATGGGGTGTCTTTGGCTCGGGCTGGGAAGATGGAAGAAGCGATGAAGGAATGGCAGGCTGCGCTTCGCATTCAGCCACAATTTCCAGAATCTCATTACGCGTTAGGATTAGGGTTTTTAGCGAAGCAAAATCCAACTGTCGCCATGGTGCATTTACAATCTGCTCTTTCTTTGGCTCCGGATTGGGCACAGGCTCATGCAGCTTTTGGACGGGCGCATTATGAATCCCATGAATATGACTTGGCGCGAACGGCCTGGCTGAAAGCTCTAGATTTGAATCCTGCTGAAGCTAGAACTTCTGCCAATCTGGGGCTTCTTGCTGTGCAGGAAGGGAATTTTCAAGAAGCGATTGAATTTTCTCGTCAAGCGGTTGAACTCCAACGGGATCTGGTTTCAGCGCATTTCAATTTAGGTGTGGCTCTCTTGGCCAAGGGGGAAGAGCAGGCGAGCATGGATGCGCTCGAACATGCGCTTGTATTGGATACTCGTTTGACGCCTGCTCGTTTGCTGTTAGGTGTCGTGTGGAGTCGCAGGGGTGATTGGGCAAGGGCCGCACATAGTTGGCGAGTGGCGCTTCAACAGGATCCATTTGGCTCAGAGACGTTTTGGCTCCATTACAACTTGGGAATGGCACTGACAGCCATGGGACATTTCCAAGATGCCACGAAAGAATTTCAATGGGTTGTGGCGCAGCGTCCAGAATGGCCTGAAGGGTGGTCTCAGTTGGGTCTTTCTCTTATGTCGGAACGGCGATGGCGTGAGGCTGTGGTGGCGCTCGAAACGGCAGCTGAACGACAACCTCACTGGGCGCATCTACATTTCATGCTGGGAAAGGCTCATGCTGAACAAGGGGAATTGGCCTTGGCGGTTCAGTCTTTTCGGGAGGCGGTCAGGATTGACTCGAATTTTGTGGATGCCTTGTTTCATTTAGGAATCGTGCTACGCGCACAAAATCTCGTGAGCGAGTCCGTTGAGCCCCTGCGGCAAGCTGCGGAAGGGGGATCACGGGAAGCTCAGGGACTGTTAGCTTCGATGTATGTGAATGGCAATGGGATTGATCGCAATGTTCCGTTGGCGATGTTGTGGTGGGCTCGTAGTAGTCGTGGATCTATTCCTGACACGATTACTCGAACGGCCAAGCATCAATTAGCCCAGTTGCGTCGAAGGCTTCACCAACACACATTTCCTTTGACCGAAGAGCGGGACGTGCTGACAGGGTTTGGCTTAATTCGCCAAGATCTTGCTACTCACGCCCCTCTGGAATTGCCCGTCGATTCTCTGCTTGAAGGCGCGGTTCTTTGGGATCGGGTTGCAGCCCCAAGGCTTGTGTTTCTGTGGATGATTGAGCGGGCATTGGCGTTGGATGACTCAGCTCAGAATATTTTGCGTGGGTGGTATGAACAAGGGGTAGTAGAGAACATTCCTGGTCACGATTATTCACTTGAACAGTATTGGGTTCAGGTGGCAAAGGAAGGGGATCGAGTGGGGTGTGAGCTGATGCAGATCGCTATGTTTAAGGAGAAATTTCCTACTGTGCGGCAGGCTTGTCAGGCGATGAGCCACTAATCATGGTCTCCGGTAAAACATGAATGAGCGATGTATGAAATTTGAAACCAAGAGTGCCTTAGTTGCGATGGCCATTGTGGTGTTCTGTACGGCTATGAGCTTCGGTCTTTCAAGCATGTTTCCTCAGGGGGAACGATGGCTTACTGAATGGCAGTTGTCGCATCTCTCGTCTCAACCCGTGGGATCCTCAATAGTTCTTGTTCGTGCTGGGGAAAAGAGTCCAGCCTTTTGTGGTGTGGGACGGTGGAATCTCCATGCCTTGGAGGCTACGCTTCGGGGGCTTCATCAGGCAGGAGCGGCGGTGATTGCCCCACTGGTTGATGTTCTCATGCCTATTCCGTCTGAATGTGGAGGTCTGTCCGGGCTTGTGAACTTGGCTGAAGCGACCAAGCATGTAGGATCGGTGATCTACCCTGACTTGGTCCCACCGGCTTTAGCTCAAGCTGCCATTCAGACCGGCGTTTTGGATTTAACCACACAACATGATGTGATGATTCCAGGCTTCACATTCAGCTCTTCATCTCTACTTTCTCCTAGGCTGCCGTTTGGAGCTGTAGTCGCTGCGTTCGCGTCAACGAGTGCAACGACTCCTGTGACAGACACATTTCTTCACGTTCCTGACATGATGCCCAAGAACGGCGAGTCTTCTTTTCCTGCGTATTCATTTACGGACATATGGAATATCTTGGAAGCCGGGGATCATGAACAATTAGCTCGTCTTTTCCGCGGCAAGACTGTGTTTCTCTTTTCGGAGCCTTTTATGAGCCAGACTCATTCTGCTTCCCTGGAGTCCGACGTTCCGGTCGCCATGCTTCATGCGACGTTGGCTCATGCGTATATGACAAACTCATGGAAATCCATATCCCCATTTTTGGTTGTGATCTTGGTAACAGTAAGTCTAGGGGCGCTGCTGACGGTATTCTTGTTACGTGAGGGATCCTTGAATGGATTGGGATTCATAGGGTTAGCTGTTGCGATGTTTGCCAGTGCTTTCCTCTTTTTGGGATTCCGCTGGGGGTGGATATGGCCGCTCTTCAGTATGGGCTTGAGTTGGGGAATGACAATAGGTGGGGTCGTTTTTTGGAGGTTCTTGCAGTCGCGGTCGACCGTGCAACAACGAATCGTTCAGGGAGAGCGACAATTAACTCAGCTCGGAGATGAATTCGCTGAGAAACAGAAGCATGTTCGACAATTAGAAGGGCAACTCAATGATGCTCAGCATGACACGAATCAATCCGTGGCGGTTATTGAGGAATTACAAGTATCTCGGAATACGGCCCTCTCTCAATTGGAAAGGTATCAGGCTGAGCTTCAAGGAACTCGCCGAAAGATAGATGGAATGCAAGAAGAATTACAGGATCTTCGTCAACACTTACCTTCATCTCTCGCTGAGTTTCCTTCTGCGTCTTCGACGACTGATAGTCCAGAGCTGATTCAAGAATGTGAAGCTTTCAAGATTTTGACTCGTGATCAAGCGGTTCTGCGACTGTTTCACAATCTCAAAAAAGCGGCTGCCACGCAGGTTCCCATTTTGTTGTTGGGTGAAACTGGAACCGGAAAAGAAGTCTTTGCCAAAGCCGCTCATGCGCTCAGTCCTCGTCGGCAGGGTCCTTTTATCTCCGTGAATATGGCTGCGATCCGTTCAGAATTATTTGAGGGGGAGTTATTTGGCCATGTGAAGGGGGCTTTTACTGGAGCCGTGGGACGAACAGGATTCTTAGAATCGGCCCATGGTGGCACGCTGTTTTTGGATGAAGTAGGTGATCTCCCCCATGACTTACAAGCCAAATTGCTTCGGTTTTTAGAAGATGGGGGCTTTCACCGAGTGGGGCAGAGTAGTCTGACGCAT
>JAJDBQ010000135.1 GCA_029261255.1 Nitrospirales bacterium
GAGCAGCCAATCTGCTCCATGCCGCATGGCGTTTGATTCACCTATGCCAAGTTCTCCTAATGAGAACAATGCAATGGCGGTATCCCATACTGGGGACAAGCTCGGTTGAAATTGTAAGGTGTCCTCTCGTTCGAGAATGAGGCCTTCCAATTGGTGAAGTGTTTCAATGAAATCTGGGTGATCACGCTCGTACTCCAGCGCATCCATCGCCATGAGCGCGTACATCATTCCGGGGAAGATCGCACCCAGTCCATCGGTGAATCGCATGTGATCGAGCATCCACTTCTCGGCTTCGCGAATGGCCTTCGCTCGAATATCTTTGAGCCCGCGCTTTTCCCAGAGCTTCAAGACTTTGTCTGCTTGATGAAACATGATAGAAAACGGGTCTTTTCGTGGCAGCGTGAGTTTTCTCTTTGGCAAAAACAATTCTTCAATGTTCCAGTCGCCTGGCACGTGGCGTTGTATGCCTGAGGCTTGAATGATGGAGAGCGGGACGACGATGGCACGGCTCCATGAAGAAATTTCATACAAGACGTTGCCGGGAATGAGGACAAGTTCAGGAGGCACGCTCGGGGTATATTTACGAGGGAACAGCCCGAACATGCTGAGATTATTTTTTGTATAACTATTGGTAGCCTGCAGGCCACCGAGAGCGAGGATACGTTCACGTGCCTGTTGCATTATGGGATGCTCAGGTGCATACCCGCCAACTCGGAGCGCGACGTATGCGCGGGTGGTCGCATTGACTTCAGCTGGCCCTTCTAAGTAGATATTCCAGCCACCATCGGGAAGTTGGCGGTCGAGGATGGTGGGTATGGCCTTGTTGACTTTGGCCTGGACGGTGCTATTCCATTGACCCGTATCTGGTGGATAGAGCCAAAGTAATAAGAGAATGTAGTCAGATTCCAAGGTGGTGTCGGCGGTGAGGTCTCCCTGCCAGAATCCTTCAGGGTCTTGTTTGCTTAAGAGAGACTGTCCTGAATGCTGTAGCGCTTGGTTCGCTCGGCCTTCAAGTTCTTGTAAGTCCGCAGGCGCAGATGTGATCGTATTCAGATTTTCTGGAGGTTGCTTGGGAGCGAATGTTGTAGAGGGTTCACGCGTGCTCTCTTTTTCTTCCATGAGGGATTGAATTTCTTGAGCAAGGCCCTCCTGCTGTTCATGCGTTGGTGTTGCGAGTCCAAGGGCTTCGCTGAACCAAAGCCCCATCGTGACGAGCCGTGCCATCAGAGGTCGAATGGATGCATGACCGTTATCCCAAACAATGTTTTGCCAATTTCCATAGCGCTTTTGAATAGGCTCAAGCAATTGAGGATTAATGGCGCGAGCGGCCATAAGGATGGAAGCAATTTCTCGACCACGCAGCGGTGCGTGGTCGGATGGCTGGTTGCTTTTAGTTACATCTGTCTCGAGAGCGGTCGATGAAAATGAAGGGGCCAGACTAGGAGACGTTGATTCTGCTGATTTTTCCTGAAGTTGTTCATGATCCCAATCTCGTATAAGCAGTTCAACGAGGCCCTCGAGCAATTGCTCCTTTCCCTCATAATGGTAGAGCAAACCTCCCTTGCTCAGTCCAGCATCCCGGGCGACTCGCTCCAACGTCAGGGCTCCGACCCCATCTTTCATTAAGACATCTAAGGCTGTCTCAAGAATTGATTCTCGTGTTGAGAGAGGCATAATAGTTAATGTACCGTCTAGACGGTATAGCAATCAAGCCGAATGATCCAATTGTTTACGCTCAATTTTCTTGGATGCGTACATTATTGGCAGGTTTCACAAAGAAACTGACCGTACTGTTTAATCGGTTTTTTTTGGTGAGAGAACTGAAAAGAATTGGGTTTTACTAGAATAACGAAATGGATAATATTAACCGAGGCGAACCATCTAGATATCTCTTCATTATTGGGTTTGTTGAAAAAGGCCGCCAGCGGCGTTCGCGCCACTTTTTCGTGCTCAGGTACTGAAGGTCCGCCACGCGCGCAAAAGAGGCTGTGATCTTGCTTGACGAACTTTTTAGGTAGCAGGAACCTTATTGACTTTATTTTTTGCCTATTGAAATTTTTTCCACGTTTAGATTTCCAGAAAATTACAGAAGTCATCTAGAATTGTAGAGAGTAGAAAATGAAATGTGTAGTCTTTCTTGCAAACTGGGTATGCCTCAGGGCGAGTTTCTGAGTCTATCCTATTCTCGCGCAGGCTCTTGTGTTTACGCTGCCTAGTAAACGGAAAATGGCGTTCCCTCGAAATAGCATCATGACATCACATGATTTACTTTTTGAGGGCTTCTATCTCTTTTGATAATGATTTGTATCAAAAGAGATAGAATTTTAATTTCCTTAACACATCCCAACTACTGACTAGGCGTCAATCTGTCATTGTTTTTCTTGAAAAATGCGTGTGTCTAAAGGACTTATATTTTGATTGAAGGCAACTGCCTAACCATTGGTACGGATGCTACAGCGCTAGCTTTTCCTTATGGCCATGGTTCAATTTCCTTATTAAATTTGTCGGAAGTAAGGAATATGTCTTCAAGCAAAATCAGAAAAGAGTCTCAGAGCAATCATTTTCCTTCAACACCTGCATCAAGAATTCTGCTGGTCGATGACGGGGGAATAGGAATTCAAAAAGTTTTTTCTTGAGAGCGGCGCAACGTATAAAGACCTCTGGGAGGATTCAATCCTCGGACTTCGCTGTCCGACAGGCGAGTGCTCACCTTGCACGGAAGGGCTGACTGGCGCCTTGTTCTCGGATCGGGCCAGGATGGCGCTCCATTGAGGCATGTGTGGTGGGGGATTGGACAAAGGGAACGTGTCGGCTCAAAAACTGAGCGCGCCTTAGCGGGTCAACGCCTTCAGCAGGCAGGTGATGATCCGTGTGAGTAATGCCTACATCTGGTCAGTGGTGGGGAGGGGTATGGGCTGAAAGGCCGGGTTTCTGTTGGTGAGGCAATCGACGCTATCAAGTACTAGGTGATGGAGATGAATCTGGAGATTGGCCGCAGAGCCAAAGGGTTGAATGATGGTCACCTCGCCGACGTTCGCCTGTGTCTCGCGGAACAGAGAATATCCTGATTGTTGAGGGCATAGTCGTAATTATTCTTTCCCGAGTTGTTGCAAATTTTTCCGTGGCTGTGACCGCCGCCAGTGATATACCCACAAAGAGACTTGGTGCCGTGAGTAGCGTCATCGCACTAGTGAGTTCCTCCGAACATAAATCCCTTTCCGTAGTTTTCCTTAATCTTTCCTTTAAGCAGGTTTTGTCCGTTAGCTTGTGGGAATTCTTGGCTACCGTCACCGAAATAGTCGCTAAATCTGACCTCGCTGTAGTAGGGCGGGTCAATCTCTTGGGAATTCGCTTTGAGCGGGTCGTATACATGGTCAGCTAGCGGCTTTGTCATAGCTGAATCAGCTCGAAAGCCCAGTAGCAGCAGAATTGCTGTTCATAGTACAGGATGAATTTTAATAGGAAGAGATCGATCGTTGGGTGATCGCATATGGTTAGTTGTGAGTTGCTCGCTAAATCTGATCGAGTCTCATATCTCCTGCGCTCCCCGACACTCAATCTTATCAGAGGAGTATCTGCAATTTTTGTTACTGTTTAGGCGACCTTCCTCTCTCCGAGGCCGTGCATACATTCGTGTGAGGAACCTACAAAAAATTGGACGAACGAAATTATCAAAAACTGCACAAGGAATGGTACATTGTTAACAAAAGATTCCGTGAAGGTTTTTTATTCACTCAAAAAAATTATAAATGAAAATGACGAAAACAATATAAGATCTCTGCGTTAGGGAAAATACAAAAATATATATCCAGCCTAGGTGTTTCCCTTTGGTAATCTTTCTGAATGTTTTATGAAGCAAGTGGAGAATAAAAAATGGCATTTATCAAAAAATAGGCACAAAAATGGGGTTGATCTTATTTTTGTTTTTTTCTGTTTCATTGCCGGTAGCGGGAGAAGCTTTCTACAATTTTGATGATGTAGCCCCAATTTTACCAGGTAGCCTTTCCGTCGCTGGCTACGGTGTAACAAGCGGGGGCGGAACATTCCTGATTCTGTTGGTCTCTTTGGGGATGGCGATCAATGGGACACGTTGGCGCTCATATGCGAATTCATGCATCAACAGCTTGCGCCTCTCCGTACTCACCCGAATCGAAACGCCCAGCACCATGCGACGATTCCTGATTCTCTCGGTGCAGCTGACGTTTCTTGGGTCGGTGGGTGCTCAGGCCGAGACCTTTCTCGTTACGCCGAATTGCAATCCCAAAGCCGACGTCTGCTGGGAGACGCTGGAGAATGCCAAGGCGGGTGATGTTGTCGAGATCGCACCGGGGACCTACCGTTACCGCGTAAACTTAAGCCGGGCAGGGACTGCGTCGGCCCCCATCATCATTCGTGCCCAGGATCCCAACAATCGTCCGGTTTGGAACATGCAAGGTGATCGTATAGAAAAATTCCCTGGGAGTTACAGCGGGGGAGATCTAGGGCGTGGATGTTGGCAAGTGCGCCCATCAGGGGCCTATTATGAAATTTCTGGAATTGTTTTTGAAGAATGCCGTTCTGAATCTGCGGCAGGCATCCGTCTTGTCGACTCCGGGCCTGTCACCATCCGCGATAGCCGCTTCTACCATAACACGAGCGGAATCAATGGCTCATCATCAAGCTTACTGATTGAGTACTGCGAGTTTGACCGCAACGGCAAGACATTTGAAGGTGGGAATCCGTCTCACAATACTTATATCTTTGGTGGTAAGTTGGTCATGCGTTACAACTACTCTCACGACGTCAAAGACGGTCAGTTATTTCATTTGCGAGTTACTGAGGGTCTGCTGGAGAACAATTGGTTCGAGAACCCAGGTTCTTATGTCGGGGATTTGATGGTGTGTAATACCCAATGTACAAACACTCAATCATTGACATTACGAGGAAATGTGTTGGTCCAAGGTCCTACTGGTACGAATAATAGTAAGCTCCTGGAAATCTTTCATTCTAGAGGTACCCCTGGTGACGGAAAAAGTATGCATGTGAGAGCGGAGTATAATACCTTTATCGGGAATGGACTTTCTGGTTCGACGAAAGTCATCAACCTAAGTAACGACAAAATCGATATTACCACTTCCATAAGTAATAATATTTTTATTGATATGGCGTTTGTGACGCATGTCAATGCGCCCAGCCTATCAAATTGGAGCGTGACGGGTAGTCATAATTGGGTGAGCAACGGCACCAACACCGCTGGCCTGAGCAACACCAGTCAGGGCACCACCCCTGGCTTTGAAAATGCGGCGGTTCAGGATTTTCGTTTGAGCATGGGAAGCACGGCCCGAAATACAGCGAACTCGAGTCCCAGCGCACCTAAACGTGAGCTCTTCCGAGACGCTCGGGGCCGCATGTTTTGGCGAAACCGAGCCTCCGCCAACGACCCGGGCGCGTTTGAATATGGCAACAGCGCGGCGCTGGTAGGCCCCTATGATGGCGCCGATTTCACAGCGCCAAGCCCCCCGCGGAATTTCCGTGGCATTGCCATTTTCTGATAACGTTGCGAATTGGTAAACGGCAATACAGGGTTGGCGAACACACAGAATTTGTGTTCGTGTTGTGGGGATTTGTTGACGTGACACCCACGGAAGTGACGATCCTCGTAGAGATTGAAGAAAAGGCCGAAAGTATTACTGTGGATTGTGCTGAAAAGCGGTCCAGAAAGTTTAAGATCGTCTAGAGTGAGGAAATGACCTTCAGAAGTGGAAGAAGCTCAGGTGAGTTTAGAAAAGCCCGTCTCAGAAAAAAAATAGTCGACAGGCTCCGTCAAAAAGGCGGAGCCTGATTTTCCTCGTATCTCAACGCGTACTTTTCACCCCTACCCTCCATACCGCATGCCTAGACGAGGACGGAATTTATTGTCACAGTTGGGGAATCCACAAACGGCTTGACCACTTTTTTGCAAATCGCGATCGTTTCTATTCTCGAACAGCTCTCCAGTAATTAATTGAAGCCTGGCATAGCATCCTCGATGGCCAGACAGTGATGCCTAGCAACGAGGTGAAGCGTGGTGATCAAATTCTACTAGTTTTCCCTCGCCCCGAACCCCTTGATATATAACCTGATCCAATTCCTTTTCATGTCCTGAATGAGGATAATGCGTTCCTCGTCCGAGGATCGGGCCAGGATGGCGCTCCATTGAGGCGTGTGGGGCACTGGGCAAAATGGAAGTCGCGGCTCAAAACTGAACTAGAATTCTGGGAGGGATTAGGCTGTTTTCAGACTGTGTTTATCTGAAATTTTTTGTACGAGGCGAAGGAGGGATCAATATCCGAGTTTGCCCATTAAAATTGAAAAAATCTTGCTTCACGCATCTTTTCAATCTATTTCTGGCGAAGGGGAGGTTTCTTTTAGGCAGCGGTCTTCGAGGATTTGGCCGTCTTGGAGGTGGATCAAACGATCGGTCTGATGGGAGAGTTTTTCATTATGGGTCACGATCACAAACGCCGTCCCGAGCGTCTCATTTAACTTTCGTAAGAGATCGAACAATTCGTCTCCGGTGTGCGTATCCAAATTACCTGTGGGTTCATCTGCCAGGATCAGATCAGGTTGACGGATCAGTGCGCGAGCCACGGCGACACGCTGCTGTTCCCCTCCCGACAACTCTCCAGGTTTGTGGTCGAATCGATGGGCCAAGCCTACTTCGGCTAACAACGATTTGGCCGATTCGATCGCTGCGTTCTTCGGCATTTTTTGTATGAGAGCAGGAAGATAGACGTTTTCTAAGGCAGAAAATTCGGGAAGGAGATGGTGAAACTGAAATACAAACCCAATCCGTCGATTTCGAAAGCTGGCGAGAGCGGTTTCACTGGCGGTAAACATGTTTTGTCCTTCGAAGAGCACTTCTCCTTTTGTTGGGCGATCGAGGGTGCCCAGGATATGAAGCAGAGTGCTTTTTCCAGCTCCTGAAGATCCAATTATAGATACCATCTCTCCACGTTGGATGGTCATGGTGATGCCATTGATGACATGCACGGTTTGATGTCCCATGTTAAATGATCGTTCAAGGTTATCGACCTGAACCAACGGAGTAGTTGGTTCATCCGTTTGCGGAGCGTCTGGATTATTCATAGCGAAGAGCACTCACGGGATCTAATTTGGCGGCTTGCCAGGAAGGGTAAAACGTGGCCACGAAACTGATGAGAATCGCTGAAGTGGCGACGAGCACGACGTCTAAAGGCAGAATGTGAACGGGAATGCGAGAAATGTAATACACCGATGCATCAAAGGTCCAATAGTTTTCGATGAGCCAGAGGAACGAATACCCTAAGGGCACGCCAATGCCGGTTCCCACCAATCCGATCACCAATCCATTGAGCATGAATATTTTCATGATGGAGAGTGGCGTTGCGCCCATGGCTTTGAGGATGGCGATTTCGCGTTGTTTTTCATTCACGATCATCGTCAGGGTACCGACAATATTAAATGAGGCCACGAGTGTGATGAGCACCAAGAGAAGAAACATCATGGTTTTTTCTAGTTTTAACGCAGAAAACAAATTGCGATTCAGTTGCATCCAGTCTCGAGCCATAAAGTTGAGGCCGAGTGCGGCTTCCAAACGTAGGCCAATTTCCTGTGCCTGGAAAACATCATTCACTTTCACCTGAATGCCGGTCACGGCCTCGCCAAGGCCAAAGAATTTTTGGGCTTCATCCAAGCTAATATAGGAAAGAGAAGAATCGTATTCAAACATTCCAGATTCGAAAATGCCAACCACGGTAAACGGTCTGATCTTTGGGGTCATCGTGAACGATTTAATAGGACCAACGGGTGAGACCACGTTAATCGAATCACCAATAAACACCCCGAGCCGCATTGAGAGTTCTTTGCCGAGAATAATACCTGGACGATTTTTTGATGGTGTCGGTGTTTCTCCAGATAATGAGTGGCCTCTCTTCTCAGGCGGCACCAATGAGGGGTCTTGCAATCCTGCCAAATCCCCAAATTTCATATTGGCTTGCAAGTCAGTGACTTGAATTTCCTTGTCCGCTTGAATTCCCCGTAAGATGACTCCCTGCACGCTGCTTTTCGAAGAAATGAGCACCTGTTTGAAAATAAATGGAGAGGCGGCAATTACATCGGGAACAGCTTCGATTTGCTGCACGAGGTTTGGATAGTCTTTCATATCATTCGTTCCACGTTCCTGGACGATGATATGGGCGGTGGTGCCGAGTATTTTTGACTGGAGATCTTCCTTGAACCCCGTCATGATTCCGAGTGTTCCAATTAGAGCTGCGACACCTAAGGTAATCCCAGCAATGGAGATAAAGGTGTTAAGCGAGATCGTGCGTTGTCGGCGTTTAGCCCGCAAGTACCGCAGGCCAATAATCATCTCATAGGGTAAGGTCACGAGGTATGGTCCGGCCGCAATTGGGGAAAGAGAATGACATCTCGAATGGAGGCTTGGTTCGTCAGCAGCATCACGAGGCGATCAATGCCGATGCCCTCCCCAGCGGTAGGCGGCATGCCATATTCCAGGGCGCGTACAAAGTCTTCATCGAGGAATTGTGCTTCTTCGTCGCCCGCGTCTCGAAGGGCAACTTGTGCTTCAAATCGTTGACGTTGATCGATGGGATCGTTTAACTCGGAAAATCCGTTAGCCAATTCTCGCCCACCGATGAAGAGCTCGAACCGATCGGTGAGAGCTGGATTCGATTCTTTTTTCCTGGCCAATGGAGAAATTTCAATGGGGAAATCCGTAATAAATGTGGGTTGGATGAGGAGTGGTTCTACTACTTCTTCAAACAGTGCCACCAACATATCAATATGGCTAGGTTTTGGTGGTAGAGAGACTTTCAATGCGTTCGCGGCTTTTATCGCTTGATCGGGGTCTGAAAGCACAGCCTTATCCAATTTTCCTATTTCTACAATGGAATCTAAATAAGAAACACGAGCCCATGGCGGAGCCAGATTGATCTGCTGCCCTTGGTAATCCACTGTGGCATCGCCGCTTACCTCAATGCTGAGTTGATGAAATAATTGTTCTGTCAGCTCCATCAGATCATGATAATCAGCATAGGCCTGATAGAATTCTAGCATTGTAAATTCTGGATTATGAATGGTGGAAATGCCTTCGTTTCGAAAATTACGATTGATTTCAAACACCCTTCGAAATCCACCCACAATGAGGCGTTTGAGATAGAGTTCTGGGGCGACCCGTAAATAGAGGTCAACATCCAGCGTGTTGTGGTGAGTGACGAAGGGTCGGGCCGTCGCACCTCCAGGGATGGGGTGCATCATGGGTGTTTCCACTTCAAGAAATCCCCGGTCGGTGAGGAAGGTTCGGATCGTGTTCACAATTCGGCTGCGAGTACGAAACACCTGAAGAACCGTGGGATTGGCAATGAGGTCGACATAGCGCTGGCGATAGCGAGTTTCAATGTCGGTCAACCCATGCCATTTTTCTGGAAGCGGACGTAACCCTTTGGTGAGAAACGTGAATGTTTTGACTTCGACCGTCAATTCATCTGTTTTGGTCCGGAAGAGGCGACCTTCCACGCCGATCCAATCACCTAAGTCCAATGTTTGGCAGAGTTCATAGGCTTCGTCTCCCAGTAAATCTTTTTTCAAGTAGACTTGGAGCCGATGTCCTTCTTCCTGTAATCCAGCAAACGCCGCTTTCCCAAAACGACGCATGGCGGTGATACGCCCTGCGACTTTGCAGGAAATCGGAGTGCCTTCTAATTCTTCCTTGGGCAAGGCAGAATAGGTTTGCAAAATTGTTTCAAGCGTATGGGTTGTCGGAAAGCTTGTCCCAAAAGGTCGAACCCCTTTGTTCTGAAGCTGCTGAAGTTTGTCGAGTCGTTGCTGTTGTTGTTCGTTTAATTCATCCATGGCGTTCAAGAGAGCAAAAAGTAAATAAGAGAATCCGTTAGTGATTGTGAAATGGTTGGCTATGAAGTTGAAGCTTGCGCATTTTTTGATGCTTTCATCGTGAGATAGGCTTCAATGAAAGGATCGAGTGCGCCATCCATGACGGCGGCCAGATTTCCCGACTCATGATCGGTGCGATGGTCTTTGACCATCTGGTAGGGTTGAAAGACATAGGATCTGATCTGACTTCCCCACGAAATATCCTTTTTCTCTCCCACGATGTTTTGAAATTCTTCTTCTTTTCTACGTTGTTCAACTTCATACAGCTTGGCTTTCATGACGCGCATGGCTCCAATGCGATTTTGTAATTGAGACCGCTGGTTTTGGCATTGCACGACGATGCCTGTTGCAAGGTGAGTGATGCGAACAGCCGTTTCAACTTTATTGACGTTTTGCCCTCCGGCTCCGCCTGCGCGGTACGTATCGATTCGGAGTTCTTTGTCATCGATCTCGATTTCGACGTCATCGTCGAGCTCGGGATAGACTCCGACGGCCGCAAAAGAAGTATGGCGTCGTTTGTTTGAGTCAAATGGCGAAATGCGCACGAGGCGATGGACACCAGCTTCCGCTCGTAAATAGCCATAGGCCAGCGGTCCTGCAATGCCTAGCGTCACGCTTTTAATGCCAGCTTCATCGCCAGGTTGTAAATCAATAGTATCAACGTTGAAATTACGTTCTTGTGCCCATCGAAGATACATGCGCATGAGCATTGAGGCCCAATCTTGAGACTCAGTTCCGCCAGCGCCTGGGCTGATAGTCAGAATGGCATTGCGGTGATCATGTTCATCGGATAAGAGTTTCTCCAGCCTCCAGGCTTCGAGTGCGGTCTCAATCTCTTGAATGCCCTGGTTCCATTCTGCTTCGAGCTCTGAATCACCTTCTTGCCCGATTAAATCTTGAATAGCCAGAAGGTCATCTCGTTGTTGTTCCAGGGTTTGTAACCGATGGAGTTGACCTTCAAGCTCGGCTTGACGTCGTCCGACCTTCGCCGCATTGCGGGTATCGTTCCAGAATTCGGGCTGGGAAGTTTCTTGCTGGATTTCGTCGAGTTCAACTGTTAGGCGAGGGAGGTCAAAGATACCTCCGGAAATCTACGATATGGGCATTGATTTTTTCCATCCGAGCACGAATGTCTTCCAACATGTCTGGCGTTCCTCTCGTTATGACTGATTAGTAGAAAGGCTAGATTATTTTTTCGATGATATTTGGGTTCGACATCTCATTAAAAAGAGTCCCGTTAGTATAACACAAGCCCAACTAAAGACATCACCATACTGAGTATATATTGTCGGTGCCGATGTGCGAAGTGGAATAGAGCCTGTCACGGCTTGCTGAGTGAATATGGGTGTCTTTTTAATGATGTGTCCAGCAGGCCCAATGAAGCCCGAAATGCCCGTGTTCGCGGCACGAGCGACGGCTAAGTGATTTTCAACAGCACGAAAGACTGCCATGGAAAAATGTTGGTATGGTGCCGCTGAATCGCCAAACCATGCGTCATTTGTGAGGGTGA
This sequence comes from Nitrospirales bacterium, assembly GCA_029261255.1. Classification (GTDB taxonomy): domain Bacteria; phylum Nitrospirota; class Nitrospiria; order Nitrospirales; family UBA8639; genus Nitrospira_E. The sequence continues at coordinate 11,420 of JAJDBQ010000135.1, forward strand.
CGAGGAAGTTGGCGCCTTCCTTCGCCATCCGCCGGACAAGATCGGGGAAAATGATTTCGAAACAAATAGGGACGCCAATGGACGTTATATCATTATCCAATGAATGAGAAAGTCGGAGCGTCAGAGGACCTTGTCCTGGCTTGAAGTCGCCAATGCCCACGACGAGTTTTTCAAGGAAGAACAGCAGAGATTTTAACGGAACATATTCGCCGAATGGCACGAGGTGGCGTTTGGCGTATTGACCCGTGAGTAATTTCTCTGGAGACAACAGGTATGCGCTATTGAGTAAAAATGGGCTGCCGTCCGGCTCGAAACGAAGAGTGGGACTCCCAAAGAGTAGTGGGGTTTGGT
>JAJDBQ010000136.1 GCA_029261255.1 Nitrospirales bacterium
GATCCGATCCGTCAACGGCTAATAAATATTTCATCGTTTGTCTCCCTTCTTGACTCACTACAATTTTTTCACGTTTCGATTTTTCTTTTTCCCTTATCTCACTTCTTTCATCATATCAATGGCACCAGAAGGACATTCTTCCGCACAGATACCACATCCCTTGCAATACTCAAGATTGATGTTATACCGCTTCCCCGGATCGAGTTTGATTATGGCGTTATCAGGACACACGCCATAACACGTATCACATTCAAAACAATTTCCACAGGAGAGGCAGCGTCTGGCTTCGAGTAAGGCCGTACTGGCATCCAACCCACCCACCACTTCTTCAAAGCTGGCTCGTCGTCTGGCCATATCCAAGTACGGCTGACGACTTTGGTCGGCATCGGTGTAATACCAGGTGTTCAGACGATCAAATGTAGCGACGGAATTGGATGGTGCTTTGGCATAATGGAATCCCCGCAAATAGGCATCAATATGTCTCGCAGCTTTTTTGCCATGGCCAGTCGCCACCGTCACTGTACGTTCCGCCGGAACCATATCCCCTCCAGCAAATACACCGAGTCGCCCAGTCATCATCGTGTCATCCACTTGTATGACACCGTCTGCCGAAATTTCTAATCCAGGCGCATCTTGTAAAAATCCAGTATCCACGTCCTGTCCGACAGCCAAGATCACCGTATCCGCTTCCAACATTTCCATTCGGCCCGTGGGTTGAGGGTCCCCGTTCTCATCCAATTTCATTTCCTCAACAGTTATCGCATTCCCCTCGACTTGCCGAATGGTGTGCAACCATCGTGTCAGCACCCCCTCTTCTAACGCTTCTTCCACCTCAAAATCATGGGCAGGCATATGCTCACGATCACGCCGATAGATCAGGAGGGTTTCCTCTGCGCCCAACCGCTTTGCCGTTCGTGCCACATCAATAGCCGTATCACCACCACCATAGACCACCACCCGTCGACCAATTTTTGGCGCCTCTTCTACGTCCATCCCTTTTAACAACTCTAAGGCATCGATCATTCGGCCTGTGTCTGTGACCGGAATGTCTACCCGTTTACTTAAATGAGCTCCAACAGCCAGGAACACGGCATCGAATGGTCCTTCTTTGATCGCCATCTCCAAATTCTCGACTTTTCGATTCAAGTGAATGGACACGCCCATAGCATCAATCCTAGAAATTTCGGCATCCACAATGTTTCGCGGCAAGCGGTACTGTGGAATGCCAAATCGCATCATCCCTCCCAGCTTTGGCCCTGCCTCATAGATCGTAACGGCGTGCCCCATGCGAGACAAATGGTACGCAGCTGAAAGGCCACTGGGTCCAGCTCCGACAATCAATACCTGTTTTCCTGTAGCCACTCCTGCTTCAATCTGCCAACCCCGTTCAATCGCATAATCTCCCAAAAATCGTTCGACTGCATGAATGCTCACAGCCTCATCCAGCTGCCCGCGATTGCACACTGTTTCACAGGGGTGATAACACACGCGACCATGAATCGCGGGAAAGGCATTGTCTTCCATTATCTTGCGCCAGGCCTCTTCGTATTTTCCTTCTTCCGCTTCATACAACCACCCTTGAATATTCTCACCGGCTGGGCAGCCTTGATTACACGGTGGCAGATGGTCAACGTAGATCGGGCGCATCGTACGCCAATTGCCCGTATGATTCGCTAAACTCGAGGCCGGGTCTAATGTGATGGCAAAGGGTTTACGTTCCATCTCAGGTCTCCATTGCTGGCTTAGTTGGCAATAGCCCGTATAGGTGGATGTTTCGATCTGCCATCGCCTGAATGGCTGCTAACGCCTCTTCATCTCGCGGGTTAAAAAGATGCTTAAACCGCCCTTGAAGTGCTAAATATTGCTCAACAGGAACTTGCTTCCTGATGGGTGTTCGATCACTCACTACGCCCCCTTCCGCTTCGAACAACGGAAATAAGCCACTTTCCACAGCCAATCGTGCGACCTTGATCGTTTGAGCCGGATCAGATTTCCACCCGAGCGGACAAGGGACGTGTATATGGATATAGCGTGCACCGCGTATGGACATCGCTTTTGTTACTTTAGTTTCCAGATCATGGAGATCTGCCACAGACGCCGTGGCCACAAACGGAATACCATGGGCCATGGCAATACATGGAAGATTTTTTCCAATACCCATGGGATTTCCTGGTTCGGTCCCCACGGCTTGCGTAGTATTCGTCCAGGCCCGCGCTGGTGTCGCCCCTGATCGTTGAATTCCGGTATTCATATAGGCTTCATTGTCATAACACACATACAACACATCATCATTGCGTTCGAACATTCCCGACAAACAGCCGAATCCAATATCCACCGTCGCGCCATCCCCGCCCTGAGCGATCACTCGGATATCGGTCTTCCCTTTGGCGCGCAAGGCTGCCGCCACACCACTGGCCACGGCCGGTGCATTCCCAAACACAGAATGCAACCAAGGAATCTGCCAGGCACTTTCCGGATAGGGACTAGAAAACACTTCCAAACATCCCGTGGCATTAACCGCGACCATTTTGTTTTGAGTGGCCCGCATCACGGCGTCTAGGGCATACCGCGCGCCTAATGCTTCACCACACCCCTGGCATGCACGATGTCCAGAATTCAGGGAATTACTTCGATCCGTCCGGGCTTGTACGGTACGGTCCCCTTCATCCAATAACCGATTCCCTACCGTGAATGTTCCCGTTTGGTAAAACTTGACGCGTTGATAGGACATCTCATTTTCCTCTTTATCTTAAAGAGCTTTCCCACTCGATAAGCCTATCTCACGAAGAAGATTTTCCGGCGTCGGACCAGATCGTCGTTGTTCGGCTTGCCTCGTTAACTCTCGATTGATGGCTTCCCAGTTCAGATCCAGAAAGTGTGGTTCTTCCAGCCCTTCCAAGCACGCGGCCTTGACGGTATCAATGACAGCGGCTTTGGAAATCGCACGCCCCCCAAGGCCGGCAATGACGGTATCTACAATAGTCGGTAATCCTTGAAGAGCAAGCTTGACCTCACTGGACACAATCCCCCCATTCCCCACTGCCAAATCTTTTTCAATCACAATCACTCGTTTAGCATTCTGAGCAGCATGACGAAGCGCATGTGAAGGGAATGGCCGATAGGAGCAAAGTTGTATGGCACCCACAGGCCAACCCTCTGTTCGTAAATCATCGACGGCATCTTTAATCGTGCCATTCACTGACCCCAACGCCAGCAGAAGGGTTTCGGCCTTATCCGTGTGATACAGCTTCAACAGCCCACCGGACGATCGCTGAAAGATATTCTGGAATGTTTGACTGATTCGTGGAATGGCTTCCAAGGCTTGCAAATGTTTGTGATGGGCGAGATAGCGCACTTCAGTGAAGGCCTCAGGGCCAACCATGGCTCCAATGGATACCGGATCCTGAGGATCTAACACTTGCACAGGCTCAAAAGGCGGCAAGAAGTCATCCACCTGTTCTTGCGTTGGAAGATCGACCTCTTCAAATGCATGCGTAAGAATATATCCATCCATGCATACCATTACCGGACAACTGAGCTCTTCAGCTAAGCGAAATGCTTGAATGTGCAGATCCACGGCCTCTTGATTGTCTTCAGCAAACAACTGAAGCCAACCGGAATCCCTCATGGCCATACTATCCGAATGATCATTCCAAATATTGATCGGCGCACCTATCGCCCTATTGGCAATCGTCATCACAATCGGCAACCCTAATCCAGCCGCGTTATATACGGCTTCGGCCATAAATAAGAGACCTTGGCTGGTCGTGGCGGTGTAGCTTCGTGCGCCCATGGCCGAAGCCCCGATGAGCACACTCAACGCCCCAAATTCCGATTCAACATTCAGGAATTGGCAATTCCCAATCTCTCCTACCTTCACCTTTCGAGAGAGAGTTTCCACAATATGCGTTTGGGGAGAAATTGGGTAACAGGCCATGACCTCAGGGCGACATAAAGCCACCGCTTGAGCGACAGCTTGGGAGCCTTCAATTTGTTGTTTCATCTGTTCCTCATTGTGAACGGTAGGAATTTACACACCAATCTTGTGCGACGAAACATAATCAAACGCCTCTGCTGCAACTTGCACATTCAATGCACCCAATTTGCCAGGAAATTTTCCTTGAATGGCATACTGAACCGCCTCTTTAGTCAGCGCTCCTGTTACTGAGGCAAAACCCGCCACCATCCCAACATTGGCTATCGATCGACCGAGATGTTTTTCAGCGAGATCAGATGCTGGGAAACTATATATCTCGACTTCAGGGTGTTGAACCATCCAATCCTTCAGGCCAAGTTCCTCGACCTGTCGCGTAGAATTCATCATGACGATTCCTTGCTCCGAAAGCCCAGAAAAAACATTCAACTGATGCAGCAGCGTCGAGTCCTGAATGAATAACACATTGGGATGAGTTATCGGTTCACGACTACGAATAGGTTTCGTATCAATCCGACAAAATGCAGTGACCGGAGCCCCGGTTCTTTCAGACCCAAAACTCGGAAAGGCCTGCGCCACCTTCCCATCGTGAAAAGCCGCTGCGGCGAGCAATTCGGCAGCCGTCACCACTCCCTGCCCACCTCGTCCATGAATTCGTATTTCAATCATTCATTGTCCAGAAAAATATATGGTTGGATTCTTAGCTTCCTAGTAGATCTGCCAGAAAGAATTCGCAAGAGATATGCCTTTTTCTTAAATTGGGTTAACCCCCAAGGAAGGTCTGAAAAATGTCGTATATGAGACTTTCTCTCATAACAAGAAAGTAAAAAAATGCGGAAAAATGCCCCGGCTTCGCCTTTCATGAGTGTCGCTAAATGCCCCAGCCTATTCGGCTTGCATTTTACTAGCCACCTTCAAGAACGTCCAAGATTTGAGAAATTCGTATAGCAAATTTGTTATAGAAGGGGGGGGGAATGGTGAGAACGACCCTGGGGGACGACGTCGGGAGTAACGCACGAGACAAAGATCTATGTCATTGCGTACGGTAATGGCAAACCATGATGTTCACGGTTCTTATCATTTCCCAAATGAGCTATGTCCTTATAGGTTGGAAGAAGATTCCTTTTTCTCACGAGGCGTCTGGATGGACCTGTGGTTGCTAGAAGCCATGGCCCAGACGTTTACCTTCAGATGGGAGGCATCTATCTGCCTTCCATCAATCTCGTTTTCCACACGATGCCATTAACGATAGGGCAATAATGTAGATGTCTCATACTCTCAGCGGTCGTCTTTTGTGCCGTCGAATTAGAAAAATAGTTAAATCGACGTCGTTGACATCCTTGGAGATCAATCAAGCCTGACCATCCCGGACTTTTCATCCGTACGTGAGAGCCTTGGCTGAACTAAATTCGGGTTGTACCTCACAGCAAAGACACCAATTTGTGTATTCAACATTTTTATACCCTTTGCCTTTTTTCCACATACACAGATTCGGGGTTAGGGAGACGCAACGATGGCGTCACGAATAAAATTAGCTGCGGCTTCGTGCGGATCCTGTCCTTGGCTTATCCACTCGGCGATCATTGAAGAACGAATCAAAATGGGTTTGCCGAATCCCACGCGGAGGGGATGGGAATGCGGTCTCTTGGCATCAGGAGGCCACGCCTGAAAGCTGCCTTCGATCCTAACAGGAATGACAGGAACGGCTAACTCACAGGCCAAGACTCCGATCCCTTTCTTAAACGGCTGGAGATGACCATCGATACTCCGCTCACCCTCCGGAAAGATGAGAAGGCTCTTCCCAGCACGGAGGATTGCGGAGGATGTCCGTAGGACCGTGACCAGGCCGGTCTGTGGCCCGACAGGAATAACATGCCCAACGCGCCCCACCCACCGACGCAACCGCGAACGAAAATACGGCTCCCAACCGAGTATGTAGAGTTTCGAAAAAACCGACCGTGGGACCACGCTGATCAAAATGAATGGATCCAGAAAACTGAGATGGTTGGAGGCAAGGAGAAATGGGCCTTGACGAGGGAGATGCTCCATACCTGTCACCGCCAAACTGAACCCGCAACGAAATATTCTCTTGCAAAAGCCAACCGCCACGGCACCGGTCAACCGGTTAACGTGACTCGGTGTGGTGAGGAAGGCTTCAGTCAGAGCAGGTGGTGGCGGGGTCTCCAAAATCTCGCCCCATGGTCGCTGTCCTTCTCCTTCCTCATGATGAGTCTTCTCAAGGCCATTCAGTTTTTCTATGACGTCTCGGACTGTGACTACTTCTGCTATCAACTCCTCTGGCACCGATCCTAACTGCCCTTCTATTGCCACATGAAACTCGACACGCTTGAGAGAATCAAATCCCAGGTCAAGGTCAAGGTGATCATCCAACATGATTTCTTTCTTTGGCGGTAGTAGTCTCTTCAGAATGTCCAGTACAACGCGGCCCGTTTCACTCTCAATCATCTGCAGATCCGCATCGGAAAGCTGCGGCGTGACTGTTGGTGCACTCTCTCCAGACATCACCGTGGTTGTCACAAGGTGGCGCTGAATTTTACCCAAGCGCGTACGAGGAAGCGGATCCTTAATCAGCGTGATTCCAGTAATCCGCTTATAAGTGGGAAGCGTGAGGGCGATTCTGGTCAGCTCATCCTTGATGTAGCCTGCCGCATCATGAATTTTCTCCCCTCTCAGGTAATCAAAATTGGGAACCACAACCACATGAAGATTCTCACCTTCCTCACCTTCGCGCGGCACGCCGATGATACAGAGCTCGGCGATTGCCCGGCTCTGTTGGTACTCAGCCTCGACTTCCTCAGGAAGGATATTTTTCCCGCCTGGTGTAACAATGAGTTCCTTGATCCGCCCTGTGAGAAACAAGAATCCATCTGCATCAAGATAGCCAAGATCCCCAGTGTGGAACCATCCACCCCGCAGCGCCTCCGCCGTTTCTGCGGGAGCACGGTCGTACCCTTTCATCACACTC
>JAJDBQ010000137.1 GCA_029261255.1 Nitrospirales bacterium
GAGTCGAGCTTCTTCCAGAAAGGGACCGATATGATCATGGGCTTCAGCCGGCAAATCTTCGCTTACGAGTGAGAGCAACGGTTTATGAGGAGTCGATGAGGCTCCGATCAACTGTGGCTGTGTGAGAGCTTCCTCAAAATATCGACCGAGTTCATCGAGTGTATACTGCCAGGCATCGCCTTCATTTTGGACGAATTGTTGTAAGATCCCAAACGTGAGTATTTCGCCGTTGTCCCGTTGGTATTCGATCGCTCCAGCCAACGGGGCCGTATGTGGGAATTGCTTGTGACTCAAGAATCGGCCAATTTCTAAGTCCGGGTTCACGCCGACTTCTACTCGACGATAGAGCTTTAACAGGAATTGGTCACCATAGAGAACAGACGTATTACTCTGTTCCCCGCGCAGTAACGAGGGTTCGAGTTGAGTCCCCTCTGTTTGGAGACGTCGACGAAAGGCCTTCTCACTTTGCATGACGAGATCCCCATGCGGTCCGTTCACCCGTCGGTTGCGAGCTAAACCCGCTAGAAGGGTTTGCTGAAATTCCTGGTCAAACGTCGCATCGATAAGCAGACCTTCCTGTTCGGCCTCTTTGTGCTTAATTCGAACACGAGCAATGGCTGCTGGAGATTCCCACAAGGTTGCGCATTGTTCAGTAGGGATATATCTCAATGGTAAGAGGTAGGTCTCCGACTCACCCTCCGTGTATTCGACTCGAATGAGAGCTAAGAGTGCCTGAGGATCTTCAGGGGGAATGGGTAAGACTTCAGCCACTTCGACCGTGTGGATGCTTCGCGCTTTCCCCCCAAACCAGCGTTTGCCAGGTAAGTAGTGAGGTAAAATGTTTTCGAGTTTGGCTTTTTCTCGTTTGTGAATAAGATGGTCCCAATCCTTCGCAATCGTAATGGAAGGAAGAACGTATTCCGGTTGACTCATCGTGACGCCGATTTCTGCCGGGACTGCTTCCAACGAAAACCAATAGAAGGTGTGTCCGCCAAGCGTAAGCAGATACGGAAGATCACCAATGCGTGGGAATTTGCTTTGTCCAAATAACGTTAAGGGTTGCCGTCCTTTGAATTCCGATAAATCCAGTTCAACCCATTGGGCATGGCGCGATAAATTGGCGGCGACGAGAATGGTTTCGTCCTGGTAACGGCGAAGAAATACCAAGACTTTTCGATTGTCGGGGTGAAGAAACTCAATCGTTCCGCGGCCAAATACTTTGTGATGTTTGCGGAGTGACACAATGCGTTTCATCCACCAGAGAAGGGACTGTGCATTGTTTTGCTGAAGGTCGACGTTAACCGCTTCATAGTGATATTCCGGATCAATGACGATAGGGAGGTAGAGCTTCTGAGGATTCCCATAGGAAAATCCGGCATTCCGATCCGCGCTCCATTGCATCGGCGTGCGGACCCCATTGCGATCGCCTAAATAAAAATTATCCCCCATGCCAATTTCTTCCCCGTAATAGATCACCGGTGTTCCAGGCATGGAAAAGAGCAGGCTGTAGATGAGTTCAATTTTTTTACGGTCGTTCCCGAGCAATGGTGCCAGGCGACGGCGAATGCCCAAGTTGATGCGCGCCTGACGATCATGGGCAAAGACACGGTACATGTAATCCCGCTCTTCATCCGTAACCATTTCTAACGTGAGTTCGTCATGATTTCGGAGAAACAGCCCCCATTGGCAGGTTTCGGGAATGTCGGGGGTCTGGTCGAGAATGTCGATGATCGGGAACCGATCTTCCATCTGCATCGCCATAAACATGCGTGGCATGAGTGGGAAATGAAAGTTCATATGACATTCATTGCCGTCACCAAAGTAGGAGGCGGCGTCTTCTGGCCATTGATTGGCTTCGGCTAGAAGCATACGACCGTGGAAATGTGTATCCACGTGTTTGCGTAGACGTTGTAAGAAGGCATGGGTCTCGGGAAGATTTTCACAGTTTGTCCCTTCACGCTCGTAGAGATAAGGCACGGCATCCAGTCTGAGTCCATCAACGCCGATCTCCAACCAAAAATCTAACACTGTGAATAAGGCTTTTTGTACGTCAGGATTGTCAAAGTTGAGATCTGGCTGATGTGAGAAAAATCGGTGCCAATAATAGGCTTTGGCGACGGGGTCCCATGACCAGTTCGATGTTTCGGTATCTTTAAAAATAATACGGGTGTCGGAATATTTCTCGGACGTGTCACTCCACACATACCAATCGCGCCATTTACTGCCAGCCGAGGCTTTTCGTGCGCGTTGAAACCAGGGATGTTGATCGGAGGTATGATTGACGACTAATTCAGTAATGACACGTAATCCACGGCGATGCGCTTCACGAACGAAGGCTTGAAAGTCTCTGCGTGTGCCATAGTTGGGATGAATATTGGTGTAATCGGAAATGTCATAGCCATCGTCCCGGAGGGGAGAGGAACAAAAGGGAAGTAGCCAAATGGCGGTGATGCCTAAATCCTGTAAATAATCGAGTTTTTGGGTGAGGCCTTTAAAGTCCCCAATCCCATCGGCATTACTGTCGCAAAACGCTCGCACATGCAGTTCATAAATAATGGCATCCTTGTACCAGAGCGGATCATTGTCGAAAAATTCAGACATCTTTTTAGAACCAGGCATTGCGTCTCCTTATCTGTTTTCTAAAGCATGGAGGTCAAGGAAGAGAAATTGTTGCCTTGGAAATCATAAAACGAACGGAATTCATCTCCAAGCCTTCTACGTCATGAGAATTATACATATTGATGAGACGGGATGGGCTCATGGTGTAGGTTTCAACCACATGACTGCCAGCGGCGGAAGCGTCAGAATTAAAGAATGAGAAAAGGACTTCCCTTTTTCCGGACTAGCATGCAGGTCACCACCATTCCCAAGATTGCTTCCGCCATACTGGCGAGAATCACTGTTGAACAATTCATGATAGGTCCCACCTCGAGGCACGCACACTTGGTAATGATACCGAGGCACTGGCGTGAAGTTGCATACACAGACGAGAAAATTTGCTGGATCTTTCGCGCGACGAATATACGAAATTACTGATTGATCGCTATCCATGAAATCAATCCACTGAAACCCACTGGGATCACAATCGTTTTGATATAACGCCGGTTCGCTCTGATAGATTCGGTTGAGAGCGGCGACATACGTTTGCAGACCACAATGAAGCTGATTGTCTGATAGTTCAGACTCCAAAAGATCCCATTGAAGACTGCCGTCGTGGTTCCATTCGCGCGTTTGGCCAAATTCATCCCCCATAAACAGCAGATTCTTGCCGGGGTGTGAATACATGTAGCCAAACAGGGCACGAAGATTCGCAAAACGCTGCCAATCATCACCGGGCATTTTTTCTAGTAAGGATTTTTTGCCATGTA
>JAJDBQ010000138.1 GCA_029261255.1 Nitrospirales bacterium
ATGGCGACGACAACAGCTCAGCCCCGAACTTCGTGAGGAAATTGTCCCGAAAAATATCATCATGATCGGCCCAACGGGCGTCGGAAAAACTGAAGTGTCGCGTCGCCTTGCGAAACTCGCTGACGCACCATTCATTAAAGTCGAAGCCTCCAAATTTACAGAAGTGGGCTACGTCGGTCGTGATGTCGAGTCGGTCATCCGAGACCTCACAGACATTTCCATCAATCAGGTGAAAACCGTCTACTTAGAAACCGTTCAACACAAAGCCGAAGAGATGGCGATTGAGCGTGTCTTGGATATCCTGCTCCCCCCATCACCCTCAACTTCAACGAATGAACCCAACGAGAATGATGGAACGTCCGATGTCACACCACCGGAAAAACCTGACCCACAAGAATCCACACGTGACAAGCTCCGCAAACAATTACTCGATGGTAAGCTCGATGATCGAATGGTAGAAATTGAAACCAAAGAGCGAGGGGGGCTTCCCGTTGGGATAATTTCCAATATTGGTGGCATGGAAGATATGGAAAATAACCTCCGAGAAATGCTTGGGGGGATGATGCCAGGGAAAAAGAAAGACCGCCGCATGAAAGTTTCCGAGGCTCTCAAGTTTTTAGAGCATGAAGAAGCGCAAAAACTCATCGACATGGATGAAGTGACCAAAGAAGCGATCTCGCGCACAGAACAATCTGGCATCGTCTTTCTTGATGAAATTGACAAAATTGCCGGAAAAGAAAAACATCAAGGCCCAGACATTTCCCGAGAAGGCGTGCAACGCGATCTGTTACCAATCGTAGAAGGCTCCACGGTCAATACCAAACATGGATTGGTCAAAACAGATCATATTTTATTTATCGCAGCTGGTGCATTTCATGTGGCAAAGCCTTCAGACCTGATACCGGAATTACAAGGTCGCTTTCCCATTCGCGTAGAACTCGAGCCACTAACGAAAGATGATCTGGTCCGCATCCTCACCGAACCCAAGAATGCGTTGATCAAGCAATACCATGCACTCCTGGAAACAGAAGGCATCTTGCTCAATTTCACAGCCGATGGCATCGAAGAAATTGCCTCAACCGCCGTGGAAGTGAACGATCAGACTGAAAACATTGGTGCACGCCGACTCTTCACGATCGTGGAACGCTTATTGGAAGACGTCTCATTCGAGGCCCAAGATCTCCCTGAGAAAAACGTCACCATTAATGCGCAATATGTGAAAGATCATTTGCAAAACATCGTCAAGGATCAGGATCTCAGCCGATTCATCTTATAACGACGCTACATCGACAAAATCTATGGACAAACTGATCAAAAAAGCCGCCATCCTGGTCGAATCCCTCCCGTATATTCGCAATTTTGCCGGGAAAACTATCGTGATTAAATACGGCGGGAACGCCATGGTGGCTGAAGAACTCAAAGAAGGCTTTGCAGAAGATGTGGTGTTGCTGAAATATGTCGGACTCAATCCCATCGTTGTCCACGGCGGTGGTCCGCAAATCAATAAAATGCTCGAAAGCCTTGGTATCGAAGCCAAGTTTATTCATGGCGTCCGTGTCACCGACGAACCAACCATGGAAGTGGTAGAGATGGTGCTAGGCGGACGAATCAATAAAGAAATAGTCGCACTACTCAATCAGCATGGCGGCAAAGCTGTGGGGCTCACAGGAAAAGACGGCCAACTTTTCACTACAAAACCGTTCAATCCCAAAAGTCTCATGCATAAGTACGGTGGTTCGACGGAAGTACTCCAATCGGAGAACTTCGGGCTTGTTGGGGAAGTCAGTCAGGTCAACAGTGAATTATTACTGACCTTGCAAAATGCCAATTACATTCCGGTGATCGCCCCCATCGGGGTGGATACAAAAGGAAAAACCCACAACATTAATGCCGACCTTGTCGCCGGAAGCTTGGCTGCAGCCCTTCAGGCAGAAAAACTACTGATGTTGAGTGACGTCAAAGGCATCCGCGATGCCAACAATCACCATGTCTCAACGCTTTCACGGAAAGTCATGGAACAGATGGTAAAGAAAAAAGTCATTAATGAAGGTATGTTGCCAAAAGTCCATGCCTGCATAACAGCCCTGCAAGGCGGAGTACAAAAAGCGCACATCATTGATGGACGTGTGCCCCATGCCATTTTGCTCGAGATATTCACGGACAAAGGCATCGGAACAGAAATCGTCGACTAACTCCCCCACCAGGCTCGCAATGATAAGGCCCGATCTCTCCCTCTTCCCGTTACGAAATGAATCCCCCTAAAACTCCCTCTCCTTTGTAAGGAGAGGCTAGGTGAGGTAGAGTCCTAAGCCTATCAAATGACAGATAAATTCACTCACAATCTGGCACCAAGAAACCACCTGCTCCTCTCGTACAGAGAATAAGGAGCTAAAGAAATATCATTCATTCTAATGTCCCTTATTGAACGTTACGAAAAACCGTGAATAATTATGAAACTCTCTAAAGACAACTCTTCTGAGCAAGCACCTATTCCCCAACCTGATCGACAGTCAGCGCTTCTCCTCGTCGATCCTCAAAACGACTTCTTCCCTGGTGGCGCAATGGGGATGTCGGAAGGCAATAATCTGATTTCAGCTATCAACGCCTACATCAAACATTTCAGCCGACAAGGATGGTCAATCCTCACCACACGAGATTGGCATGCACCTAATCATTGTTCGTTCACAGAGCAAGGTGGGCCTCATCCGACCCATTGCGTGCAAGGCTCACGTGGGGCTCAATTTCACTCGGACTTAGTCATGCCACCCGGCATGATGGTCATTTCCAAAGGGACTGATGCCAAAAAAGATTCGAAGTCAGGATTTGAAGGAAGTAGCTTGGCGGATCGGCTCGAAGATCTCGACGTGAAGACCGTATTTGTCTTAGGCCCGGCTATAGAGATGGCAGTCAAGAACACCGTCATTGATGCTTGTAAGCTAGGACTGCAAGTCATTGTCCTGACCGACACGATTGGGGATGGACAACATGAACAGTCGACAGCCAAACAAGCACTAGATGAAATGACCACTGCCGGAGCATTGTGCGCAGTAGCCTCAGATTTAGCCCTACCTGCTTCTTAACTCAAGC
>JAJDBQ010000139.1 GCA_029261255.1 Nitrospirales bacterium
TGAAGAGCTGTTGCATGCCAATACCACGTTTCCTCCAACCCATCAGTATTGGGCGTTTTATTCCTGGCTCACTCATGAGTTTTCCGCAGACGCGCTTATTCATCTCGGCCGACATTCCACCTACGAATTCCTTCCACGCCACGGGAGCGGCGTCGGACCTCTTGATTATCCCTGGCACATGGCCGGAACCATTCCGGGTATCTATCCCTATATTGTGGATGGAGTGGGAGAAGGCATTCAGGCCAAGCGGCGTGGCTTGGCTGTCATGGTGAGCCACTTGACTCCACCGTTAAGTACGACCGAACTCTATGATGATCTTCTTGGCTTGCGTCAACTGGTGGAAAGTTTTGAGGCAGCAGATCCTGACCCGAATTCGCCTGCCAGAGTCCGTACAGTCGCGGCTATCCGTGAACGGATTGATGCACTCCATCTTCGAGATGAGCTTGTCGTGAGTATGGCTGATGAATTGACCATTCGAGGAATAGGGTTTGAAGAGGTGGATGATAATCTTCTCGTCCATGAAACTGGGCATTATCTGACCAAACTTCAAGAAAATTTTATGCCACTTGGCCTTCATGTCTTTGGAAAAGATTGGAAAGAAGAGGCCATTGATATCATGATGGCCTCTATCCTGGGAGATGCTGAGGCGAAGCCGGAAGATAGAACCCGACGACAGGATCTGACGCATTCACCCAGGGAGGAGCGCCGTTCCCTCTTCAATGCCTTGGCGGGTGGTTTTGTTCAACCGGGAAAGGGAAATGATCCTATTCGTACGCCTGAAGTCTTACCGACGGGACGAAATTTCCACGCCCTGGATGGAAGTCTGTTACCGACCACCTTAGGCTTTGAACTGGGGAAGGAACTGGCGGCGAAAGCTCGTGCCGATAGGCCGGCTTCCCCGGAAGGCAAAGAATCCGTGATTCTCTGGGCTTCCGATGCGGTTCGTGACGAAGGGGCGATGATTGGTTTTGGGTTAGACATGCTAGGGATCGAGCCGCTGTGGAATAGCCGTGGGATTCTTACAGGCATTCAGCGAGTGCCTTTGGAGAAAGGACGGGAACGGCGTGACGTGGTGTTTATCACCTCCGGTTTGTTTCGCGATTTATATGGTGAGCAGTTGGAATGGTTAGACAAGGGTGTGTTGCTCGCCTTGGATGGCGCCAGTTCAACCATTCGGAAGCAAGACCCGGCGCTAATTCCTCTTCTGCAAGCCGCATTGAAACCGTTAGAGTCCTTGGCCACGGGAGGGAACGAATTGCTTGATGATAATCGTGTGGCCGCGCATTGGGTGAAGGAAGCTCGGGCTCTCCTCGCCAAGGATATGCCAGCCGAAATAGCCGGACGTCGAGCAAGTCTTCGAATCTTTGGTGTGGCACCAGGCTCCTATGGAGCCGGGGTTAATACTCTCGTCGAACGTTCCGGAGCATGGGAGGATCGTCAAGAACTTGCGAAGGCGTATCTCAATCGTATGGGGTATGCGTATGGTGTGGGGTATCGTGGTGAACGGATGCAAGAACAATTTTCCGCTAATGTCATGCACGTTGAAAATTCCTACTTGGGTCGTGCCAGTAATCTCTACGGCCTTTTAGATAATAATGATGCGTTCGATTTCCTTGGTGGGTTGAGTCTTGCAGTGGAAACTCTTACAGGTTCGCCACCTCGTTCCCGAATTGTACAACATGCCGATCCCAACGATCCGAAACTCATCAATTTAGATCAAGCGCTCGTGACGGAATTTCGTGGAAAATTTCTCAATCCTCAATGGTTGAAGCCGCTGATGGAGCATGATTATGCGGGGGCACGGACGATGGGTAGTGAATTTCTCGAATATCTCTGGGGATGGCAAGTGACCAATCCAGACATCATTAAGAGTGCGATGTGGGATGAGGTTAAGGCTGTCTATCTGGATGATCGATATGACATCGGTCTCGATGAATTTCTGGAGCGTGGAGAAAATGTTCATGTGAAAACGAATATGCTGGCGGTCATGCTGGTGGCTGCTCAAAAAGGTTTTTGGGATGCTGATGAAAAAACGCTGAAGGAGTTAAGTCAGAACTTTGCCGATCTTATTATTCAACATGGATTGCCGGGCAGTGGCCACACGCGACCGGATCATCCTATTTTTTCTTGGATGGCTGAGCGACTGGATGCCGATCAACAAAAACAATTAGTAGCGGTGATGGATCGTGCCCGGATGAAAAATGAGGTCGTTGAAACGCCAGTGACGACCATTGCCGAGATTGAAGTTGAGCCAACTGCCCAGGCCAAAGAGGATTCTCAAGCTGAAGGGGCCGAGAACATTATTGACGGAATCCGTTCCTATCTCTGGGTCGTGTGGACACTCATTGTCGTATTACTGCTTCTGGGTATTCGCAAAGGCAGTCGAAAGCCTGTGAGTTCGTCTCATGTTTAGTGGTCACATCATCACCCTCATGCACGAATTCGTGTCCGTTCTTCTCTACCCTATTATTGTGGGCCTTGGTTGCATGATGGTGTTGGCGGTGTGGGAAATTGGCATTGCCATTGGTGAACGGTTTTGGGGGCTAACAGCATTTCCGGATGACATGGATCGTCCGGCTTTTGAGCAGTCGGCCAGACGACGTCTTGAACGAACGGATATCTTGACGCGAGTGTCGCCTATGTTGGGCCTGATGGGCACCCTCATTCCGTTAGGCCCAGGCCTAGCGGGATTGGGGCAAGGGGATCTTTCCATTTTGACCAATGCGGTGACTGTGGCATTTGATACTACTGTCATGGGTTTATTAGCTGGAATTATTGGATTTGTGCTCGGCCGTCTTCGCCGGCGTTGGTATGACGAGATCCTCAGTGAGGGGAAATCGTGATGGGAATCCTCTGGTGAAACGCTCAGCTTGGCGTACCAGTCGATTTGATCAACACGAAGAAGACCCATTGGGTCCCTTGGCGAACTTCCTCGATATTATGCTGGTGTTCGCTTGTGGTCTGATTGCAGCACTCGCAGCGCTAAGTCCTGATCTCATGGAACGGCTCAGGCAACCTCAAGTCGTGGAGAGAGGGCAAGAACTTCCTGATTTACCTCCTGGTATTCAAAGTATGGGATCGGGGTATGAATCAATGGGTCGCGTATTCCGCGATCCCAAAAATGGAAAACTCTATCTCATAGAAGGAGGAGAAAACTAAGCAAGATCGCTACCGACATATTTTTTCAATATCATCAATCCGGTTCAGGGAAGTTTGGTGAAAAACCAACGCTGTCCCGCAACTGTAACGGGAACGAACGCCATTGATTGCCACTGTCTTAATAGATGGGAAGGCTTGGTTAGTAGGCTGCCCGAAGTCAGGAAACCTGGCCGGATTTTATAGAGCATCCTCGTGGAAAGGGATAATGATGAAACGTGTTCCCCTCGTGTGCCTTGTGCTCCTGTTTGTCATGGTCTCTGTGGCCTTTGGTAATGATCCAAGTGGTTCATTGGAGGTAGATGACTCTTCCCCCACCCAATTAGATGAAGTGCTTGTCACCGCAACGGAGTTGGCTGTCCCTAGCCCACCTTCCACCAGTAGTCGGCTTGGATTGTCTCTCGTTGAGATTCCTGCCTCCATTCATATCATTGATCATGTTGCGTTAAAAAAAAAGGGGTATAAGCCGGTGGCTGAAGCCATTGAACAAGCCCCTGGTGTTATTTGGGGAGCTTCTCCTGCGCAGCCCTTCAGTTTTTCCATGCGAGGATTTACCGAAAATCAAATTACGATTTTGCGAAATGGAATTTGGCTCGGGCCCGCTTCGATGAGTGGTCGTCCACAAAATGGATTCAATCTTGATCGAATTGAATTACTGAAAGGACCCGCATCTGTTTTGCATGGACAGGGGGCCATAGCAGGAACCTTAAATATGGTGACGAAGAAACCTTCTCAAGGTGGCGAGACATCCTGGGAGAATTTAGTGTCATACGGTAGATTTAACACCATGAAGTTGGGCTCAGGCGTGGGAGGACAATTGCACGAGACTCTTTGGTATCGGGCGGATATCAGCCACTCGTCGTCTGATGGATACGTGAAGAATACTGATCCACGGTCATTGAATGTTACGGGGTCTCTTCTTTGGAAGGCGTTCGAAGACGTTGAGATGACATTGGGATTTGATTACCTCAAGGATCGTTTGCCAAATTACTGGGGGACGCCGCTGGTTTCGAAGGCCTTTGGGACTAAGCCACTGAAAGGAGTTATCGAAACAACAGATGACCGAACTATCGATAAACGGATGCGATTCGAAAACTATAATGTGGCAAATGAGAAGGCCAATTCACATCAATATTTTACGCATCTAGACCTTGCCTGGACAGATAGCTCTGACTTTTCTCTCCAGAATACGTTTTATTATTTTGATGCGGAACGTGAGTGGCGAAATGCTGAAACGTATAGCTTTAATGCCGCAACGAATGTGATTGATCGCGATCGTTTTTTCGTCTCACATGATCAACAGACGGTTGGCAACCGTTTATATGGAACATTGACGAATAATTTGGCGAGCATGGCGAATCAGGCTTTACTTGGTGTGGATTTTAGCTATGTCGAATTCAAGCGGCGAAGTCGTTTCTTTGGGAATGTTGATAGTGTTGATCCTTTCAATCCAAGCCCTGGACGGTTTGAAGATCCTTCGCAGACGTTTTTAAATCCGACTAAGATCACAACGGTGGCTGTGTTTGTGGAAGATTCCCTAGAAGTCACGTCTCATGCACGTCTTGTTGCTGCTTTTCGTCAAGATTTTATTCGTCTCGATCGAGACAGTTTTAATTTGGATGGAAGTTTTAATGCGACGAATGCCTTTGAACGATCCTTTCGACCGTTGAGCTGGCGATTGGGATTTGTCTATGAAGTCGATCCAGCATTGGTTGGTTACGTTCAGTGGACATCAGGTGCCGACCCTGTGGGGTCTAATATTTTTTTGGTGAATGGGAATCAGGACTTTAATTTAACGAAAGCACGGCAATGGGAAGTTGGGATGAAATCTCGATTCTTGGATAATCGAGCAGATATCACCTTGGCGTTGTACCACATTGAGAGAAAAGACATTCTCGTTTCAACTGGAAGCGGGGGGCAGGTTGATAATGTTGGAAAACAGCAGTCCAGCGGACTTGAGCTAGAAGCGACGTTTCAAGCGACATCTCATTGGAGTGTAGGGGGGAATGCGGCATACACCTATGCGGAATTTGAATCATTTGGTGCCAATACAGGGAACCGGCCTGCCAATGTTCCCAGATGGGTGGTGAATGCGTGGACGAATTATCAGGATGTGTTCGGGCTCCCCTTTGATGTAGGGGCAAGGTTTCGATATGTCAGTGACCGATTTAATGATAATGCCAAT
>JAJDBQ010000140.1 GCA_029261255.1 Nitrospirales bacterium
CCGAACTGAATGCCATCTCCCTCGATCATGAAATCTACATCGAAGTTGGGAATATCCATTAACAAATCCCGAACAAACCCGCCGACCAGAAATACCGAGACGTCGAGTCGATCAGCCAGCTGTCCAACTTTTTCGATTAACGATAAGAGTGGAGGAGACAGCTGGCTTTTGAGAAGCTTGGTGACATTCTTTGTGTGCAGTGGCGTCGAAGTCGAAGGGGTGGCTTTGGTTGGGGCAGTCACCGTCGTCGTTTCTTGTGTCGATTCTTGGTGAAGAGCTCGCAACAGGTCGGTTCGGCTGAAGATTCCGATGACTTTTCCATGGTCAAGTATTGGGACAATGCGCTGATTCCGTTCAACCATTTGCTCTTGAACATCCTCGAACGGAGTGTCGGAATGAGCCAGAAAAATATCCTGCAGCATGAGGTGCTCGACCGGTTGTCCGGAAAGTTTATGATACAACGCTTTTTGAACGGATTCGCGCGTGACGAGGCCAATAAACTGTTCACGGGAATCGAGAACAGGTAAGGCGTTCACTTCATATTGGGTCATCAGGCGTTCGGTCTGTTTGATTGTTTCGCCTTGTTCGACTGAGCGTACCGGGGTGGTCATGAGTTTGTGGATAGGGAGCCAGGTTTTAGCCTGCTCCTGAAGGAGTTCCTGTAATTGTTGGTCCACTTCAGCCAAGGTCTGCCCTTTAATACTGGCGGCTGCCGCCATCGTATGTCCGGCTCCTCCGAATGCTTGGGCGATTTGGTTCATATTCATGTCCGAGTGGCGACTGCGTCCAACAAATTGAATTTTCCCTTCCATTGCTACGGCGGTTAGGACCGCATCCGTATTGTAGATCTGTCCCAATTGTTGAGTGACGGGGGCCAAATCGGCAACGTATTCAGGCCACGATAATGTCGCCAGGGCGACGCGGCGGCGTCCCAATGTGAGGATTTGTGTCGTTTGCAATAAGGCATTAAAGAGGGCGGCCTGAGGTTCAGTCCATTTTCGTTGAATGACATCACTGACGACTTTTAAGTCTGCACCTGTTTCGATTAATCTCGCACCGACCTGTAAATCTCGAGCTGTGGTACTAAGATAGGTGAAGTGACCGGTCTCTTCGTATAAGGCGATGGCAAAAAGCGTGGCTTCTTCTGGTGACCAACTGATGGATTGTTCTTGAAGTGCTTCGACTAATAAGGTAATAGTGGCTCCTACTAATTCCAGTTTGAGAAATTTCGCTCTCTTGGCAAGAGCGTTGCTTGGTTCCAATGGATGATGATCCCAAATGTGGATGGAAACTGCCTGATTTTCAAGAGCTTTCTCGAGAGAACCTAAGCGGTCTTGATGGTCGGCATCTACCAGAATAATTTTGGAAACATCTGATAGCGGAAAATCGCTAAAGGGAGTTAAATGCAGCGGGTGTTGAGCCAAATAGGCTCGTTCCCGAGATTGAGCACCTCCTGAGAGGACCAAATGGGCCTCGGGATACAATTTGCGGGCCGCCACCATGGAGGCGATTCCGTCAAAATCTGCTTCTAGGTGGGTGGTAATGATCTCCATGGCTGCATGCATGTTAGCAAGGAATATGAACGCTCGGAAGCGATTCTTGCAGATAAGAATATTTTTTATTAATGCGTTTCGCGCTTCACCGATTCCCCTACATCCATGGCAAAATCTCCTTTATCTCTTAATATCAGCGAACCATCTTGATCCAATTCAAACCGCACTGAGTCCAAGAGAACCGTAATCGGCAATTGATACACGATAAAGGTCCCTGAAATAATAGACATTATTTTTGTGCGAAGATCTGGCTTCTTTTTCATGCTTCCGCTAAATAAATCTTTGACAAACGTATATCCTTTAACCTTCGCCAGCCCAGCCTCATAGGCCTCCACTTCTCCGACAAAAAATCGTGGAGTATCTTTTTCAAACAAGCGACGATGGACGATTAAAAGTTTCTCTCCTTGTTTAAGCATAGCTCCTCCTTTTGTGCGAAATACGGTAGTCGATCAATTTCCTCAACATAAGGCTGTTGAAAAAATCCACCAGCCTTCGCCAAGGCTACGGCTGACAGGCTAGCGGTTCCATGCCTGCCGAAGCGGTTTCGCGCAGACAGGTCACCAAGTTTCAGTGCTCACGTACTGCCTGTACGCTCCGCGCCCAAACTTGGCTGCGGCCTTGCTGGACGGACTTTTTTGAACAGACCCCATTAGCCATGGGTCTTTACTAGGGCAAGAATAAGCTGACGAGTAGCGCTAACCCCAGTGCTCAAAATTGGGATGTGAAACGATCACACGCAAGATGTCACTGCGCGTGATCATACCCAATAATTCCTTTTCCTCTGAAACCACAGGGATAGCACCAATTCGTTCCTCTAATAACACTCGAGCAATGGCCAATAACGTCGCTTCAGGAGCAGCCACTAGCACAGGGTGGCTCACATAGGATTCAATGGACATTTTAGCCAGGTAGGCTGATCCTTTAATACCGGTCCTGACCGACTCAACCGTACCACGCGAGAGATCGCGATCAGACAAAATCCCAACGAGTGCCCCATTTCGCGACTGAATTGGAATATGACGAAATCGTTTTTCCTTCACTAGCTCCCAAGCCTGATCCAACGAAGCAGTTATTGGAAGTGTCACGACAGGCGACGCCATGATATCTTGAGCCACCAGAGTAGAGCGGGTGCCCGACGAAAAGGCCGCAACCTGTTCATAGAGACGAGCTGGGGAAGAGGAAGATTCTTTGTATGATGGTTGCTCAGAGGGCTGATTTTCATGACCAACAGGTTGAGTGGCAGATGCCTTGAACACTTTTGGCACCTTCCGGTCTCGGAATACGCCAGCCACATAAGGCGACCGCAACCCACCTACATCAACGACCGCAAACATCGCTTCCCTCCATTTTGCATTGAGTCTACATTCTAAATATGCGCACGACGCCAATGGCTAGAAGCCATCTCATAAGGCTCGATTCTCGAGAATTCATTTGAAACGAGTAGATGTCGATTTATCATTCAGAGGAGTACAGTTTCAAGTCGCGAGTGACTCGAAGGTATCAAGACCTCCATGCTAACCTTAACAGGACCCTTAAAGCGGAAATGAATCTTTAAATCATCCGCACCCTCTTTTCAAAAGACGAGCTTCAATCCTTGCCCAATAACAAGTTCGATAAAACAATTTCAAAACATCTACGCGTATCATACATGAATGGTAAATTGGATCAATCACATCTAACTGTTTGACCAATAAGTCTTTTGCGGGTCGTGAAAAATGATCAATTCGGCAATAAATAATGACACGTAAGATTTCCTGATTAATTATTTGCCATATGACTTCTTCTCATACACTCTATCTACCCATCCTGGTAGCGCTATTTTTGGCAGAATGGGTTGTTTTAGCTATTAATCCGCTTCATCGGAATGACTGGATTCTTGAAAACCTGCTAGTGTTTCTTGTTGTTCCAATTCTTGCCCTCACCTATCGGCGATTCCCCTTCTCGAAAGTTTCTTACACATTGCTCTTTATCTTTGGGTGCTTACATGTTCTCGGCGCTCATTATACGTATGCGGACGTTCCATATGATTCCTGGTGGACCTTGCTCACAGGTCGTTCCTTTAATGAGTTGCTGGGTTGGGAGCGGAATAATTTTGACCGCATCGTCCATTTTTCTTATGGGCTCTTGCTGGCCTATCCTATTCGAGAGGTGTACCTGCGAATTGCCGGTGTACGAGGGTTTTGGGGCTATGTCTTCCCTCTAAGCTTCATCATGTCAACGTCCATGACTTTCGAACTGGCAGAATGGGGAGCCGCCACAGTCTTTGGTGGTGACTTGGGCATGGCGTACCTTGGGGCCCAAGGTGATGAGTGGGACGCCCACAAGGACATGGCACTAGCAAGTGTTGGTGCAGTGATTGCCATGAGTTTCACTGCTAACTTGAACATGTACCTTCAACGTGACTTCGCCCATGAATGGGCAGAGAGCCTACGCATCAAACAGCCTAGCCCTTTGGGCGAACAGGAAATACAACGTCTCTGGAAGCAGCGTCAAAAGTGAGGGCAGCGCCCAAAACCCCTGACAAAGGAATACTCCTAAAATACATTCAGCTGTATAGTGACCGTATTCTCCTCCTCCATTAGCGCGACTAGGTCGACAAATAAGCATTTTGTCCGTCCCCTGTGGCTGACATTTAGGCCGGGCGTTAAAGCGGATTCGGTCCCCTCAACAGCATGAGGAAGGATTCCGGGATGCAGAGGAGTTACCCCCTGCACCCACAGTGATCACATCAAACGAAACATTCACCGCATTATGGCGAAGGTATTGCATTCCGTATGTCCTGGCCGTCATAGTTTTGGCCACCACGCACACACCAGGCGGCGCTTTGAATGTCCTTTTTCCGAAACCCCACTTGTCCTTCACTAAGATGCACATGCCAGGCATCTGTGGGAAGAGCCACAACCGTCGTCGTAGTCCAATAAGCGGCTACCACCAGGGCAGAGGGATCAAAAGGATGGTTCGTTGGTAAGGATGGACTCGTATTGATCGGATCCATCAGACTCGCCAGCTGTTCTCGTGTCGACAGCTGCCAACCTTTTCGCTCGCCCACCTCGCGTTGGGCACAATGCATGATGGCTTGTTCCCAAAATCGTCCAGCACGATCCGGTGACCGCTCCCACACAAGCCCCGTCTCATTGTCCCGTACTACAGCCCCATCGGGCTGGTCGACGGATGGCCACAAACACGTAAAGCGCTCCGAGTTGCAACCGTTGGCCTCTCCGTTAGTCGAATCGAGTTTTTTATCCCAATTCTGCGCGACGCCCTTCAGATCCACCTTAAGGCTATCAAGTTGATTCTTCAGGAGAGCAATTTGCGCGAGAACTGCCGCCGTTGTGTTGCCTCCGCCACTACCGCTGTCACCACTCACATTCATCGTATAGGTGTGTGCTTGAGAGTCCCATCCTGCCACGGGGGTATAGGTATGGTAGCGCACATGCAGGATTCCCGAGGTGGGAAGGCCCCCAACAGTAACGACATTCCCAGTACCGAGGGACTGATGAAAGATGTCATTGGCGTACGGGGACGTTTCGACACTCAGCCAGTGTTGTTCGCCAACTTGATTCGCCACATCGCCCGTAAATGTTACCGTCGTGGTCGTCAACGTCGAACCAGGCGAGGGATCATTGATGGGCGGTAACACTTGGGCAGCGACTGACGTCACGCCGCCGCAGACGAGAACACCGCCCAGGACCCAGTTAACTATGACAATCCGAACAATCCGAGAATATTTAGTGAACATGCAACGCACCTCCTTTTGTGTCGGCATCCAGGGAGCCGTAACATCACAAATCCCCCTCCCCCCTTCCGACCAAGATGGCCTTACCCAAAATCTAGTCTTACTTTTTCCCCCTACTCATTGGTTGCTTGTTATTGCAAAACTAGTGCTCAGAGAAAGGAGGTGAATCAATCACTAAATTAGTAATGAATTACGAGGTGGGATCTTTTCAGATACCTGTTGGCACAATCACCATAGTGGAGAAATGGAACAATTTCATTGCCAATTCCTTTTGGAAAATGTCCCTATCTGCTACAACCACTCCTTGACCAAGCAAGGTAAGATTGAGCTGATTACTTTTTGGGACGATTGAATGAATCAGAGTTCTCCAAATCCCCCTCGGAATAATCATAAGAGAGGCTATGCTCACGCGATTCATGAAAAGGGTACATTCCATCAAAACCTTACTCATTGAATGGCGAGATGGGATTAGTCGCCCAGTCTTCTTTCTTGCTGCGACTTTTAATATCGTCCTTATCATGTTTGCCGGCCTCTGGACTGAGCCAGCGAGAAGGATATTCCAATCCACGTTGACGTTTATCACGAAAACGTTTGGCTGGTATTACATCCTGACGACGGCAGGCTTTGTCATCTTTGTGATGTGGCTGGTGGTGAGCCCCTATGGGCAAATCAAATGTGGAAAGCAAGATGAAGAGCCTGAATATAGCCGAGGCGCGTGGCTGGCAATGCTATTTGCGGCAGGAATGGGAATGGGGCTCGTGTTCTGGGGAGTGGCTGAACCATTGAATCATTTTCATGCCCCACCCAGCGCCACCCCGATGACGGATGAAGCGGCACGCGAAGCCATCTATTTCAGTTACTTTCATTGGGGCCTGCATCCATGGGCGATGTATGTCATTTTCGGCTTAGGCATTGCGCTTCTTCATTTTCGACATGGCTTACCGCTAGCCCCACGATCATTACTCTATCCAGTGTTTGGAAAACGTATTGAGGGTTGGTTAGGGCATGGAACGGATGCCTTCTGTACTGTGGGAACGTTATTGGGAGTGGCCACGTCCCTTGGGTTAGGCGCTATGCAAATCAATGCCACCCTCAGCCGATTGACTGATATTAGCTTTGTCACCTCGAACCAGCTATGGATTATTGTGTTCATCACGATCGTGGCCACGACATCTACGGTCAGTGGCGTCTCAAGGGGCATTAAATATTTAAGTATTGCAAATGTGGCCATCATGTGCCTGGTCTTGGGCTTTGTTTTTCTGACCGGGCCCACCTTCTACCAAATGAAGACCCTCGTACTTGGCCTTAGTGATTATGTGCTCAACCTGGCACACATCAGTGTATGGGTCGACTGGGAAGCACCATCTGATTGGCAAACAAACTGGACTCTCTTTTATTGGGGATGGTGGATTTCCTGGAGTCCCTTTGTAGGAATCTTCATTGCACGGATCTCGCGAGGTCGCACGATCCGGGAATTTGTATTTTTTGTCTTGTTGATTCCAACGGCGGTTAATATTATTTGGTTTTCAGTCTTTGGCGGAACAGCATTACATATTGAACGTTTTGGTGAAGGTGGCCTGTTAGAACCGATCTTAAAAAATGTCGCCATTTCACTCCCGCTCTTACTAGAACATCTCCCATGGACAGCGCTTCTGCAATGGATCGCTCTCATACTCATGGTCATGTTCTTTATTACCTCATCAGATTCAGGTTCTTTTGTTGCTGATATGGTGACCTCTGGGGGCAACCCCAATCCCCCTGTGGCCAATCGTGTGTTTTGGGGCCTATCAGAAGGGACTGCAGCGGTAGTCTTACTCTTGGCGGGTGGACTGAAATCCCTTCAAGCCGTATCAATCTCGGCAGGCTTACCACAAAGCGTTTTACTGATTTTTGCGTGCGTAGGATTAGTAAAGATTCTTCGACAGGAAACTCTCAATTGAGGTATGCACTGGATACCAAAAAAGAATGTGCGCACTAAGACCTCGAATCCAACTACATCACATGTCATAGGAAATTTCTGTATGCGGTGCCCTCTTTTTTCGTTTTAGAGAGCGAGTTTTAACGCTCCTTCACACTCCTCCCATCCTCAACTTCATCACTGGGATGGTTAATCACCGTCTCGCCCTCATTCACACCCCCCAGTATCTGGGCAATCAGGCCATTCCGTTGGCCGACTTTCACTTCGCGGCGTTTGGCATGATTACCTTCAATGACAAACACGGCCCAACCCTCATGATAACGGAACAAGCTGCTGGTCGGCACCTGTAGGACATTCTCTTCATGCCAAAGGATGAACCGCGCCTCCACGCGATAACCGTCTCCGAGTCGCTGCCAGAGTACCGCCGGTGAGATAAAATCAGAGATGATTAACACTCGCTGTTCTTCCACTCCTAGGGCGGAGACTTTCGTAAAGCCAACGGGCTCGACAATACGTACGATGCCTTCCAATGGTTGCTCACCACCCCAACGATCAAACAGCACCTTCATGCCCTGATTGATCTTCACAGCATCGGAAGAGAGGACATCGACTTCGATTTCCAGCATCGATGGATCACCCACTTCGAGCAGTGGCTCACTCGTGCGCACCGGACCTTCGCATTCGTGGGGGACTTTCAGAATCCTGCCGGTAATAGGAGAACGAACCGGCAGCCGTTCAGCCGGATCCCGAGTGAAATTTGCCGCATAGTCAAGCACCATTCGGGCCGATCGCAGTTCATGCTTGGCCACTTTGACAGTGAACTCGGCAGAGCGTCGGGCTGCTGTGGTGGTCTTTACTTCTGTCACGGCCTTATCGTAGACATCCCGTGCAATCAGTTCTTTGACCATCAGTAGCCGCTTCCGTTTGAGTTCAGTGGCAGCAAGTTGTTCCGCGGCCGCGGCCGCCTGGGCTTGTTGTTCAGCGGCCCGCAAGGCTGAATTGGCAGCGGCAACCTTCGCCTCCGCCTGTGCGCGGCTGCGTGGATCCAACACCTGCGATTCCAGTGGCGTAATGCTCAGTAGCACCTGCCCCTGTTCTACCCAATCGCCGACATCCAACTGCACGCGACAGGCTACCCCATCTACCGGAGCCGAGATAACATAACGATCGATAACCCGGGTGCGGCCTTCTTCTTCAATAGTAACAGTCAAGGGTCCCCGTGCCGCTGCGATGGCCTCAACTGGAACTGGTTGCGGCCAAAATCCCCATACCAGCAAACCGATAACCAGCACAGCGATAAGCGTAATCATGGGATGTTGTCGCAACGGGATGCGCATCGATTTACTCCTTGGTCTTGAGTACGGCCACCATATCGAGATGGGCCAAATTACGCCAGATCATCATAGCTGAAATAATGGATGACACGATCACCACGAGGGCAGCAAAGGCATAGATATTCATGCCCAGCACCAGCGGAATGCGGTACAAGTCGGTGTTAAACTGAAAGGCCAAGTAGGCACACAGACCATAGCCGAAGATCATCCCCAGCGGAATGGCCACCAATGTGAGCAGGGCCAGTTCGCCCAGCAGAATATAGGCCACTTCACCTCGTTCGAAACCCAGCACACGCAGACTGGCAAACTCGCGGTTTCGCTCGGACAAGGCAATGCGCATGCTGTTGTAAACGACACCAAAGGCGATGCTGCCCCCAAGCAACGTCGTGATAAACGTAAAGAACAACACAGTTTCGGCTAGCGTATCGTAGAAGGCCTGAATAGCGGATTTGTGTTCAACCACGCCGGCAATGCGCGGCATGCCCTTCAGGTCGGCATACACCTCTCGTCGGTAACGCTCATCTACTTTGAGCAGCGCGCCGGAAAT
>JAJDBQ010000015.1 GCA_029261255.1 Nitrospirales bacterium
TTTTGATCACCATGCCAGGTGTAATTCGACCAATACCGTCCACCTTGCGCTTGGTTCGGCTTCACTTTCCGAATGTAGGTATCCAACAACGCCCCACAGCCACCGTTCATGCGTGTGATGCCCATTTTTCCAATCACACCAAGAATCGGCATCCCCGCGCGGAACTTAAAGCAACGGGTCGCAGCACCTTTGGTCATTTCAATCATTTCCGGTGGATAACCCTGTTCCCGCAATCGACGGGCACCAGATTCACCAGAATACCGTTCAGCAATGATGATCATGGCTTTGGCCAAATACGTAAAGGCCGTGTCCCAGGACACCCGCAACATGTCATCGAGGTATCGAGCATTAAATTTGTATTTCGTCATCGTAGACGGGGTGAATTCTGGACTGCCATCATCCATCCAGGCTTTCCAGCCACGTCGCATGAGCGGCCCCTTGAGACGATACGGGCCATACACCCGACGATGCATCGTGAAACCCTTCAAGCACATGCGTGGGTTATGCGCGAACGTCCCACGGTTGCCGTAGAGATCTTCATACGTTTGGTGATCGTAGTTTTGCTCCACACGCATCACCACACCATTACGCACAAACGACCGCACGCGACAGGCATGCGTGTCATTGGGGGAACAGACCCAGGTGAATGAGCTGTCATACCGATATTGATCGTGATAGACCCGCTCCCATGAGCGATCTGGGTATTCCCCGAGAGGATTCCCCACTTCGATGACGGGTTGCAGAGCAGTCAAAGCAAATGCTTTATCCGCTAAGGCTACGGCCGCCACGGTCCCCGCGGAGACCTTTAAAAACTGCCGTCTAGAAAGAAACATTGAGACTACCTCCTTTTAAGAATTTCTCATATGGAGAAGAAATAAAAGAACCTTCCCGCGACAGGTCCACACCCATCGCTCTTTACTCAACCTCCCTCCATCCATTGAAGGACCGTAAAAATGTGAACTCTATAAAAACAGCACACGAATACTTCTTAGAAAATAATTCCTTGAAAAGCATGTGCAATACATATTCCGATATATCTTTAATTTAAAAAAAATATCTATGTCATTGATATTTAATATGAAATACACGATGTTCTTGTATTTCCTTTCAGATAGGAAAAATTATCCGCATTGAAAACTCAATGAGCCATTGCGGTAATCCGCGTAATTTCAATGGCTAGAAATGTACAGTAAGGGTCAGACTCGACTTCATTGAATGACATTTGCTAACGTGCTCTTCGCAATTCCCTATGATATGCCTATTCAATATTCCTAATAATAAACACCTATAAAAATTCAATCTTAGCTGCTGGCAGCAATGGTCAAAAAAATCCCCCAACAAAACCGCAGCCACGCTGAAGCACTGAGAAAATTACCAGTCAGAAATTATGACAAAACAGTGAGAATGCAACTGGTGGATTGTTTCAACATCCCAACGAGGCAAAGGATCAACGATGGCAAGACTCCCTAGATTTTTTGTTCCTGGCATTCCCCTCCACGTTATTCAACGAGGGAACAACCGTGGAACGCTGTTCCATCAAATCAACGATTATAATGTGTATAAAGACTGGCTAAAGGAGGCCGCCCAAACGCATGGGTGCGCTATTCATGCCTACGTGCTGATGAGCAACCATGTGCATCTCATAGTCACACCGAGCCATGAGGAGAGTTTGCCAAAGACGTTTCAGTCGTTAGGCCGCCGCTATGTCCAGTATTTCAATGCCACTCATGATCGGACAGGAACGCTTTGGGAAGGACGCTACAGAGCCACACTCATTGAAAGTGAGGCCTATCTATTAACGTGCAGTCGATATGTCGAACTCAATCCGGTGCGTGCCGAAATGGTGCGACATCCTCGCGAATATGGATGGTCCAGCTATCACTACCATGCTGAGGGAAAATCAGATCCACTCCTGACACCCCATAGCATGTACCAACGATTGGGAGGGACGGCGGCGACACGACAACAAGCCTATCGAGCCCTCTTTCGGCAGCAGTTGAGTGGCGAAACGCTCGAGACCATCCGCGACGCCACCAATAAAGCCTGGGTTCTAGGGAGTGACAAGTTCAAGGACCGAATCGCAAAAAAATCAGATCGCCGCGTGGCACCATTGCCGCGAGGCCGACCCTCCTTAGGGAAAAATTGATACATTCAAACTGATAATGGATTTTCCCCTGTCACACGAAATGTGACGACATGAAAGCCCTTTGCTAAACCTTTTCGGCAACTCTCGCAATTTGATTTTTAAGGCCTGTCCATGATGTTGGAATTCCCACTCCCCTAACATACAACATGTTTGTCCCTACTGAAGGTTTGGGACCTTCAATAGAGTGCCCAAATTCTCTCTGCGCTGAATACTGAAAACGACGTTGATGGACTTTTCCCCAGTATGAGTCAGGTGAGGCACGCCAAGCCTGATCATGTAACCATTGGAGGCTGGCGCGGTCACGCATGAGGCGACTGAGTTCCTTTTGCGTGAGCACTTCTGGGCCTCGACGAAAGCATCGTTCACGAAGTGCAAGAATCATTTCCTGTTTCCTGCCACCGCGATGAGCATGACACGTAGATTGGTGGACTCTATTCAACACGGGATCCAGGATGGCCTGGACAGCGGCAGAAGAAGTTCTTGCCTGGGTATCTAACGACGGCAATGAACTGTTACTCAAATCATCTAACAATGGTGAACCACATTGTTCTTCCTGAACCTGAAAAACGCCCCAACGCTTCAGAGTTTCGCCGGGACCCACCCGGCTGAGAAATACCGAAGTCGGCGCGGCAAAAACTAACGGTCCGGCGACGGGTAAGGACCAATAAAAAAACATGTGATCGAGCCAGAAGGCAAATGTGGCCCAGCCTCCAGCAAGTAGGGTTCCAGGTAATTGGTGGAGAATGGCAGTCGACCAGCGAGTTTCATCTGTTCGATTCTGTCCGGCCCAGCGCAAGGTCACGTTGAGCAGGGATTCCAGCACATACCGACTATGGGCCAGCATTCGAATCGGCGCTAAGAGGGAAGACACCAAAATTTCTCCAATGACACTGGGTAGGAGACGAAGGAACCCTCCATGATGCTTGACTCGACGACATCGTATGGCATCAATCACCGCCAAAAATTTTGGCAGAAACAGTAGAAAAAGTGTGCTACTGGCCAGACCAATAGCCCATTTCGGATTCCATTCCGGCCAAAGAGGAAACAAGCTATGGGGTTCCGGAAAGTAATCGATGGGAACTAACACCAGTCGTGCCGCTTCAATCGTCGTCAATATCAAAAAGGCCAACCATAAGGGTGAAGCCAGGTAGGACATAATCCCGTGCAAAAAAGCCATTCGATGAGCAGGACGCAATCGAGGCTCAAAGAGCATGACCCAAAGATGCTGCAGATTGCCCTTGGCCCAACGTTTATCACGGTGAAGATCATCCACCAGTGTAGGAGGGGACTCTTCATGACTTTGGAGCAAATCTGGTTCTAGCCAGACCTCATATCCGGCCCTTCCCATCAATGCCGCTTCCACAAAATCATGGCTGAGGATTGAGCCGTGAAAGAGCCCGGGTCCGTCAAGTCGCTTCAATCCGCAGTGCTGCATAAACGCACGAGTACGGATAATCGCGTTATGCCCCCAGTACACTGCCTCACCTAGTTGCAGCGATGCTAACCCCGTCGTAAACAATGGTCCATACATTTGGTTGGCAAATTGCTGGACCCGCGCAAACATTGAACGGGCATTGACCAGGGTCGCATTGGTTTGGAGAATGCCCGTTTGAGGTTCGGCCTGCATGAGTTGCACCATCTGCACAAGCGTCGAGCCACCCATGAGACTATCGGCATCGAGGACGATCATGTATTCATAGCCGCAACCCCAACGGCGTAAAAAATCGGCGATATTTCCACTTTTATAATGTTGGTTCAAGGTTCGGCGACGATAAAACAGACGTCCGCCTGCTCCCAACTCTTGGCATAACTGGTGCCAAGCGGCCTGTTCAGCTAACCAGACATCCGGATCGCGGCTGTCAGAAAGAATAAAAAAATCAAAATGGTCGATCTGACCGGTCTGCTCCAGCGATCGATACATCGCGCGAATCCCGCCGAAGGTCCGATGAATGGGTTCATGATAAATCGGCATAACGACAGCTGTCCGCGACAAGGGCTGTTCTTTCAACTCCGCGGAGGTATGGCGCCTGAGTAAGGACAAACGATCACCTCCGAAACAACGGATAACAAAGCCAAAGACTCCCATCCAAAACCCAACCGATATCCAGGCAAACAACACAAAAAATAGGGTGATAATTCCCAACTCAACATACGTTGCTCCGTGATAAGGAAGGACTGCAGTCATATAGGTAGAGGCCAACACCGATTGGGCGAGAACGAGTATCGTCAGTAACGCGCGCCGAATCCATGCGGCTCTTCTCCAGCCGTCCTGTCGTTTGGCCTTGCTTGAATGCAGGGCGTCGTCACATTTCGCTTCACTGATTCTCATTCACCAAATCCCATGCTGCTACGTGTAATAGGTGGAGTGGTGATTGGGAGCACCGGATTCTGAATAGCAAAGTGTTCATTCACCCTCGCCATGACGAAATGAAACGGATCTTCCTGCTCTGAGGCAAGCCCCGCCTCAACCAACTTGAGAGCCTGCATGTTCATCTCACGGGTTAATTCAACTCCCATGGCCGATAAATAATTGCATACGCGCGCAAGGGTCTGTTCTGCAAGAGATCGGGCCATTATTCTTTTTCTTTCGCAAGAATATTGTTATTCGCCGGAAGACGGTAGGTCCAGGTTTCGGTCAGGGTTGTTTTTTCATTATTGAGAAATGCTCGCAAATGAAGCTGATGTTGAGGAGAAGGTTTTGCGAGGATCGACAAACGCCACATTTTCATCTGTTCATTATATTCCACAAAATGCTCGAGAATTTCCCCATCGTCTAACGCCGTCACCTGGCCGTTGATGGATGCATTGGAAGATAGTTTGCTCAATCGGCCGCCTGCAAAATCGACAATGACACGATAGGCGTTAGGAGCTGTTCCTCCTCCGATACGATTGCCATCTCCAATAAATGTGTTGACCACGGTACCCATCGGATTTTGCGGGATATCAGCATTCCCAAAACTCACATCATAGGCCAGACTCAACGGGGTCTTGGGAGTCACAGGCTCTTTGGGTGTCCAAAACGCCACAATGTTGTCATTCGTTTCATCCGCGGTCGGCAATTGAACAAACACAACATTCCCTTGTCCCCAGTCACCTTGGGCCTCGACCCACGCGTTTGGGCGTTTATCGTATCGTGCGCCAAGATCTTCATAATTTGAGAACTTTCCATCTCGTTGCAGCAATCCGAAGCCTTGGATCTTCCTGGTACTGAAATAATCCATTTCCAGAGTGCCAGGGTTCAGCAATGGTCGCCAAATCCACTCATCGCTGATACCATCATGGATTTGCAATCCGTCCGAATCATGAACCTCACGACGCCATTCACCGGTTGGTCGTGGCGTATTCTCTCCGTAAAAGAACATACTGGTCAGTGGGGCAACGCCGAGCAACTCAATATTTTTTCTGGGGAAGAGTTGAGCTTTGACTTTTATCTTGGTCGGGTTGCCGGGAAAAATGGTGAACTGATACGCCCCAGTGAGACTCGTACTGTCCAAGAGCCCATATACCACCATCTCTTTGGCATCCGGAGATGGGCGCACCAGCCAGAACTCTGTGAATGCTGGAAATTCTTCTCCACTGGACAATCCGGTATCAATGGCTAGACCTCGTCCTGAAATACCAAAAACGTTATCTTTTCCCACTCCGCGAAAATAACTGGCCCCCGCGAACACGACAAACTGATTTTGCTCGTTTTTTTGATTCAAAGGGAAGGTCAGCTTGAACCCAGCAAAACCCACATCGGCAGGCACCCGTTTTTCCACTTCTGGGTCTGCAAACACAAAGTCATTTTTCGAAAAGGACAGAGCCCGTGTCCCTTCGGCATCAATGATATTCATGGTCACCGGGTGGGTGTAAAACAAACCTGGGGGAAGGAACATGACCTGAAAATTTGATTGGGTTTTTTTCCACAGGCTCCGGTCAGGATTAAACCGGATCCCCTGATAGGCTTCATAGGAAATCTCACGCATAAATTTCGTGACTGGTTGAGGGGCTTGATATGGAGCTTTCGAAAGAACCTGCGCTTTTTGTATGACATCATCGAAGGAAAAACCAGCTGTCGCGTGCGCCGGGCACATCATCAAGATCGCAACCAAACCGAGAAACATCTTCATCATTACGGGCACTCCTGATTATAAAAAACGAATGAAATGGACCAGCTCTCATAGTGCCACGCACTCCGTACTCAACCTGAGTGCACATTGCTCGGTGGGAACAATGAACCTGAGTCTGCTAGAAGAAGTGGTTGATCCGACGACCTATTATGCGATTAATGGATCATTGTACTACATAGGTTGCCTGGAAAGCAGAGGGGAATGACATGCCCAGACCGAAGACCAGGAGAATAGCTGCAAGGTTCATGCTGTCGGAATCAGGCATGGGCCATTTCTGTGGAAACAGGAGAATTTAGGCTCTGATCAACAGAATCGGAATGGCGAAAAGAAGGTGATCAAACGTAGGCACCTGCCTACAGCGAGAGAGCTTAATTCAATAAAATTACTTGTGCGTGAGCTAATTAGGTGGAAGATCAGGATCGTGGGTGCTATCTCGCCATGAAGAACAGCAGTTAGGGTAAGTGGAGGGTTTGATCGCCTTTAGCGAAACCCGTGGTCAGGATTCTGAATAGTCTGACGCGGGGACTCGGGCTTGAATTATCTCTGCAAGGTTCAGAATCTTCCATGCTTGATGTCAAACATCGTGACTTCAAATATTCTTTGACATCCTGATACGCCATTTCAGTCGCTGGTCTTTCCGTCATCCATATCAGTTTTTATAGAGCACCCTCGGTCCCGAAGGTACATTCGCAATCATCAGGTAAATGGTGATAGCCCGCCTCTTGTTGCATGTCTTGTTTGAAGAGAGAAAGCCCCCCCACATTAAGATAGATCATATAGCTCCGTGGCAAATAATGACTCAAGACACATTATAGAGATGTTGTCTGTACTTCATTAGACAGCGTCGAACCAAAGGTTCATCGGCATTTGTTCCTACCGGCTCGGATATTCAGCTTTGCTATGGATGACAAAATAGTCCAATTCCAATCCGCCGGTGTCCGATTGAACCTCCAATTTAAGCCGATGGGACCCGATGGAGAGCGCATTTGGTAGACGAATCTCTTGCGTCATCTCGTACTCACCCAAGGAGCCCTCATCGACCATCTCAATAGTCGACTGGCGTCGGCCATCCACAAAGATATTGACCACATCCTCCGTGCTTTTACCCTTTGTATATCGGATGCGCATCCAAGGGTTCGTAATAGCCTCCGTCAGGTTAAGCTCATAGTTAGCTTTCCCCGTCCCTCGCACAGTATAACCCCTGGACGCCGTCTTGCGTGGCGTTTGTATTAAGGTTCCCGAATCAAAGTCTTCTGCCTGCTTGGTCACGAGATACCCCTTGGGTCCCAACACGTCAATCTTAAAATCAGGGCATGATGTATTGTGCTGCGAATAGATTGGCCGGGAAAACAACCAGGAGTCGCTCGGTAGCGTTGTCCATTCCTCATGCTTCGGATCGATGGTGTGCATCCGAATGACCCCGGACGGCGATGCCGCCTGAATCCTGGCGACATCGCTATTATCATCTTCCACCCACATGGACCGCATGGTGACAAAGGGCGCGGTTACGGTGTCATAGGTCACATCGGTCACGCGTACCGTCGT
This sequence comes from Nitrospirales bacterium, assembly GCA_029261255.1. GTDB lineage: Bacteria > Nitrospirota > Nitrospiria > Nitrospirales > UBA8639 > Nitrospira_E. Next base: position 7,804 of record JAJDBQ010000015.1, read on the forward strand.
CTTGCCCGGTTCTGCTTGTAGCAGCAATACAGCTGACGACCCGTTTTTATAGCGCACCTTGATGGTCATCTTTTGCGGATCGATATCCAACCTCGCGATTGGCGTAATTGGAAACAAGGGGTCCTCTGCCGCCGGTCCAATGATCATCGATGCTCCGAAACAGACCCGCTCCTCCCGGCCTACCGGAGGTTGCGTGATGATCCGTGCGTAACCATTGGCATAGAGAACAAATATTTGCGGCGGGGCGTGGTCGTCGTCCGTCCGTTTGATGAACTGGATGTAATCGTGGTCTGGCCTCGATGGTCCCCCAGCAATATGGACTGCCATCCCTGATTCATATGGCCACCCGGACACATCCATGACTCGAACCGCCACATCGCCGTCGTTGTACAGATCCATGCCTTGGAGGTCGGCAATATCGACAAATCCCGACGTCACTAAACTCGCATGCTGACCCGCGGCCCCTGATGCGATCACCTGGACGTTATCCCAATGCGGCGCGGTCTTTTTTGTCTTCGACAGAAATTTTAAACTCTGGTTGTCCGCATCGTAATAGGCAATATTCGGATACCCTCTTGCCGACACCCCCAGCGATGCAAACCGGCCGACATCCCCCGCCCCATCTAGAACGTGCTCTACCGACCACTGAGCCGCGGCGGCTTCTTTGTGGAGATATTTTAAATCCTTATTCGTGGCATCATAGTACGCCACATGTAGAGCCCCATCCGGACCGAAGGCCATCGAGGCATATTGGCCGACATCTCCCACCGCATCCAGCACCACAGGCGTCGACCACCCCTGCTCATCTTGATAGATGTATTTTAAATTCCCATTAATGGCATCGTAATACGCGATATGTGGATAGCGTCCTTCATACGCCCCGTTCATTTTCTCATGCCGGCCCTCATAGTACACGCTGATTGAGGCGTATGTTCCGACGTCCCCGACGGCATCTAATACCACTGGTGACGACCATCCATGTGTGGCATCGCTGGTGACGTATTTTAAATCCTTCGCGTCCGCGTCGTAGTACACCACATGTCGCCTGCCATCTGGGTCTATCGCCATCGCTGCATGCTGCCCGACATCGCCATTCGCATCCAGGATCGTTGGGGTTGTCCATCCACCCACCGCCCCCGGATCGCTCTTGTATGTATATTTCAAATCCCCTTTTTCCGCATCGTAATAGACAACGTGATGCCGCCTGTCCCGGCTTATACGAAGCGAGGCATATTGCCCCACATCGCCAGTTGTATCGACACTCTCCGGCTCGCCCCAGTTCCCCTTTGAGTCCCGGACAATGTACATGAGCCTGTGATTCAGATCATCATAATAGGCCATGGCCGGTGGCGCGGCTAAGCCTACCCAATGCCTGTCTGTCGGCGGATACGCCAGCGACACATAGTGACCGATATCCGCATTGACTGTGTCTGGTGTTTCAATCGGATACCAATAGGAGCCAGGGGACTGCCAGGCAAATTTCAGCTTTCGTTGCGCCGCATCGTAGTAAGCGATCTGCGCAGTCGGTCGCATGTCCCACGCCTGCTCGCAATTCGTGATGTCGGAAAGACAGAGATCCTTCTGCCCGGTTGTGAGGGGGAAATAGGTTGGAAATGTCGCAGTGATTTGATAATCGGACACATAGCCGCCATAGATCGGAATATTCACGTTATCTTCTTCCGCACACTGGGTGGGAAAGCTCAAATTTTTGGCGTGACGCAACGTGGTCGCGCTCACCATATTAAGGCTTTGCAGGCCTATCACTATCACACACAGCATTCCGATGTTCGCTAGTTTTTTTATTTTCCCCGTATTCCACACCGCGATCATTTACTGAATTCCTCTCGTCTCATCGTCTTGTTACATTGACCATTCCGACCATTTACCATCTGGCTATCAACTTGAACCTGGTGGCTGAAAACCAGATACCGTGATCATCAACACGGTAGCCGTCATCACCATCAACCGTAATCTGTTGCGGCTTCCCATCCTTGTGGATTGGCCAACGAACGTAAATTTTCCTAGCAGTGCCTTTTGGCATATTTACATCCAGATTCAGCCTCTGGTCCCTGTCATCCCACTTCGCTTGCATCATGAGGTTTCCGAAATGTGTGGGAAAATCCAAAAGAGAAATCCCATCGTCCACAAGCCATTGGCGTGGAGTACCAAACAGCAGGTTCAGAGTTTTATTTTTGTCCTCTTCCATCACGATGAGACCCCGGACAGCCGTGACATAATCTGACCCGACCCAGGTATGTGGCATGTCACCGATATAGGCACCTTTGCGACGGTCGGAATGAACCACCTCAGCAAACTCGTTCCAGTTGGCCGGACGTCTGCCCGCGAACAAGATTTCATGTAGGTCGAATGCTTCCTTGCGATAACCAAGGGTCGTCAAAGCCAAAATATTTCGCAATTCATAAGGCGTATAGGCATAAGGTTCCGACCCGCCATCCCGTTCCTTCACCATCTGGTAATAATCCCGGAACGTCCGAGCCAGAGCATCTGCCGGCAGCACAGACTTTGCTTCCGTGGGGAACAGCGCGATGGCTATGGAAGTCGGATCAGGAGTGCCCCTGTCCGCATCCACAGGGATATAGTCCAGGGATTTCCAAGCAATGGTTTTTTCAATGGATTCCTTAACACTGGTGCTGAAAGCTTTCTCCTCGGTCCTCGCCCAGTCAGCAATATATTCTCGGCCGAGGGTCTCCGCCATTTCACTCCCGTCCGCCCAGCCTCGAATGGCCCAGAAATCGTCCCAATAGCTGTGTACCGGTTTGATGAAACCTTCATGGCTGATGGACGGTGGTAATATGCCTTTCAAGCGCTCACCGGCCTCAAGATTTTTATAATATTCCGGATCAAGCGTACGCTCCCGCAAAGTGACAAGGTACGTCATGGCCCGACGAACAGCATCAAAATGCTTTCCCAGGAAATCCCGGTCACCAGTAAAGCGATAGTACTCCATGATCGCATAGATGAACTGACCCTGGCTGTCCCATTCGATATTCCTGCCCCAGCCGTCATACACCTTACCGCTGGTGTCGAGAATAGGGGGCACCAGGCCGTCCGGCTCGACGCGTTCAGCATACCAATTCAAATATTCCCGGACCTCCTCGAAAAAACCAAGTCGCATGAGTGCGGAGGAAATCATTGCGCCATCCCGCATCCAGGTCCGGTTGTAGCTGCGCGCACCGGGCTGGATCACCACGCCATCCAGGGTTAACAGGATATAAGCCGTCTGTGATTTCACGGTATTAACGACCGCCTTGTCGGCCACCTCAAATCCCACACGGTCAAGCTTGCGGGTCCAGACTGTCACATACTCCTGCCGCAACTCCCCGAAATCCCCAGCGGTTTTCAGATTTGACACGTCCTCATGCAGGGGAGCCGCAAAAACAACCTCCTTGAATTCACCGGGCTTCAGGTCAAAGGCATAGGTCCAGGCTGCCGAGAGCAGACCGGTCCCCGTCTCGTCATCAACAAATACGGTCCCGTCCTCGCTGCCTGCCTTTGCCCCCGGCACACCCTTGCCACGCAGAACATTTGCAATATCCCCGTGAGCATATTGCGTGGCAAGGAATCTGTCGGCAGGCGAAAGGGATATGTAGCTGTTCTTGTCGTTGATCATGAGCAGTTTCCCAATTTCGTTCACGGACCTGATCGAATGGATGGGCGACAATCCGCCATATTGCCACTTGGGATTGATCTGGGCCGGCCTGACAGTGACGAGGATTTCCCCCTTCCGTACCCTCTCAGAGCGATTTTCAAGCGTATGTCGAACATAGGTCATGCTTGCCTCGACAGGGCCACTGGTAATGGCCTCGGACCTGAAATACAGTCCATTCCCTGCCTCCCATTCCACTGAGGGAACCGGCAGGTAGCCGTCCTGCAGTTCCTGGTTGATGTTCACAGCTCCGGCAGCCGAATATAGATTGTCACCCTCTTTGACATAAGGCATCAGGGTGGGGCCGTCCTGCCGAAATTCCAGATTGCCATACTCATCAAACAGGCTTTCCTCGCTATCCATTGGAAGGCCAACCAGGGTCCAGTAGGTCTGATGTCCCGTCAGATGTGGAGGATAATCTCCTAAGGGTGCCTTCCGGGCATCAAACTGATACTGGACCAAAGGGGTAAAAGCTTCAGTGGGACCACGTAATGAAATCTCGGCAATCTCGAACCCGCCCACGGCTGTCACAGGGTCAGCAAACACAAGCCTGATATAGCGCACCTCGGACGCCTCATGCGGAAGAAAATCGGTTTGTCCTTGCGCTTCCGAGATGGAGATGTGGGAGACCTGCTTCCATTCCTTTCCATCCAGCGAAATCGCCATGTCCACCGAACCGGCATACTGCTGATCCCAGTCGATACGCAATCCGGAAATAGTCCTGGACTGACGCAGGTCCAGGAGCAATTCTGCACGATCAACATCCTCACTTTTCCAGACAGTATCCCTACGACCATCCATCATGGCCGGAGCATTATCTTCACCACCAGTGGCCACGGTGATATCCACCAGTTCATCAGTCCCCTTGACGTCAAATTCCCAGAGAGAATGCCCCCAGCCGGTGGCTCTCGCTCTTGTCTCCAGCCGGATATATCGCGCGGAAACGGGCCGGATATACAGATCATCCATCTTCCCGTCGCTGTCGTGGTTTTCATACACCGTGGACCACTCCTGGGAATCGGTAGAAATTAAGAGTCTGTATTTGCTCGAATACGCATGCTCCCAGTGCAGGGTAAAGCCGGTAATCTCAACCACCCTTCCAAGATCAACAAGAACCCATTCCTCCTCCTTTGCCTGACTGGACCAACGGGTCCCCGTGTCACCATCAGCAAGATAGCCGGGTTTGTATTCATCGGCCTGGATCGAGGACGCGGATACACGCCATTCGGCTTTTGGCGGTATGTCGGATGCCGACAGCGCTGGTGTCACGGCCAACACCCACAGAACAAGAGCAGTCAAAAATGGCAACAGGCTTTTATTGTGAACCGTCATAAGTGATCTCCCTGACATGTCGTGATGTTTCCTGGGGGAATGTTGAAAAATTCCGCCAGCCTTCGCCAAGGCTACGGCTGACAGGCTAGCGATTCCATGCCTGCCGAAGCGGCTTCGCATAGGCAGGTCGCCCCTTGGCCTTGCTCACGTACTCCTCCGTACACTCCACTCGTCCAAACGACTGCGGCCATGCTGGACGAGCCTTTTGAACACTCCGCCATTTTTCTCTGATGAGCTTCGGTTACTCATACGCTGATGAAAAGGGAAAGTTTTTGAAATATTCAACAGTCACCTGAAGGTTTTTCTCACAGCACCTTGCCGTCTTCCCCGAATAGATGGCAGTTGTTTGCCGAAATACCCACAGCCAGCTTGTCTCCCTTCGCGCCACGGAAATCGCCGGAAGCACGAAAGATCAGTGGTTCATCTGCATCTAGTGTTTCCAGATAGACATAGGAATGGCTGCCCAGTGGCTCTACAAACTTGATCTCTGTCTCGACGAGATTATGATCTCCCCCCGTAGTCAGATGCTCCGGGCGAATCCCCAGTGTGACCGGAGAATCCGGAGATAGCTCTCCGGAACCGACTTTCACCTGAATCGTCGTGCCGCTTGCAAGACGGACAATTGTTTGAGCCAGGCGGGTTTCGACCACGGACCCGGCCAGGAAATTCATGGCCGGCGATCCGATAAAGCCCGCCACAAAACGGTTGGCAGGATACGTGTATAGTTCGTGTGGCGAACCCGTCTGTTCAATCCGTCCATCCCGGAGTACGACGATGCGATCCGCCAGTGTCATGGCCTCTACCTGGTCATGCGTGACATAGATCATGGTGGTCTCAAGCGTCTCGTGCAGTCGTACAAATTCATGACGCATTTTCACACGAAGTGAGGCATCCAGATTTGAAAGCGGTTCATCAAACAGGAATATGCTTGGGCGCCTGACAGTTGCTCTGCCAATGGCGGCACGCTGGCGCTCTCCACCTGAAAGTTCTTTCGGTTTACGATCAAGCAGCGCGGTCAGACCGAGCGTCTCGGCAGCCGTGCGGACAGCGCGATCAATTTCCTCCGCAGAGGATCCGGCTATTTTCATCCCGAAGCTCATGTTTTCATACACAGTCATATGCGGATACAGGGCATAGGACTGGAACACCATCGCAATGCCGCGCTTGGAAGGCGGAAGATTCGTGACATCCGATTCACCGATGGTGACTGTTCCCTCATCGAGATCCTCAAGGCCAGCAATGGTACGCAATAGGGTTGACTTGCCGCATCCTGAAGGGCCAACTATGACCGCAAACTCGCCATCCGCGACATCAAGGTCTATGCCGGACAACACAGCGGTGTTGCCAAAATTCTTGTGAATATTTCGCAGGGTCAGACTAGACATGACGGGTATGCACGGAAAGAGGCAGGAAGGGGTCGTCCAGAACCGCACCATTGGATTCAATGATTTTCGAATAATACCGAGCAGTATCCTTCGGCGTTCGTTCAAGGGTCTCAAAATCGACATGAACAATGCCAAAACGCTTGGCATACCCAAGAGACCATTCATAGTTGTCCATCAGAGACCAGGCCATATATCCCCGGACATCCACCCCTTGCTCAATCGCTGTCCGGATCGCACAAAGATGCTGATTCAGATAATGCATCCGTAACGGATCAATAACACGGCCGTTCATCGATTTCGGCGGATCGAAAAATGCCGAGCCATTCTCGGTAATATACAACGGTATCTCCCCATAACGGTTTTTGAGCCAGAGCAGGGTATCAGAAAGCCCGTCGGGGTAAACTTCCCACCCTGTTTCCGTATAGGTCTTGTGCGGCTGGCGCACGCTTCCAGCCCTGACAGGCAAGGCGTCCGGCTTATCACATGTAACGGCGCGCGTGTAATAATTTAGCCCCACAAAATCAATCTTCTGACAAATAAGATCGAAATCCTCAGCAGGCCATTCAGGCCATGCGTCCCCAAATATTTCCTTCATTTCCTCCGGATAGGATCCCAGAAGGGCGGGATCAAGAAACTGCCTGTTCATGTAGGCATCTGCGCGATTGGTGGCTGCCTGGTCCTTTGGATCATCCGAAGCCGGATACTTCGGCTCGATATTTACAACCAGGCCGATTTCATGTGCCCCGACGGCCCGATACGCCTGAACGGCTGCACCATGGGCGCGCATCAGATGATGCGCGGCGACCGGCGCTTCATAGTGACAGGAATGCCCAGGGGCTAATGCACCATGCAAATAGCCGCCATCCGTGACCACCCAGGGTTCATTTAGTGTCGTCCATTTTTTGACCCGGCCATCCAGTCGCCGGTACATGGCTTCCCCATAGTCGGCAAACCAGTGGGCAATATCGGGATTCAACCATCCGCCACGATCATCCAGCGCTTCGGGCAAATCCCAGTGAAACAGCGTCAGGAGCGGTTCAATGCCGGCTTCCAAAAGACCATCAACGAGTTTTTCGTAGAAGCTCAGGCCTTTCTCATTCAGACGTCCCTTGCCTTCAGGAAAAATGCGAGACCACGACACTGAAAACCGATAGGCTTGCAACCCCAACTCTTTCATAATGGCGATATCCTCGCGCCAGCGATGGTAATGGTCACAAGCCACGTCACCTGTATCGCCATTCAGGGTATGTCCCGGCGTGTGGGAAAACCGCTGCCAAATACTGGGGCCTGCCCCATCTGCCAGCGGTGCACCCTCAATCTGGTAGGCCGATGTCGCCGCACCCCAGAGAAACCCGTCAGGAAAGGTAGAGTTCTTTTTCATTTGGTATCATCCTCTTTTCTAATATGTCTGCACATAATCGGGTTCGCAGTCACTGGTGTTGTGGGGATGTCCAGCGGACGCCCACAGGCTTTCCATTGAATCTCACACTGATGTCGTCTTTCATGTACGCTGGCAGAACATAGCCGCCAGGTGGCATGGTCGATCCTTTCAAATCAACGCGCACCTGACCGCTCTCATCACGCGCGGTATACGACACCTCGCCATACGGGCTTTTCAGCCCCCGGACCTTGATCCCTTCACCCTGTAACCATGAGCGCGGCAGTCCGGCGCCGATGACCAGTGAGCCGGTTTGTGTATCAGCATAGACAAAAAGATCAAGCACCGCCCGAATGAAATCCGAGCCCACCCATGTATGAGGCAGATCACCAATGAAATGCGGTTCCCGTTCAAATCTACTGATCACCTCGCTCCATTGGTTCCATGCTGCCGGGCGGCGATCCTGCATGTAATAGTTCAGCAGTGCATGGGCACGTTCCAGCTCTCCCAGGCGCACAAACGCGCTCACCTGACGAAATTCATAGGGCGTATAAACCTCCCATGCCTTATGGCCATCGCGCCGTGCCACAAACTCGGACCAGGCTTTTTCGAACGTGGCAATCAGCAACTCCCTGGGCAAGGCTGCAGCAGCCTCAGTAGGCGAAAGCGCAATTGTCGTAGACGTCGGGTCAAAATCCTTACGGTCGGCTGCTCCCGGCACATGGCCAAGCTCTTCACCCAACAACCGGACGGAAGCCCCGATATCTCCGGCAAATTCGGCGGCGCTTTCTTTGAGTTCCGCTGCACGGTCCGTGTGTCCCAGTTCATCAGCAAGGAATGTCGCATCATTCAGCCCTTTCAGGCCCCAGAAATTATCCCAGAATGAATAGGCCGGCTTGTCTGAATAGCCTTCATGGCTGATCGAGGGCGGCAAAAGACCATAGAGTGCCTTGTGTTCACCCTGATGGTTACGTTCCGTCCGTTCTGACCGCCTCAGGTCATCAATGGCGGCGACCGCTTTTTCCGCATAGGGCCACATGGTCTCGGCAAATACACGGTCCCTAGTATATCGATATATATCCGTTATCAAAAAAATCAGTTCTCCATGGCTGTCATTCTCAATAACCGGGTCAGCGCCACGTTTGTCCACACAGCAGGGAACTTTGCCACTGGAAAACTGATACGGCGCGTACCAGCGCGCAAAATCGATCGCCGGTTTATTCTGCCCAAGACGCAGGAAACTTTCACTCATCATCGCTCCGTCACGTATCCACGAACGGGCATAGGAACGCGGCCCCGGGCGCAGTGCAGGTCCTTCGCGCGTGATCATCATATGAGCGAAAGCGGTTTTTAGGCTGTTGAGAATCTGCTGGGATTCAGGAGGACCTGAAATGTCCACACGATTGAGAATCTCCCGCCACTCATCGGCTGCCGCCGTTTCAGCGGCTTCAATGGCCTCGCGGTCCAGGTCGGGCGTGTACTCTTCATCAGCATCATGCACGGTGACAACAGTTACCTCGCGAATCTCACCCGGCTTCAGATCAACATCAAAATACATGACGCCGGAGCCGAAACCTCCCGGAGCCACCATGCTATGCGAATATTTTGTGACCCCAACATCCTGAACATGCGGGAAGCTGGCTCGTTCGAATTCTGCCAGTCCCACGTGGTCCGGCTTCAGGTCGGGATACACCGACCAGTCGCCGTTCACATGAAACGCGGCACCATCCCAAATAACCTGTTCAATCCTGCTGGCACCACCAACAAGGTTTAGCGTCTGTGTAGGGGGGTTGACCTGTATGGGGCGGATGGCAAGGGCCAGCGTGAGCGCTTGCCGAGTAGTGCTGGTATTGGCCAAACGATATCTGGTCACCACATCGCGGGCATTGCCGTCCGTTCCGCCTTCACTTCCGGCCGGAATAGCTGGACGATGCGCACTGATATCCAATGAAAAATTCTCATGGGTCCGGCGCACTCGCGGCAAGGGCAGGTACTCATCCTTTAGGCTCTGACGATGTTCGCCATTGGCCCAGCTCAGCACGGAACCATCTTCAATCACAAACGGTTCAATCGAAAAAGCCCCGGGGCCCGGTTCGATGGCGCCGTCTTCCGACAACAGGGCCGCCCGGCCACCCTGCGGAACGCCTACTATAGTCCAGTAGATCTGTTCACCAAAGAAACTACGTGGATATGAACCTTTTTCTGATTCCTTGGCGAGGGACAGCAGAAACCCGTTATCTTCCTGTCCGAATTCCTGTGGTTCGACCGTCACATCATTCAGACCCACTCGACCTCCGGGTGCCGGTGTGAACGAAAGTTTCACATAACGCCCGAAGGCTTTTGCCGTTCGCAAATACCCGGTGGTTCCTGTCGAGGATGGCACCATAAACTGTTGCCAATCTGGTACCGTCCAGTCTGACCCGTTCTCGGAAATAGCAACATCCACCGCCTCCGGCACCTGACCGTTAACCCATCGCAAAGTCAGCCCGCCAAGCTCGCCGACATAACCCCGATCAAGCGTCAGTTCCATGGCCTTGTCGGCATTCCAGACTGTCTTTGGATTGCCGTCAACCGCGGCAGGAGCAGGACTGTCACCGGATATCGCCACGACCGGAGGAAGAACGGCGGGCAGTTCGGGTAACGTCCGCATTTCAAGGGTATCAAACTCAACGGACGTCTTGTCACCGCTTGCGCCGACGATGACAAACTCGATTCCGGCGATCGTTTTCAAATCATGGTCCTCGGCAGGGCCCCATGCAAAACTGATATCGCTGCGCCGGATACGAATGGTGGTCCAGTCTTCAGGAAATGCATAATCAGGAAATCGCTTCCACCAGACATTCGCACCACCCTCATCAATCAGCTTCACCTCAAACGTAGACTTCAGGGCATGCCCTCTAAGCTGGAATTTAATCTCGAAATTTTTTGATAGATCAAGCGGGAGTGCACGACGTGCATAGGCAACACCGGCGGATCGGAATTCATACGTCATTCTAAGCGCATGGCCCCTTGCGCCTTCTGTCGTGCGCACAGACGAATCACTATCTTCCGTGGCGCCTGCCTTCCATTCCTCGACATGTTCAAATCCGTCAAGCAACCGAAAATCATTGACGGCGGGTTTCTCACCAATCGCACACACGGCCATTGATAAGGATACGATTCCGGCAAACAGACAGGTTGCCGTCCACCGTGAGCATCTCATCCCTTAACGCTACCCGCTAACGTTCCACTCATATAAAAACGCTGGAGCGCCATAAAAAGAACCAGGACCGGTGTCACGGTGACAACGGCACCTGCCATCATCAATTCGACATCCTGCACATGCTCCCGTGACAAGGATGCTAGCGCAATCGGCAAGGTATATTTTTCACTGTCGGTCAGGACGATCAGCGGCCAAAAGAAATCATTCCATGCGGCGAGAAAGGTAAATAGTCCAAGTGTAATAAGAATGGGTTTCAGTAACGGCAAGACGACTGACCGGAAAATACGTAGTTCACTGGCCCCTTCAATCCGGGCCGCCTCGATCATTTCCGTCGGAATTGACAGGGCATACTGCCGTACCAGGAAGATACCGAATATGCTCGCAACAAAGGGGATAAGAACACCAATCCAGCTATTGACTAGCCCCATACCCTTCAACATCAGGAACAGTGGAATCATAGAAACCTGTGCAGGAATAACAAGGGCACTCAAAAGCCAACGGAACAGCAGTTGTCGTCCCTTGAACTCCAATTTGGCAAAAGCATATCCGGCAGAAACATTGAACGTGAGCGATAATAACGTTGCAGCTGACGCAACAAACAGGGAATTCAGGAAATTCCTTCCCATGCTGGAATATTCAAAGAGCTGTCTATAATTATCGAACGTCGGGTTCTGTGGCAAAAGCGGTGGGGGAAAGCTGCTTGCCTCTCCTGGAGACATCAAGGACACACTCAACATCCAGAGCAACGGGATCATTGCAAACATGGATAGGAAACACAAGCCAAGATGAACTCCGGATCCTCTCCACAGTTTTCTCATTGGCTTACACTCCACTTCCGTACCGGCGCATCACAACAAGTTGGCCAATTGCCGCAACAATCATGAAAAGAAAGAGAATGAAGGCCACGGCGGATGCAGAGCCCAGGCTCCACCACTTGAAGCCTTCTTCATACATGAGGTAAATGATGCTGAGCGTGCTCTGAATAGGTCCGCCCTGTGTCATCACATAAGGTTCGGCAAACAACTGGAAGTACGCGGCCATGGTTAGCACCCCAACGAGAAACAGAGAGGGAACCAAGGACGGTAATGTGACATGAAAAAAACGCTGCCGGGCATTGGCACCGTCAATCCGTGCAGCCTCATACAGATCAACAGAAATCGCTTGTAGGCCTGCCAGAAGAATGATCATATTGTAGCCGAAGTTCTTCCAGACCGCGAAAAGAATGATTGACGGCATTGAAAAACGCGGATCGCCCAGCCAATCCACAATGGGCAGGCCCGACCAGTCGAGACCATAGTTGATAAGACCATAGCGGGTATGAAGGAGGTATCGCCAAATCACCGCAACGGCAACAACTGTCGTCACCACCGGCGCAAAAAGTACGGTCCTGAAAAATCCTTTGAAACGCACCATCTGTCCATTCAGCAACAGTGCTGCCGCCAACGAAACCATCACCGACAGAGGCGCACCGACCAGCACAAAATACAGCGTGTTACGCAGTGCCTGCCAGAACAGCGGCCTTTGCAACAGATCTGCATAGTTTTGAAAACCCACAAATCGCAGGTTGGAAAGGTCGGCTAGGGCATAAATGTCAAAGTCTGTCAGACTGATGGCAAATGCAGCCAGCACCGGAAGGAAGAAAAAGACGGCAATGACAGCAAGCGCCGGACCTACAAACAGCCAGCCTGCAACAGAAGGCTTCACGAATCGCCTCTTCCTTCTCGCGCCAGCATCCAGCGACGTTTTTCAAGAATGTGATCAATCCGGTTATCCAGTTCACGGGCCGCCTCGGCCGCGGTCCATTTCTCATGGACAGCACGCTCTGTCACCATGCGCAATTCCTGTACGATGCGTTCCCATTCAGGTATTTTCGGTACCGGCAGCGCCCGTTCAAGCTGCTCTCTGAAGGCAACAACGTAAGGATCTGATTCAAGCCGGTCTCCGCGCCAGCTTGATCGCCGAGGTGGCAGATTACCGCTTATCTCGTAAAACTGTTGCTGGGTTTCTGGACGGGACAAGAATTCAACAAGTCGGAATGCCTCATCCCTTTGCTCTGAATGTTCAAACAGTACCAGGCTTGAGCCGCCCGCTGTCGATGCTCCAGGGCCCGAAGGCCCCGGCAATATTGCCGTCATCCAGTCATCCTGCATATCGGCAGGCAACCGGCGGCGAAATTCGCCAATATTCCACGGCCCAGTCAGATAGAAGGTAAAGTAGCCGCGTGCAAATTCATCCCACACATTGGAAATGTCGGTTTCACTGAAAGGCGGTGCAAGCCCCTTGCGAAAAAAGTCGAGATAAAAATCAAGGGCTGCCACCAACTCAGGGCTGGAAAAGTTTCCATAACGATCACCGTCCCTCAACAACGGAACACCTTGTTGGAGAGCAAGGGAAACCTGCAAATCAAATTCATTCAGTGGCACGAAAAGGGCAAAGTTGTCCTTCCCAACATGTTTCTTCACTGCCGTTGAGACCTGCATCCATTCAGCCCAGTCACGTGGAGGTCGAACAATCCCGGCAGCCCTAAGAACATCTTGCCGGTAAAAGAGAAGCCGCGTATCTACATACCAGGGCACTCCGTACAGTCCATCGGCAAGCCTGTTTGTCGCCCATATACCCGGAAAATAATCCCGTTCATTAATAACGGAAGAAGCATCTGCTTTCTCGTCAAGCCTGGCAATGGCAGCGAGTGCCGCAAATTCCGATATCCATGTATTGCCCATCTGAGCGACATCAGGCAGTGTATCTCCGGCAAATGCCGTCAGCAGTTTTTCATGAGCCGCTGTCCATGGAACCTGTTGGACAATGACACGAACACCAGGATTCTCGCGTTCAAATTCTTTGAGCAGCTCAGGAACAATTTCCCCTTCGCGGCCCATCGCCCAGAACTTGAGTTCCAGAACGTCATCCTCATTGCTCCCGTTTGTACATGCGGCAAATATGGCACTCAGCACAATCACGACAACGACCAACATGCCCGGCGCTTTCTGCCACGGCCTTTGTTGCCAATTTGTCATGCTGTAAAGTCTGCTTTCTACCAAGGTGAGCGAATTGCTCCGGCGTCACTCGGTACACCGGGGATTGCTAGGAAATGGTCATCAGAACTTGGACTTAAAGTCGAACTGAACGGTGTGTGGTGGTTTCTGCGTATTCTTGAAGACGCCGGTTTCAAAGTTAGGGGTGTCGGGACGATGAATAACGAATAGAAATTTTAAACGGGCTTTTTGAACGAGAGGAAAAGTACCAAAGAAATAGCGGGGGAGGGCAATCAACGAAGAGGAATCTTAAACCCGCTTATTACGAATAGCAAGGTTGGTGTTTTTCGGTCGCTCTTGATGAACCGTATCTGTGGTTCGCACTCCAGTATGAGGAACGGAGTCCGGTTCGGTCCGGTATCGTGCGAAAGGCCGAACGCTGTCGCTGATCAAATGCAGTGACGCATTGTCATGTAAGACAAGATACGGTGACGACCTGATGAAACGGCACGAAGAAATCCTTGCAAGCCCCAGCATAGCAAGCCCCTCGAAATTTAAAGGTTCCAGTGCGTTGGAAAATTCTACATTTGAGGAAGACGGTGCCACCACTGCGGTCATCTAAAAATAAGACTCGTAGTACCGGTGTTTGATAGACCACATTCTAAAGAGTCTTGGTGCCCTGCTGTAGAAGGGAGGACATTGGCGAATGAAGCCATATTGATGAGAGTTTCACCGACCAGGGCCCAACAGGACAGCATCGAATAGTTTTTTCTTTACTTAGGAATTTGCTGCTTCGGGAGGGCGCTTGAGTTCTTCAAGCATGACATGCTTAGGGAGAAGAACCGGAAAGACAACACCGATGGGATCACCCCGATGAATCGTAATGGGTTCTTGGGTGGGAATCTCTAATTGCAATAAGAAGTTCGTGACAAAAGCATCGTAGTCAGGAAGATCGTCGTAGAGGTTGGGAGTCGTTTTATATTCCTGCGTTTTGATGCCTTCCCACACTGAATAGGGACGTTGAGGCACATGATAAAAATGATTCGGGACATCTTTCATCATCATGCCTAATTGCTTGGGGTAATAAAACCGTATACCGCAACACAACTTGGGGAAGCCGCTATTAAGGATACTATCCACATACATTCCGGAATACGATTTGTAACCCAACAAGCGTTCCTCCGGAAGAATCGGAGGTGATTGCCACTCAAACCCTTTGCCTGCTCGTCGAATCCTGCAATCAGCCGGAGAACGAATGAGCCAACCGTACTGCCCCACAAACCGCACCGGGCCGCAATCATCTGGTATCACCTTATATCCAGAGCCCGCCAAATTCCGCTGATCTTCCAGAGACATCCCCGTCATCATGGGTCGATGGGGAGCAAAATCAAGCTTCAGTCGTTCAGGGGCAAACGCAGTCGAGTACTCTTTCTCCCAATACACCATCCACTTGTTATCTGTGCTACCAGGAAGTTCGTTCATGAAGACCCTATGCTCATTGAGGCAATTCTCCTCGTTTCACCATCCACGCCACTTCCGCAACACGCTTGCCCAAAGCCATAGCCCCCGCCTTTTCCGTTTCATCAATACCAGGGCTCTCGCCTTCTGTCGTTGCCGATGCGCCAAAGGCTCCACCATCGCTCACGATGATCATTTGATTGCCCAACATGGCAGCCAACATCGTTAGCATCGTCACTTCTTTCCCACTAGAGACTTGGCCTCCCGTGGCAAACGCTGCCCCCACCTTATTACGCATCTTGAATTCTGGGAACACACCAAACTCAAACTGCCAGCGATCAAAAAATGTTTTCACTTCACCTGACATATTCGACCAATACACCGGCGAGCCAACCACGAGAGCATCACTCCCAAACAACACATCCGCTGTGACATCTTCTACCCGATGCAGCAATACACGGGTGCCAAGAACCGCCCGAGCGCCCTCTGCAACACTACGTGCCATAATTTCTGTATTGCCAGACAAGGAATGATAGGCCACCAAGACCTGAATGGTTTCAGAGCGTGATTGAACCTGGGCCGCAACCTGAGAACATCCGACACACAGAAAGAGGATCCCCAGAAGGAGACGCACAGCAGGTTGAGTAATCATCGAGATTCAGAAAACTCGAAAGGTAAGAAAAAGCTTGCCCACTGATGACTCAAGAAAGGATTGAATGAATGTTGAAGAACAGGAAAACTCTACTGCCGCCCTGTTTCCTCATCATATTGCTCTTCTACCGACACATGAGTTAAGCCCCCTCGATGGTCACACACATGACATCGCACACGAAATTCCTCTATCCATCGTTCTTGCACAAAATGTTTGCAACATTTAGGGCACGCAAACACGCCTTTGACATAATGGACTTGCTTCTTATACTTCATCACCAACCCCCTCTAAAAATAGAAAAAATAGCAGCGCGTAGCCTGCCATAGCCCTTTTCACAATTGCAACTTTGAGGGTTTTTCATTCGAGTTTTTCATCATCAGAAAGTTGATTTCCTACCGACTTGCGCTGTTTTCGAGGGAAATAGGTGTCGTGGACTTTTTTGAGGCGGGTTTGCTCGACGTGGGTGTAGATTTGTGTGGTGGCGATACTGGCATGGCCCAGCATCATTTGGACGGATCGGAGATCTGCCCCGTGATCCAGTAAATGAGTAGCGAATGAATGCCTGAGCATGTGGGGTGAGATGGGCTTGGTAATCCCGGCTCGCGACGTGCGACCTTTGAGAATTTTCCAAAAATATTGCCGGCTCATCGCTCGACCCAACCTGGTGAGAAACACCGCCGACGAGGTCCCCTTTTTCACAAAGGCTGGCCTAGCGGATTGCAGGTATTCAGAAACGAGATTTCGTGCCTTATCTCCGATGGGCACAATTCGCTGCTTGTCACGTTTGCCGGTGGCTTGTAAGAACCCCACGTCTAAGTTGAGATGCCCCACTTGCAAATTGACCAACTCCGATACACGGAGTCCCGTGGCATACAACAATTCCACCATGGCGGCATCCCGGCGATCCTCGCGTTGATCCATCACAGGCAAATTGAGCAGTCGCGTCATTTCGGCTTCAGACAAGAGTTTCGGAAGTTGCACCCATTGCTTCGGCGTGCCTTTAATGATGCCCTCGACCACACTCTGTCCCTGACTGGCAGTGACATGTTTACAGAAACCTCGCACAGCCGCGAGGCAGCGAGCGATTGACGCTGAAGATAAGCCAGCCGTCTTTAAGCTGTTGAGAAATTGAACCCACAACGGCTTCGTCAACGACTGAAGGTCGGTCAGCCCTTCCTGTTGAAAAAAATCCCCAAGTTTTCGCAAATCTCTACGATAGGCCGCCAAGGTATTCGCCGCACAGCCGCTTTCTACCTGCAACATCGTCAGGTATTCGTCCATTAATTCTTGCATAGTATCGTTGGCTGGACGATTACTCATGGACCACTTCTCAAATTTTTTAATGTCCCTCGTCTATCACTTGACAGAATTTGTGGTGTTTTCCTATTTAGGTAAGCACAGTTCCTGATATAATAATCTGAATTAGCAATTTGCGCACGTTCGTCCACCATTTATAGTCATCAAAGACAGCGTGTGTTTCCCAGATTCATTATCGTTCCTCCCAACCATATGACTCACATGCTTCACATTCAACCGCCACGCTGCCTGTGTGCTTGGCTCACTATAGCCATCTTTTTAGGATGCGTCGGGACCATAGTGATACCGACCCTCGTGGGGACCACTCACGCTGCCACGGCGTCCCCTCTTGATCAAGCCAAAGACCAGCTGAACGCTGGAAAATCTGCCAAAGCCATTGAAATTCTGGAGGAGTTGATTGATTCGTTACCTCCTCCCGCGATCCTGCAGGAAGCCTATCTTTTACATGCCACAGCGCTGCAACACGAGCAACAAATCCCCGAAGCGTTGAGTGTCCTACAACAATTGTTAGAAGAATTTCCCTTTTCTCCAGTGACAAATCCCGCTCGAATTTTATTGGCCGAACTCTCCATTGTGACGAAGGACTATACTCAGGCACTCAGCCAACTCTACCTCGCACTGGATTATGCAACAGATCAGGACTCCCGCCGAACCGTGCTGCAACTCATCCGACAAGCCGAATTAGAGAATGAAAACCCACTGGGGGCCGTCAAAGCCGGCCTGAATGAGATGATGCTGGGAGATCCTCAACAACGCCTAGAACTCGAGCAATTAACTCAATCGCTAATTCTCCAACGCTTAGATGAAGTCGCCCTCGAAGAACTGGTGGAGGACTATTCCACCCGGTATCCTGGAGATATCGCCACCATCCGGTTAATCGAACTGCACACCGCGCGCGGTGATGAAGTCTTGGCTGAACGTGATATCCGTGGGTTTCTGAAACGCTTCCCCACTCATCCTTATGCACAAACCGCAATGGCGTTGCTGCAGTCGTTCATTAATAAGATCAAGGTCCATCCTCATATTCTGGGAGTAGCCCTCCCTTTTTCCGGCCCAATGAAACCCTATGGGACCGATTTACTCAATGGCATTCGACTGGCGATCACAATTGCCAAAGAACAATGGGGGCTCTCGTCTGTTGGGCTCGTGGTGAAAGACACTTCCCTGCTCACCGCGCCCTTGAAAGTTGAAATGCAACAACTGCTTGATGAGTTCCAACCTCGAGCGGTCATTGGCCCTCTCTTGTCCAGGGAAATTCGCAATATAGGCCGTCTGCCTGATGACTATGCCACCCCATTTATCACGCCCTCGTCCACTCTGCTCAACGTCCGGCAATACGGCTCGTACTGGTTCAACACCGCCATGACTTCGAGCGTGCAGGCCAAACGCCTCGTGGAATATGCCATGATGAAATTAGACCTGCATCGGTTTGGGATCATCCACCCCAAAACAGCCTATGGGCGTGAGTTGGCGGATATGTTTGGCAAGGAAGTCGTCCATTCCGGGGGCGAGGTGATTGCGATCGAAGAATATGCGGAAGAACAAACAGATATCGCCGTACAATTGCGCCACATGAAACTCATGGATCTTGAGCAATATGGACTCGAAGAACCGGAGGAAACCCGAACGGGCGAGGAACGCATTGTCTATACGCCAGGCTTTGACGCGGTTTTTCTTCCTGGCCAACCCGTCCACTTGGCTATTATCGCCGCGCAACTCGCATTTTTTGATATGAATGTGCCCATTCTTGGAGGCAACAGCTGGCATAATCCAGAAATATTTCGATGGGCCAAGCAAGACTTGAACGGCAGTATTTTCGTCGATGGCTTTTTTCTGAACAGCCCTGACCCCAGCGTACAGATGTTTATTCAACGCTATCGCAGCGCATATCACAAAGAGCCCTCCCTCTTCGCCGTCCAAGCATTTGACGCGGCCACTGTCGCATTAGAAACGATTCGAAAGGGTGCCCAATCAGGGCAGGATGTCTGGGATCAACTCGTTCGACGATCAGATTTACCCGCATTGAGTGGATTTGCCTCGTTTAGTTCAGCGGGTATCTTGAATCGCCGCCTCTATCTTCTCGAAGTCAACAATCTCGCCTTCACGCAACTCAATTAGCTCAATGGATTCACTCTTCGACTTTCTTCATAAGCTATCGTATATGTTGGTCCCGTTAATGGCGGCCGTGGTCCTTCATGAATATGCCCATGGACGGGTGGCCTACTTCTTTGGTGATCCGACCGCGAAATCTCTTGGCCGTCTCACCTTAAATCCCATTCCCCACATTGATATGTATGGGAGCATTATCATTCCACTCATGATGTTTCTGATGCCTGGAGGATTCATCTTTGGCTGGGCCAAACCAGTTCCGATCGATACAAGCAAACTGCACAAGCCCAAACGAGATATGGCCTTTGTCGCCATTGCTGGCCCGTTAATGAATTTATTTTTGGCGATCGTCAGTGGTCTATTTCTCGCGTTATTTTTGTATATTGATCCGACGCTGGGAGAAAATTGGCCCCCGCAACCAGGCGTGAACCCACGTGAGGATCTGCTGGGCATGCTTCTCGTCCCGCTCTCGGCCATGATGTTATTTTCCGTCGCGATCAATATTGTGCTTTTTGGCTTTAACCTCTTGCCCATTCCCCCCTTGGATGGAAGCCGGGTTCTTGTCAGCATTCTTCCTCCCAAACAGGCGATCATTTTGCACAAACTCGAACGCCATGGCATGCTTGTCGTGATAGGACTGATAATGCTTAACTCGCAATTTCCGATATTGAGTATGTATATTGGGGCTATTCGAGAATTATTCTTCAATCTATTTCTTTCAAAGATTTTATCGTAACCAGAGATAATAACGAGGTCTTATGGCATCACGTGTACTAAGCGGCATGCAACCAAGCGGGCTAATGCATCTGGGCAACTTACTTGGAGCCTTAGAAAATTGGAAAGCACTCCAAAACGAGCATGATTGTTTTTTCTTTGCCGCCGATTGGCATGCCCTCTCCACCAATTATGCTGATACCAGCCGCGTGAAAGAGTTTACGCAAGAACTGCTGATTGATTGGCTTGCCGCAGGCATCGATCCCAACAAAACAACAGTCTTCATTCAATCTCAGGTTCCTGAACATGCCATCCTCCATTTACTCTTTTCCATGATCATTCCTATTCCCTGGTTAGAGCGGAATCCTACGTATAAGGAAAAACAGGATGAGATCAAGGAAAAAGATCTGTCCACCTATGGATTTTTAGGCTATCCCGTGCTGCAAGCCGCAGATATTCTCTTGTATAAGCCCGACCTCGTACCGGTGGGGAAAGATCAACTCCCCCATTTAGAACTCACGCGAGAAGTGGGACGCCGGTTTAACAGCCTATATACCCCTGTTTTCCCTGAGCCCAAAGAATTTCTAACAAAATTCCCTAAAGTGTTAGGGATTGATGGGCGAAAAATGAGTAAGAGCTACCACAATACGATTAATCTGTCTGATCCAGAACCGGTGGTACGGCAGAAGCTGAAAACAATGGTGACGGACCCTGCAAGAGTTCGTCGGACAGATAAGGGCAATCCAGAACTCTGTCCGGTGTATGATTTTCACAAAATATTTTCCAATGAAGCCACCATCAAACAAGTCGACACTGATTGCCGAACTGCCGCTATTGGATGCATTGATTGCAAAAAACAGGTGGGGGATTCTCTAGTCGAACGGCTTTCTCCCATGTGGGAGACTCGTGCGGTCGTGACCGCTAACCCCAAGCGCATACAAGAGGTTGTCGAAGAAGGGCGAACACGCGCATCGGTTGTCGCGAATGAGACCATGAGAGAAGTCAAAGAGGCCATGAAAATATAAGAAAATGCCAAATTTCTTGACAGTATTTGCCTCCACCGCTAGTATCCATGCCTATTTTTCACTACCCATAAACCACTATCACAGGACACTACAATCAAGATGAGTATTCGCGTCGCTATTAACGGATTTGGACGTATCGGTCGAAATTTTTTCCGAGCCAGTTATAACGATCCCAATATTGAGATCGTCGCGTTGAATGATTTAACGGATTCGCGCACACTTGCCCATCTGCTGACCTATGATTCGGTACATGGGACGTTTCAGGCCGATGTGCAGCATACTCCCGATTCTTTAATCGTCGATGACAAAACGATTCGCATTTTTGCCATCAAAGAGCCCAAAGCCTTGCCTTGGAAAGAGCTTCAGGTTGATTTTGTCATTGAATCGACTGGCCGATTCACCGATCGACAGAGTGCCAGCCAACATCTCGAGGCGGGGGCTTCTCGCGTTATTATTTCGGCTCCGGCCAAAGATCCTGACAACACCATTGTGCTGGGTGTGAATGAATCGACGTACAAACCGAAAGAACACAAAATTATTTCGAATGCCTCCTGCACAACCAATTGTTTGGCCCCTCTCTCAAAAATCATTTTGCAGGAGTTTGGGATTAAACATGCGTTTATGACCACCGTGCATTCGTATACCAATGATCAGCAGCTGCTGGACTTGCCACATACAGATTTACGTCGGGCAAGAGCCGCCAGTCTATCAATGATTCCGACTTCCACCGGTGCCGCGAAGGCCTTGCATCTGGTGATTCCTGAGTTGAAAGGAAAGATCGACGGTATGGCGATTCGCGTGCCAACGCCGAATGTTTCCCTCATCGATCTCTCCGCCGAAGTGGAAAAGGATTGTGACGCCGAAACGGTGAATGCCGCATTTAAAGAAGCGGCCCAAGGATCGCTCAAAGGATACTTGCAAGTCTCTGAAGCCCCCATTGTTTCGACTGATCTGAATGGATGCCCCTATTCAGCAACCCTTGATGCCCCCCTCACATCCGTACTGGATAAACGCTTAGTCAAAGTTTTTGCATGGTATGACAATGAATGGGGTTATTCATGTCGTGTACGTGACCTCGTCACGTTTCTCGCACAACAGAGTTAACGAATAACCGCCCGCGGGGCCCGGTGGTACCTGCCCTGCCAT
>JAJDBQ010000141.1 GCA_029261255.1 Nitrospirales bacterium
AGCGGAAAAATGTGAAAAAGCTTTACAGGTCAAGGGCGCAGTGCTTGATGGAGAGGAATTGGATCCTCATCGCTTGTCGTCAGTGGCGGATTTGCCGTCAAAGCCTGAATTGATTGCGATGTTGTTGTCGGCCTTCCAGGGTCCTATTCGAGGGTTTGTGGGGGTTTTGGGCCAAATTGTCAGAGGTATTGTTGGTGTGTTAGTCGCCATACAAGAAAGCAAAACGCAGAAAGGAGAGGGAGAGATGAGTGCTACGGAAACAAAAATGTCGAAAGAAGATTTCATTAAGGCCATAGAGGGTCTGAGTGTGCTTGAGCTGTCTGATTTGGTTAAGGGTTTGGAGGATCGGTTTGGGGTTACTGCAGCGGCTCCGGTTGGGGTTGCGATGGCAGCTCCTGGTGCGGCTGCACCTGCAGCAGAAGAAAAGACAGAGTTTGATGTCATCTTGACGGGAGCGGCAGCTGATAAAAAGATTCAAGCTATTAAGGTTGTCCGTGAAATTACTGGGTTGGGTTTAAAAGAAGCCAAGGATTTGGTTGAGGGTGCGCCAAAGCCAGTAAAAGAGGGAGCCTCTAAGGAGGAAGCTACGGAGATTCAAAAGAAGCTTGAGGCTGTAGGCGCAACTGTTGAAGTGAAGTAGTTGCCACGTGTTGGGTAGTTTCGAAGCTTAAGTGTGACTCGTGTAGTTGTTAATCCACAAGGAGATGTGAATGGCACAACCAGCCTTTGAAGGCAGTGTTCAGAGACATAGTTTTTCGAAGATTCGCACGCATATCGTGATCCCGGATTTAGTTGAGGTTCAACGTCGTTCATATGAAGCGTTTTTGCAGGCGGAGACGTTGCCTGACCGTCGTGAGGAAAAGGGATTGCATGCTGCGTTTAAAAGTGTTTTTCCGATTATGGATTACAATAATTCGGCCATTCTGGAGTTTTCCAGCTACACGTTAGGAACGCCCAAGTACGATGTTCGTGAATGCATTGAGCAAGGCATGACGTTTGCGGCTCCATTAAAGCTGCGTGTCCGGTTGGTTGTTTTTGATACGCAGGATAAGGCTGTGAAGAATCGTGTTTTGGATGTGAGAGAACAGGAAGTGTATGTCGGTGAATTGCCCTTAATGACGGATCGAGGCACCTTTATTGTCAATGGAACAGAACGGGTGGCTGTTAGTCAGTTGCATCGATCTCCGGGGCCCTCGTTCGGTCATGATAAAGGGCGGACTCATTCCAGTGGGAAAGTCTTATTTTCTGGAAGGATTATTCCTTATCGAGGGTCATGGCTAGATTTTGAATATGATGCCAAGGATATCTTGTATGTTCGGATCGATCGTCGCCGGAAAATGCCTGCTACGATTTTGCTCAAAGGGTTTGGTTTCAGCACTGATGATCTGCTGAAAATGTATTATCCCATTGAGGAAGTGCGAGTGAGCAATGGCAAGTTGCTTCGTAAGTTGGATCCTGAAATCCATACAGGGTTGCGAGCCCCTCAGGATATTGTTGATAAGGGCGGCGAGGTCTTGGCCAAAGAAGGCATGAAGTTAAATAAGACTCTCATGGGCCGTGTTCGGTCAGCCGGTATCAAAGAAATTCCTATTAAGTCTGATGATCTGGTGGGTCGGGCTGTTTTGACCGAGCTCGTGGACCCCGAAAGCCAAGAAGTTCTTTTGGAGAAGAATCAGCGGCTCACTGCCCCTGTTTTGGAGCGGATTCTCGAGGGGCGGATGGAGAGTTTTAAAGTTATTTATTTGGATAGTCCGACGACGAGCCCGGTTATTTTGGATACGTTGGAAGCCGAACGAACAAATTCAAAAGAAGAGTCCTGGGTTGAAATTTACAAGCGACTTCGACCAGGAGAGATGCCTTCAATCGAGTCGGCCAAGCTTTTATTCGAAAACCTCTTTTTGAATCCAAAGCGATATGATCTTTCGCCGGTCGGTCGTTTGAAAATGAATAAACGATTTAATCTTGATTTATCTTTAGAGCAGCGTACCTTGTCCGCTCAAGATATTGTTGAAGTGGTTCGATGCTTGGTTGATCTTAAGGCTGGGAAGGGCGATGTGGATGATATTGATCATTTAGGCAATCGCAGAGTTCGTTCTGTTGGTGAGCTTCTGGAGAATCAAATTCGCATTGGATTGGCTCGGATGGAGCGAAGCATTAAAGAGCGCATGAACCTCTTGGACATGGAAACCGTGTTGCCGCATGATCTTATTAACGCCAAGCCAATCGTTGCGGCAATTAAGGAATTTTTTGCAGGAAGTCAGTTGTCTCAATTTATGGATCAGACGAATCCCTTGGCGGAAATCACGCATAAACGACGCCTTTCCGCGTTGGGCCCTGGAGGATTAACTCGTGAACGTGCGGGCTTTGAAGTGCGAGACGTGCATCCTTCCCATTACAGTCGCATTTGTCCAATTGAGACCCCTGAAGGTCCAAATATTGGGTTAATTACCTCATTGGCTACCTATGCTCGGATTAATGAATTTGGTTTTATTGAGGCGCCATTTAGGAAAGTTCGCAAGGGGCGTGTTTCTGATGATGTCGAATTTCTTTCGCCATTGGACGGGGATCGCGTAGTTATTGCCCAAGCTAATTCAGCTATGGATAAGGATGGTCAGCTGACATCGGAAACGATTACCGCTCGAGAAGCCGGGGAATTTGTGACGACCACTCCTGATACGGTGGATTATTTGGATGTCTCGCCAAAGCAGGTCGTCAGTGTGGCAACTGCCCTGATTCCTTTTTTGGAACATGATGATGCGAACCGCGCTCTGATGGGTTCGAATATGCAACGACAGGCCGTTCCCACTGTTAAGAGTGATTCTCCACTTGTTGGGACGGGAATGGAATCAGTCGTTGCGAGAGATTCTGGTTATTTGGCGATCGCGCAGCGTGACGGGATTGTGGAATCTGTGGACGCGCGACGAATTGTTGTGCGTGCCGGCGGGAAAGAGAATGATGAAAAGAAAAAAGGCGCCCGCATTCTCGATACTTATGATCTCGTGAAATTCCAACGCACGAATCAAAATACCTGTATTACCCAAACGCCAATTGTTCGTGTTGGGCAGCCGGTAAAAGAAGGACAGGTTTTGGCTGATGGGCCCTCGATGGACCGCGGAGAGCTGGCCTTGGGGAAAAATATTCTGGTGGCCTTCATGCCATGGGGTGGCTATAACTATGAAGATGCCATTCTGCTCAGTGAAAAGCTGGTAAAAGATGATACGTTTACGTCTATTCATATTGAGGAATTTGAGGTTGAAGCTAGAGATACTAAACTAGGAAAAGAGGAAATTACTCGTGATATTCCAAATCTTGGTGATGAAGCGCTTCGAAATTTAGATGAAAGTGGCATCGTGCGAATTGGGGCAGAGGTAAAACCTGGTGATATTTTGGTTGGGAAAGTCACTCCAAAAGGTGAGACTCAGCTAACCCCGGAAGAAAAGCTTCTTCGTGCTATCTTTGGGGAAAAGGCTGGAGATGTAAAGGATACCTCCTTGCAGGTGCCGCCTGGTATTGAGGGCATTGTTGTTGATGTCAAAATATTTTCACGCAAAGGCGTGGATAAGGATGAGCGCTCTCGTACGATTGAAACTGATGATCGCGTAAAAGTTGAGCGGGATTATCAGGAGGAGCTTAGAATCATTGAGGAGGAGCGAAATCGAAAAATACGAAAGTTATTGTTAGGGCAGTTTGTTGGAAGAGATTTGATGGATCCTGATAGCGGAGAAGTCATTCTTAAGAAAAAAGGTCGAATTACGGCGGATGTGCTTCGAAAGTTAACGGATGATGACGCACGTCGTGTGATTTTGGCTGATGCTGATGAGCAGAAGAAGCTTGATGAGATCGAGCGTGAAGCCAAAGATCAAATTGAAATCTTGCAAACTGAATATGATGAAAAGGTGGGGCGGCTCCGACGAGGTGATGAGCTGCCTCCCGGAGTCATTAAACTCGTCAAGGTGTATTTAGCCATCAAGAGGAAGATTGCCGTTGGTGATAAGATGGCGGGACGTCATGGAAATAAAGGCGTCGTTTCTAGGATAATGGCAGAGGAGGACATGCCCTATCTTCCTGACGGCACTCCAGTCCAAATAGTATTAAACCCATTGGGTGTGCCTTCGCGAATGAATGTCGGGCAAATATTGGAAACTCATTTAGGCTGGGCCGCTCATGCTCTGGGGATTAAAGTCGAAACTCCAGTCTTTGATGGTGCCTCAGAAAAAGAAATCAAGGAATTGTTGGCTAAGGCAGGTCTGCCAGAATCTGGCCAATCGGTTGTATATGATGGTCGTTCGGGTGAGCCTTTCAAGAGCCCTGTCACCGTTGGCTATATGTATATGTTGAAGCTTCACCATTTGGTCGACGATAAAATTCATGCTCGTTCCATTGGGCCGTATTCTTTGGTCACTCAGCAGCCGTTAGGCGGGAAAGCTCAATTTGGTGGGCAGCGTTTAGGGGAGATGGAGGTTTGGGCTCTGCAGGCTTATGGGGCGGCTTCTACTTTGCAGGAATTTCTTACTGTGAAGTCGGATGATGTTCCGGGGCGTTCTCGTATGTATGAAGCAATTGTGAAGGGCGAGAATTTCCTTGAACCTGGACTGCCTGAATCATTCAATGTGTTAGTAAAAGAGTTGCAAAGTTTGGGCTTGGATGTGGAACTGATTAAGTCAGCCGAGTAATTGGTGCGTACACATCATATGCCCATTCACCATTCCTTATAACTGGAGGAATACAATTGGAAAGTATCTACTCGCTTTTTGAAAAGCCTCGCGATGCGGTCTCATTTGATGCGATGCGCATTCGTATAGCTTCGCCTGAGAAGATTCGGTCATGGTCCTATGGGGAAGTGAAGAAACCGGAGACCATTAATTACCGATCCTTCAAGCCGGAACGTGACGGGCTTTTTTGCGCTAAAATTTTTGGACCGACAAAAGACTGGGAATGTAATTGCGGAAAATATAAGAGAATGAAGCATCGCGGTATTGTCTGCGATAAGTGCGGCGTGGAAGTCATTCAGTCAAAAGTCCGGCGTGAGCGTATGGGACATATTGAATTGGCGGCACCAGTCGCTCATATTTGGTTTTTGAAAGGAGTTCCGAGCCGCATTGGAATTCTCTTGGATATGAGCCTGAAGCAATTGGAGAAAATTCTTTATTTCGAGGCGTATGTCGTCTTGGATCCTGGTAATACGGAACTGAAGGATCGAGAGCTTTTGACTGAAGAGCGATATCGTGAGTGCGTCGATGAGCATGGTGCGACCTCCTTTAAAGTGGGAATTGGGGCAGAAGCCATTCGGGAGTTATTGCGGAAGGTTGATGTCGAAGCGTTATGGGATGAGCGACATGACAGAATAAAGAGTACGACTTCAGTTGCAGTTGGGAAAAAGTTAACGAAGCGCCTTAAGGTGATTGAAGCCTTTCATACATCGGGAAATAATCCTGAATGGATGATTATGGATGCTATCCCTGTACTTCCTCCTGAGTTGCGTCCGCTTGTTCCATTGGACGGTGGACGGTTTGCTACATCTGATCTGAATGACCTCTATCGTCGCGTCATTAACCGAAACAACCGTCTGAAGCGACTGGTTGAATTGAAGGCCCCTGGGGTTATTATTCGGAATGAAATGCGCATGCTGCAAGAGGCTGTTGATGCCTTATTTGACAATGGTCGTCGGGGACGTGTGATTCGTGGCGCGAATAAACGGCCTTTAAAATCACTGAGCGATATGCTCAAAGGGAAACAGGGTCGATTTAGGCAAAACCTCTTGGGTAAACGCGTGGACTATTCTGGGCGTTCGGTTATCGTTGTTGGTCCGGAACTTCGTCTGAATCAATGCGGGTTACCTAAAAAAATGGCACTCGAACTCTTTAAGCCATTCATCTTCCATAAACTCGAAGAGCGTGGTGCGGCGACGACTATCAAGAGTGCGAAGCGATTAGTTGAAAAGGAACGCCCGGAGGTTTGGGACGTGCTGGATGAGGTTATTCGTGAGCATCCGGTCATGTTGAATCGCGCGCCAACCCTTCACCGGTTGGGCATACAAGCCTTTGATCCAATTTTGGTTGAGGGTAAGGCGATTCGTCTCCATCCGCTAGTTTGTGCAGCGTTTAATGCTGACTTTGATGGTGACCAAATGGCTGTTCATGTTCCTCTTTCGGTTGAAGCACAGATTGAGTGTCGTGTCTTAATGATGGCGGCAAATAATATTCTTTCACCAGCTAATGGTCGTCCGTTGTCGGTTCCATCACAGGATATGGTGCTCGGTTGTTATTGGTTGACCAATGATCGCGATGGTGCCAAGGGCGAAGGTAAGATCTTCTCGTCTACCGACGAGGTTCGTATAGCCTATGATTCTGATGAAGTTGACGAGCAGGCGCGGATCAAGGTTCGAATTGAGCATGAGTTGGTTGAGACGACTGTGGGACGCGTGATCATGTCGGAAATCCTTCCTGCGAATATGCCATTCTCCCACGTGAATCGATTGTTGACCAAAAAAGAGATTACGAAATTAGTGGATCGCGTGTATCGCTTGGTTGGGCTTCATGAGGTTGTCGTCATGTTGGATCGTTTGAAGGATTTAGGGTTCTCCTATGCGACCAAAGCTGGAGTTTCAATATGTATCGACAATATGCATATTCCTTCTCGCAAGGGGGAGATGATTGAGCACGCACAAGGCGATGTGAGTCAAGTTCAAAGTCAATATAGTGAAGGGCTCATCACAAATGGAGAGCGCTATAATAAGGTTATTGATATTTGGGCTCATGTGAGTGAACAGATCGCTATTGAAATGATGAAGGAAATTAGTGAAGGTGGTGGCCGAGGAGCAACGGAAGGTCTGAACCCAATTTATATGATGGCAGACTCTGGTGCACGTGGAAGTTCACAGCAGATCCGACAATTGGGTGGGATGCGTGGTTTGATGGCTAAGCCATCTGGGGAAATTATTGAAACACCCATTACGGCAAATTTCCGTGAAGGTCTAACCGTGTTGCAATATTTTATTTCCACGCATGGAGCGAGAAAAGGCTTGGCGGATACGGCATTGAAGACGGCCAATTCAGGTTACTTAACTCGGCGACTCGTGGATGCTGCCCAGGACGTCATAGTCAGTGAGCCAGACTGTTTTACCACCAACGGTATCATTGTTTCTGCATTAGTTGAAGGTGGTGAGGTTATTCAGCCGTTGGATGAGCGGATTCTTGGTCGGTTAACCGCGGATGATGTGCATGACCCTGTTACACAGGAGATTCTTGTAAAAGCCCATAAGGAATTAGATGAGGAGCTCTGTCAAACGATTGTTGAAGCAGGCATTGACCAGATAAAAATACGTTCGGTCCTTACCTGCGAGTCACGCTGGGGTGTGTGCGTCAGCTGTTATGGTCGAGATTTGGCTCGTGGTCGTCTTGTTGAAAAAGGGGAGCCTGTTGGTGTGATTGCCGCGCAATCGATTGGTGAACCAGGCACACAGCTGACAATGCGGACTTTCCATATTGGTGGGACAGCTAGTAAAGTTGTTGCGCAGACAGTGCTCGAATCTAAGCATGTAGGGGTTGTGAAATATTTGAGTTTTGATGCGAAAAAGAATGCAGATTTCAATAATCCCAATATGGCAGTGAAGACCCAGCAGGGTGATTGGGTTGTGATGGTGAGAAATGCCAAGATCGCGGTATTTGATGATACTGGACGTGAGCGTGAAAAATATCCTTTGGTCTATGGTGCGAAGATCAAAGTGGAAGATGGTGGAAAAGTTGAAATCGGGCAAAAATTTGTAGAATGGGATCCCTACTCGCTGACTATTCTGACCGAGGTTGGAGGTAAGGTGGCGCTTGGTGATATTGCGGAAGGTGTCACGATCAAGGATGAAGTTGACGAGGTGACTGGTTTGTCTCGTCGTGTGGTGATTGAGCAGGCTGGTACCAATCTGCGTCCGCGTCTTTCCGTTAAGGATGACTCGGGGAAAACTGCTAAATTGAGTTCAGGGTCCCCTGCGCGTTACTTGCTTCCCGTGGGTGCTCATATCTTCGTTGAGAAGGGTGGGACGGTACATCCAGGTGATGTTTTGGCGAAAATTCCTCGAGAGACGACGAAGACCAAGGACATTACCGGTGGTTTGCCTCGTGTGGCAGAGTTATTTGAGGCGAGAAAGCCAAAAGAGCATGCTGTTGTAAGTGAAATTGATGGAGAGGTTTCGTTTGAAGGATTTGTCAAAGGCCTTCGAAAGGTCACTGTGGACAATAAGATTGGTGATGTGAAGGAGTACTTGATTCCTCGTGGTCGTCATATAAATGTTCATGAAGGTGACTGGGTTCGAGCCGGTGAGCCGTTGATGGATGGTTCGGCTAACCCGCATGATATTTTGAGTGTGCTGGGCCCACGCGAGTTGCAAAAGTATTTGGTGAATGAAGTTCAGGAAGTGTATCGTTTGCAGGGTGTGGTGATTAATGATAAGCATATCGAAGTTATCACGCGGCAAATGCTGAAAAAGGTCAGGATAGAAAATGCAGGAGATACATCATTCCTGCCTGGAACGCAAGTGAATAAATTTGTCTTTGACGACGAAAATGAACAGGTATTGGCAGATGGTGGGCAGCCAGCATTAGGTACGCCAGTCTTGTTGGGTATTACCAAGGCGTCACTCAGCACGGATAGTTTTATATCTGGCGCTTCCTTTCAGGAAACAACAAGAGTTCTCACTGAGGCCGCAATTAATGGCCGTACAGATGAACTGCGTGGATTGAAGGAAAATGTGATTGTCGGAAGACTGATTCCTGCAGGGACTGGTTGGGGTGAATACCGTGAAACATTTGTTCCGAGGCCAGCAGAGGATGAAGCCCCAGCGTTGGAGGAAGATTCGGGTCTTGCGAAGGTGTAATGATTTAAGATGCTTTAGTTATTTTATTGTTAGGAAGTATCCATTTCGTATTGACAGTAGTAGCTTAAATCTATAAGATCGGCTGGTTCCCATGAAGGATGTATTTAAGTAATAATTTGAATCTGATTAGTAGCTTAGGAATAAAATGCCAACAGTCAATCAATTAATTCGAGTGGGTCGAAAGACGATTAAAGCTAAGAGTAAGAGTTCTGCATTAAATAGCTGTCCTCAAAGAAGAGGTGTCTGTCTTCGTGTGTACACGACAACGCCGAAAAAGCCTAATTCGGCTCTGCGAAAAGTCGCTAGGGTTAGGCTAACGACTGGCTTGGAGATAACCGCCTATATTCCTGGAATGGGGCATAATCTGCAGGAGCATTCGATTGTTCTTGTTCGTGGT
This sequence comes from Nitrospirales bacterium, assembly GCA_029261255.1. Classification (GTDB taxonomy): domain Bacteria; phylum Nitrospirota; class Nitrospiria; order Nitrospirales; family UBA8639; genus Nitrospira_E. The sequence continues at coordinate 9,264 of JAJDBQ010000141.1, forward strand.
GGTCGTGTTAAGGATCTCCCTGGTGTTCGGTATCACATGGTCCGTGGGGCCTTGGATGCTGTGGGGGTCGCGAACCGCAAGCAGGGTCGTTCGAAGTATGGAGCAAAGCGACCCAAGTAATCCCTTCTCCTTCTTTGGGCAAATTTATTTATTAGTCTTATAACTCTGGAAGAGATTTTCAATGCCACGTAGGCCTCTAGTTCTTCGCCAAAAAGTTGTTCAGGATTCACTTTATAAGGATCCAATTGTGGGTAGGTTTCTTAATATTCTTTTGCGCGATGGCAAGAAGAGTACTGCGGAGCGGTTGTGTTATGGCGCTTTTGACATCGTCAAGGAGAAGACTGGTGATGAGCCTCTGAAGGTTTTTCATGCTGCTCTTGGTAATGTGAAGCCGATGGTTGAGGTTAAGTCTCGGCGTGTTGGCGGGGCTTCTTATCAGGTGCCAGTTGAGATTCGTCCTGTCCGTCAGATCGCATTGGCGTTGCGTTGGATAAAAGATTGTGCGATATCGAGAAGCGGTAAGAGTATGAGGGAGAGGTTGGCTGCGGAGTTGATGGATGCTGCCAATAATAATGGATCGGCTGTAAAGAAGCGTGATGAAACTCATCGAATGGCTGAAGCGAATAGAGCTTTTGCGCATTATCGATGGTGATTTTTGGAGTCTATGCTGCAGTGAGCTTGTTCTAGGTAGGAGTTGGCTTTCTTGGAGTGCTCCTGATTGACAAGATCTCTTGCAGCATTATTGTGTGAGGAATTGTGATAACTGAAACTAGTCTAAGTCGAACGCGGAATATCGGGATCATGGCCCACATTGATGCTGGGAAGACCACGACCACTGAGCGCGTGCTATTTTATACGGGTGTGTCTTATAAGATAGGTGAAGTCCATGAAGGAGCGGCCACGATGGACTGGATGGAGCAAGAGCGTGAGCGGGGTATTACTATTACCTCTGCGGCCACGACTTGTTCATGGAAAGATAACAGGATAAATATCATTGATACTCCTGGTCATGTTGATTTTACGATCGAAGTTGAGCGTTCATTGAGGGTCTTGGATGGGGCGGTTGCGGTATTTGATTCTGTCCAGGGTGTAGAGCCTCAGTCGGAAACTGTTTGGCGGCAAGCAGATAAGTATGAGGTTCCGCGTATTGCGTTTATGAATAAGATGGATCGCGTAGGTGCGGACTTCTTTCCTGCGGTTCAGACTTTGATTGATCGTTTGGGTGCGAATCCTGTCGTCTTGCAGTTGCCTTTGGGAAAAGAGGACGGATTTAGGGGCGTCATAGATTTGATCACCATGCAGGCCTTGATCTTTGATGATGAGACTCTTGGTGCTGACTATGTAACAGGTGATATTCCTGCTGAGAATATTGAGCAGGCCAAGGAGTATCGAGAGAAGATGCTTGATGCGGTTGTTGAGTTTGATGAAGGGGTTATGGAGCGTTATCTGGGTGGCGAGACCCTTGGTGTTGATGAAATTAAGCGAGCTATTCGCCTGGGTGCTATAGGGTTGAAGATTACGCCGGTGTTTTGTGGCTCTGCCTTTAAGAATAAAGGTGTTCAGCCTCTGTTGGATGCCGTTGTTGATTATCTTCCTTCTCCGCTTGATCTTCCGCCTGTCCGAGGTATCGATCCAGTTACTGAGGGTGAGATTACTCGTAAGCCAGAGGATAGTGAGCCGTTTGCGGCTCTTGCATTTAAAATTATGTCTGATCCATTTTCCGGCCAATTGACCTATTTTCGAGTATATTCTGGAAAGCTTACAGCTGGTTCGTATGTATATAATATGGCCAAGGGTAAGAAAGAGCGTATTAGCCGATTATTGAAAATGCACGCCAATAAGCGTGAGGAGATTAGCGAAGTTTCGGCTGGTGATATTGCTGCTGCGGTTGGATTGAAGGATACGAGGACTGGGGATACATTGTGCGATGAAGATAACCAGATCTTGCTTGAAGTCATTAAGTTTCCGGAACCGGTAATCTCTCTGGCTGTCGAACCAAAGACTAAGCAGGATATGGATAAGATGGGCTATTCCCTTGAGAAGCTTGCTCAGGAAGACCCTTCTTTTCGTATTAAGACAGATGAAGAGACTGGGCAGACAATTATTTCCGGAATGGGTGAATTGCACTTGGAGATTATCGTCGATCGCCTCTTGCGTGAGTTTAAGGTTCAGGCAAATGTAGGAAAGCCTCAGGTTGCTTATCGTGAAACCATTCGAGGCATGGCAGTGGCCGAAGCGAAATATGTAAAGCAAACAGGTGGGCGAGGCCAGTACGGTCATGTTTGGCTTCGAGTTGAGCCAGCGGAGTCTGGTAAGGGCTTGGAGTTTGTTAATAAAATTGTTGGTGGTTCGGTCCCGAGGGAATTTATTGCCCCTGTGGAAAAGGGCGTGAGGGAGCGGATGGAGAGTGGGATCTTGGCTGGCTATCCTCTCAGGGACCTAAAGGTGACGTTGTATGATGGTTCATTTCATGAAGTTGACTCCAGCGAGATGGCCTTTAAGATTGCGGGATCAATGGCACTGGTCAGTGCCTGTCAGAAGGCCGACTTGGTCTTGTTGGAACCTGTGATGAAGGTGGAGGTTTTAGTGCCCCAGGATTTTATGGGTGATGTTATTGGGGATTTGAATAGTCGACGTGGAAAGATACATGGTATGAAGGCTAGGGGGGGCTCTCAAGTCGTTGATGCAGCAGTTCCATTGAGTGAGATGTTTGGTTACTCAACGGATTTGCGGTCAAAGACTCAGGGGCGAGCGACCTATAGCATGGAGTTTGAGTCATACGAGGTGGTTCCTAAGCTAATGGCTCAGCAAATTATTAAGAAGAATCAAGGTGAGTGAAGCCTCCCTTTATAAATTATTCTTTTATGGCAAAGTGATTTGAGGAGGAAAGAGGATGGCGAAGGCGAAATTTGAGCGAAAGAAGCCGCATCTGAATGTGGGCACCATTGGGCATGTGGACCATGGCAAGACGACCTTGACGTCAGCGCTCACGAAGGTGATGGGAGATCTGGGGAGAGCGACGTTTGTGCCGTATGACGATGTGGCGAAGGCCAGTGAGAGTCAGGGGCGACGG
>JAJDBQ010000142.1 GCA_029261255.1 Nitrospirales bacterium
CGTAAAATGACGGGTTCTCACTTACTTTATTTATTTTCGGAAAGGATTGACTGGTATGGCGGAGCGAACGTTAGCGATTATTAAGCCTGATGCGGTAGCGAAGCATGCGATTGGTGATATTACTCGGCGGTATGAAGAGGCTGGGTTGCGTCCAATCGCGATACGCATGATGCAGTTGTCGAAGGCCTCCGCTGAAGGCTTTTATGCGGTGCATCGAGAGCGCCCATTTTTTAATGATTTGACGACCTATATGTGTTCAGGCCCGGTTGTTGTTTTGGCCTTAGAGGGCACGAATGCAGTGAAAACCAATCGTGATCTCATGGGCGCCACGGACCCCAAGAAGGCCGATGCCGGAACGATTCGCGCAGACCATGGTGCGTCGATTGAAGCGAATGCTGTTCATGGGTCCGATTCAGTCGAAAATGGGCAAATTGAAATCCGGTATTTTTTTGCTGAATCAGAATTGAACTAGGAGCGGTTCATTGCGTATGTCGGTGTTGTCTCACAAGTTTCAGCATTTCTTTCATATGGCAGTCGTCTGTCTGCTGTGTGTCGTGATGTTTGTGGCTTGTGGGCGTACGCGACCTGCACAGGTGCCGACGGGGACAGTGTCTTCGCCTCCGGTCGTCGAGATTTCGCCAGGTCAGGGGCCTCCCGTATCCAGGACGCAACGGTCTCAGAATATTCGCCAAATCCACGAGCGCCTTTTGAAAAAAGCTCGAGACCATTTTGATGCGCGGCAATTTCAAGAGGCCATACGGGAGTTGACCCGAATGCTCGCGCTAGATCCTCAGGCCGATCTTGAGGGGGACGGGCATTGGTGGTTGGGGAAATCCTATGATCAAGTGAAGGATTGGGAGTCTGCTCAGCAGGAGTATCGCTGGTTGGCTTCCGCGCCAATGGGGCAGCGCTATCGATCTCATTCATCTCAGCGGCTGAATGAAATTAAAGGGTTGCTTGAAGAAAGAAAGGCGCCTCCCCTAGATACACAAGCGATCCGGTTTGCTCTGAATCAGTTGCCGGTGGCTGAAGGATTTGAAGAAGGTATCACAAAGATGAAGCACGATGGGGTTACCACGTTGCTGATTGATCTGGGGTGTGAACGATCGGCGTTGAATCAAGCGGAATTGCAAAATTCGGAGAAGCGTCCGGACATTGGTGGACTCCAATCATTATTGCGCTCATATGCTGTTCGGAGTCATCGCGCGGGTTTGTTGATGTATGTTGGGGTTAATCTTCGCTGCCTCGGAAATTGGGCTCCTACCGAGCATCAGGTATGGCATGATCGGGCGTATCATATCGATACCAAGTCATTTCGAGCCACCCAATGGTTTGATCTGTTTCACCCAGCCTATCAGGAATTCGTGTCACGGTTTTTAATGCGAATCTGCAAAGAAGGTGTGGATGGTGTGGTGTTCCTGAATGATCATCCTCTTGGTCCTGTTGATGGGGTAACACAAATCGGGCTGAAGCGATTTGAGAAGCAGTTTGGCGTCACGTTCGATTCATCTCAGGTTTTTTATGAAGGATTCGAACCGTTACGCATGGCCAATGTTTCACGCGGAGGCTCCGTTCAGTTGGGGTCGAAAACGAATGATACGCTGTTTTGGCGATGGGCCGGTTGGAAAGCTCGTCAACGACTGGCAATTCTCGAAGCCGTGGTCGAGCGTCTTCGTTCGCATTATCCTGCTGTTCAATTTGGGTTAGAATTGCATCCTCATGCTTTAACCAACCCGGTTGGAGCCTTGGTGAAATTTGCTGAAGATGCCATGGATGCGACACGCCGACCGTTTTCATTTTTCTTTGTGCGACCAGAAATTGATCGACATTCGACCTATACCGAGCAGGCGGTGATTGAAAAGTTGCGACGCATTTCTACCAAGGCGGTGCTTGATCGTTTGCTACCTGTGGTCGATGATCCTCGGCGTGTGTGGGTCAGCATGCCGGCAAAAGGCGGAAAGCGTTTGCGTTCGACAACCGCAGCAAGCGATGCGTCTCCGCTGCAAAATTTTCCTTCTGGCATAGGTGTGGTTCACGATCTTCGTGCATTTTCCTAATGGGAATGTTGAAAAAAGCCCTCAGCGTCGTTCCCGCCATAGTGCCGTGCTCACGTACTGGAGCTACACTCCGCGCGTCGAGCCTACTCCGCCGAAGTGAGCTACGAAGGCCGGGAATGGCTACGGCCTTGCTGGGCGAACTTTTTTGAACATTCCGTCTAGCTCAAGATGCGTATCTGATCTTGAGTCTCTATGGGCTATTGGTGTGAAATATTCACTAGGTTCCTACCCAGTGGCAACAATATTTCCCAAGAGAGTTTTGCAGGGTTCTATTGCAGGTATATTTGACCGTCGTTTCAATAAACTTGATGAGTAAGAACAATATTCAGCATTCAGATTCTTATTAGGGCCTATGATGATCTTGATCAAAAGGGGGTAGGGATGGAACCACAGGATTTGCGTTATCACAAAGAACACGAATGGATTCGAGTTGATGGTCATACCGCAAAATTGGGGATTAGTAATTTTGCTCAAGATGCGTTGGGTGATGTCGTCTTTATTGATCTTCCTGAAGTCGGAGCCACGCTCGCAGCCGAGGCTGAGCTGGGTGAAGTTGAATCAACCAAGGCGACATCGACCATCTATTCGCCGGTCAGCGGAACCGTCGTGAAAGTTAATCAGGAATTGGAGGAACACCCAGAATTTTTGAATAAAGATCCGTATGGGCAGGGGTGGATTGCGGTGTTGGAATTATCGAATCCTGGAGAGGTTGATGCGTTGATGACTGCTGAGCAATATGAAGCTTTTCTGACATCTGAAGAATAATGACTTCTCTCAAGCGTATCATTGTTATCGGTGCGGGACCCGGTGGGTATGTCGCGGCCATTCGTGCTGCGCAACTCGGCGCACAGGTCACCATTGTTGAAGAGGAAGCCGTCGGAGGCGTCTGTCTCAATTGGGGATGTATTCCGAGTAAAACCTTATTGAATCTCGTGGATCTTGGCGAACGGGCGCGACATGCTGAAAGCTGGGGATTAACATTTGAAGGCCCGATTGGGTTTGATCTCAAGCGAATGATGACTCGAAAAAATGAGGTCGTGAACTCGTTAGTCAAAGGCATCACCACGTTGTTTAAGCAATGGAAAATTCAGCATGTCGTTGGTCGAGGAGAATTAGTCAGTGATCGACAGGTCCGTGTCACCCATTCTGAAGGTGCAAGCAGTCTCTTGGATGGTGACGCGATTGTCTTGGCCACTGGGTCGTCCTGGCCGCAGCTCCCGCAATTTCCAATTGATGGCAAGAGCGTTCTTTCGAGCAAGGATGCGTTGGATCTGACAGAGATTCCGCGGAGTCTCCTGATTGTCGGTGGGGGAGTGGAGGGCTGTGAGTTTGCGTGTTTGTTCAGTGGACTGGGGAGTCAGGTGACGTTGGTTGAAATGATGCCCACATTGTTGCCCATGGAAGATGCCGATACGGTGGCCATTCTGACACGCGAATGTAAAAAGAGAAAAATCAAGCTAGCCATGCAGACGACCATACAAGATTGGCAAAGCACGGCAGAGGGCATTCACGCAACACTGAGTTCAGGAGAGACGGTCGTTGCGGAGAAGATGCTCATATCCGTCGGGCGCCGCATGAATTCGCGTGGGCTGGGCTTGGAAGCGGTGGGTGTGAAGACAGGAGCTCGAGAAGAAATCCTGGTCGATGAACATATGCAAACCACAGTTCCTGGTGTCTATGCCATAGGTGATGTGACGGGGAAATCTATGCTAGCCCACGTTGCATCCGCGCAAGGGAAAGTCGCGGCAGCAAATGCAATGGGGACCACCCAGTCTATTAATTATGACGTGATCCCTGCAGGAATCTTTACACTCCCCGAGATAGGGCGCGTCGGATTGACGGAACAACAGGCGACAGAACAGGGACTGCAGACCACAGTTGGGCGGTTTCGGTATGGTGGTTTGGGTAAAGCGCAAGCTGTCGGAGAAACAACGGGGCAGTTTAAAATTATTGCCGATCAACACTCCAAGCAAATTGTTGGGGTTCATATTATTGGATCGCATGCGGCTGATCTGATTCACGAAAGTGCGTTGGCGATGCAAGGTGGTGTCACCGTGACGGATGTGGCCGATATGATTCATGCTCATCCGACGTTATCTGAAGGAATGATGGAAGCGGCAGAAGATATTGAGAGCCTGGCCATTCATCAAGCTCGCAAACGACCATAATCATAGACCCGGAAAACGAGAAGATTGATCATGGTAGCTGAGAATACAGATGGTGGCGCCTGGTCTTGGGGAAAGTCGCTGCTTCTGAAAAGTGGCATCTTGGGGACCAGTGTGTTGGCTGTGTTGTGGGTTGGTTGGCCTCAACCTCCAATTGTTCATCATGATCGTGAATCAGTGTTCTCTGCGCCGGATCAGTTTCGCGTGAGTCAGTTATCTTTGGCTCCAACCACGGAGGTATTCACTCCTAATGGGGCGCAACGTTCAGCGGTTGAACGGGAAGCGAATAATCCTCAGCTAGCTCATGGATCAGTCTTGATTGACCTCAATCTCGGATCTCGTCGGGAATTGGAATCGCTTCCTGGGATTGGAACAAAATTAGCTGATCGAATTGTGTCCTATCGATCGATCCATGGGGTCTTCAAGCATGTGGATGACGTCGTGAAGGTCTCCGGCATTGGCAAGAAACGCCTCCAACAACTAGAGCCCTTTGTCACAGTCACAGCACGAATTGAAAAGAGAGTGAGTTAAATGACGAACAGATTGCGAATCTGCATATGACCACATCAGAACTTGACCGACAATTAGAGCTCATTCTTCGAGGAACGGTTGAAGTGATTCAGCTTGATGAGCTGAAAGCGAAGCTTACTGCATCGCTGAAGGAGCAACGTCCGCTGAAGATCAAAGCGGGGTTTGATCCGACGGCTCCAAATTTACATCTTGGCCATACCGTTCTAATACAGAAGCTGAGGCATTTTCAAGATTTAGGTCACCAGGTGATTTTCCTCATCGGAGATTTTACTGGAATGATTGGGGATCCTAGTGGTGTGTCCGAAACGCGGAAGGCACTCACCAAGGAGCAAGTGCTGGCCAACGCCAAAACCTATGAGCAGCAAATTTTCAAAATTTTAGATCCTAAAAAAACTCGTATTGAGTTTAATAGTCGCTGGATGAGTGCGATGCCCACTGAAAAAATGGTGGAAATATGTTCTCATTATAGCGTCGCGCGGATGTTGGAGCGTGATGATTTCTCGAAGCGGTATCGGGATCAAAAGCCTATTAGCATCCATGAGTTTCTCTATCCTCTCGTGCAGGGTTATGATTCTGTGGCCTTGGAAGCAGATGTGGAGCTTGGTGGCACTGATCAAAAGTTCAATCTCTTAGTTGGGCGAGACTTGCAGCGTAACTATGGACAAAAACCCCAGGTCGTCCTGACGATGCCGTTATTAGAGGGAACAGATGGTGTTCGAAAGATGAGCAAGAGTTTTGGAAACGTGATTGCGCTAGAAGATCGTCCCGCAGATATGTATGGAAAATTCATGTCGATCAGTGACGATCTCATGTTGCGATATTATGAGTTGCTCACCGTTTCGAATTTAGACGATGTGAAGCAACAGCATCCTATGGAGGCAAAAAAAACGTTGGCAGAACAACTCGTTCGTCAATACCATGGGGAAGCTGGGGCAGAGGAAGCCAAAGCGGATTTCCAGCAACGCTTTCAAAAACGAGATTTCCCGGATGAACCTGACGCGCACATCGTCCTCAAGACAGAAGACTTCGTGAATAGTGATGATCCCTCGATGTTACTCGTGGATGTTTTGATGAGGACGGGTTTAGTCTCTAGCAAGGGCGAGGCACGTCGGTTGATCTCTCAGAATGCCATCCAAGCAGATGGAGCAAAAATTGATGACATTAATGCTTCACTGAGTTTTAAGCCCACGCAAAAAATTTCTATGAAAATTGGAAAGCGTAAATTTGCCGTCATCGAAATGGCAAGAGAATAACGCGTCGGCTTTCTCCTGAACGAGTGAATTCTTGACTACGCTCAAGAACGAACCTAGAATGCCTAGTCTAACCTGATGAGCGGGCGTAACTCAGTGGTAGAGTTCTTGCTTCCCAAGCAAGCTGTCGGGGGTTCAAATCCCCTCGCCCGCTCCAATTAAATGAACCAGCTCTGGTTCCATTACCTATTCAATGAGTTGCTTGCAGTTCTGCTCGTAGTGGATTCGTTCTGCGTGCCAATGATTTACGGGTGCTCAGATTATGAGACGTCATTGGGCATCGTGTTGGATGAAGGATTATGCTCATGGTGGATGAAGTGAGTACCTTCATAATGATGGTCATATTGGTAATCTCGTGTGAGAGCAATCCGTGAGGTGAATGGGAGGGACAAATCTACCAAGCAGGGAGATTCCATTGCGCCTCATCTTTTAGTATGGTCACCTTGATATCTTGCACAATGGGATGAGGTTGAACGATCATACCATTGGGCCTGATCAGCTTGGTAATTTGTAGTGTCGCGGTGGCCCTAGCAGCAGTTCTGATCACATCTCCTATTGAAACTTCAACAGTCCGATACCGTGAAAAAAGATCGTTGAGCATTCGATACCGGCTTTCAGACATTGTGCTCAGTCGCTTTAGCGCTGATAGATCTTTTTTGACTACCGATCCACGTAGTTCTTCTAGCAAACGCATCAATGCTTGTGTTTCTGCTGCCTCAGCTTGAGCTTGTCGGGCACGTTCAGCGGCTTGAGTCTTGGCAGCGACTTGAGTTTGTCGGGCACGTTCAGCGGCTTGAGCGTTGGCAGTAGCTTGGGCTTGTTTGGCGAGTTCTGCAGCGCGAGCCTCAGTGGCCGCTTTGGCCTGTTGGTAGAGTTCTTCAGCCTGAGCTTTGGCGGCTTGAGCATCTGCACCAGCCTGATCCTGTTCGCTGATTTTTGACGTTTGAATGTCTGCATCTATCTGAGCAGCGGCAGTAGCTTGAGCCTGTTTGGTTCGTATAGCAGCTTCTGCGGCAGCGGCTTGGGCTTCTTTAGCGCGTTGGGCCGCTTGAGCGTCGGCAGCAGCTTGGGTTTGTTTTGCACGTTCATCAGCCTGCGCCTCAGCAATAACGTTTGCTTGTTTCGCGAGGTCTTCAGTTTGAACATTGGTCGCAGCCGGGGTCTGCTGCGAAAGTTTGGTGGCCTGAATGTCATCAGCAACCGTGGCTTGTTGAGCCACATCTGCCGCTTGGATATCCGGCAGCGCCTTGGTCTGTTGAGCGATCTCTGTTATTTGGGTGCTTGAAGTGGTTGTCGTCTGTTGATTGAGGTCAGAAGTTAGGGTCTCTGTAAAATTCTGCTCATTTATTTCTTGAAATTCTCTGTTTTCTGTTTCTTGAAAAACTAACTTTTCCTGTGATGGCTGAGATGGTGAGAAAAATGCCTGGTTCCAGTATAGCGCCGCTCCAACAAGAAAAATGAATGCGATGCCAAGCATTTTTTTTATCGTAAAAAAAGAATGTGATGAATGAGGATTCGGTGCTGGAAATTGATCTGAGAAGAGGGGTTTTTTAGCTTCGGTCTCTTCCCGATGTTTGTTAAACGAATGTGAATCATCAACAAAATAGTAGGGTTTTGCCGGGTCCTTGGCTTTTTCCGCTGGATCATCTTCAAGATGTTGCAAAGGAGGGGATGGGTTATCAGATGTCTGTTTCGTGACTGAACCTTTCAATGGTACTGAGGGTGCCTGAGTGGATGTTGGATTCGTGGGTGCCCGATGAATTTCCTCAGTGGTATCGTCTCCTTGTCGAACGGGAGCTTCTATTGGAACTCTGACTAGAGTTATATCGGAATCTTCCTCTTGCTTGCTCAATGGGGCATTGCTCGATATTGGTTCGAGATTCTCTAGTCGACTGATCAAGGATTGTGCATTTTGCACGCGTTTCAATGGATCAAACCTGAGCAGATCTTTAATGATTTCTTGTATTTCTTGTGGCACACCCGGCGGGAAATGTAGTGGAGGGACGGTTTTTTCGGTTTGGAGTTGACCGTAGATCGTGAGGTTAGGAATATGATTCCAGAGATTCTTTCCAGTGACCAGTTCATAAAAAACCATACCCAGTGAATAGAGATCTGTTCTTTCATCCAATTTCAAATGACCAGCTTGCTCTGGCGACATATATTTGAGCGTGCCAATTAATTGGCCTGTCGCGGTGAGTGGTGCGTCGCTCATCGCTTTGGCAATGCCGAAATCGGTCAACTTGGCCTGTTGGTTATTGTCAAGAAGGATGTTGGAGGGTTTAATGTCGCGATGAAGAAGGTCGCAGGAATGAGTATGAGACAAGGCCTCACCAATTTGACGAATGACGTGCGTGGCATCCTGGATACGGAACTTGCCGTGGGTTTGTATACAGTCGCGAAGATTGGTTGATGGGAAATATTCCATGACCAGATAGTCGATTCCATGATCATGTTCTACATCCAAAATTTTTATAATATTCGGATGTGTCTGAAGTTGCATGGTCTTTCGGGCTGCATCGCGGAATCGTTCGATGAAGCTCGCATCACTACTGAGATGTGAGTGGATGACGTGTAACGCGACCATGTGATCGAAGCTGGTATTATCCCATGCTTTATGCACAGCTCCCATCTCACCATCGGCGATGAATTCTTGGACTTCATAGCGCCCGGAATATAATCTTTTTGACATAAATAACAGGGAAAAATTATGAGAAAGCGAATAGTCTAAAGAGGAGATTGCCTATTCCGTGTCAGAAAGCCAAAGGCCGTACGCATGGGATCCTTCGGGGGAATGTGGGCTCATCAGCGAGGCGGTCGATGGCATTGATCACGTTAGAATTTTTCGGATCAGCAAGCAAGGCAACCCTTACTCTAGTACATCGTTGCGCGTTTTAAGGAGAAAGTCAAGAACAGACTTTGACGGTAGGAATAAAGTGTTTCAGGCGAGGTCGTCTTCAGCAGAAATATATGTAGATGGGAATTGATGCGCTTGTTTATAGGTGGAAAGCGTAAGGAGCAAAAAGAGGAAGAATCTGTAAGATCACGCCAAGTTTCACAATCAATTTATTGAGAATCATGGCTGAAGATTCACCCCAGGCCATATTTTCTGCGTCATATTGATATCCGCATCAACACCTTCTTCACAGTTTTATTGATACGTCATCATCTATTTATCAATCCACTGAAGATCGAATGGTCGCTGATCTGTTGATGTACCTCGAAAGTGTGTCAGGAAGGCGGGCTGCTGGAAGCTTAAGAGGGGGTTCCTTTGAGGCGTTCTAGGCGGTCATCTTTGCATTCGATCCACAGGGCTTTATCTCGGGTGACTTGCACGGCGCCGGGTTTTTGGCCTTTGGCTTTTTTGACGAACTTCCGTAGTGTATAAATCACTTCTCCTTTGCCACTTTTTCTCAAATCACTAAACCAAAGCGTTAAGGTCGCGGCGTCTTTTAATGTTTCGTGCGGGATGGTTTGGCCTTTTTCTAATCGAACGATGACATGGGAGCCCGGCATGCCCCGGGCATGTAACCACAGATCATCGGGCTTGCCGACTTTAAAGGTCAGGTGATCATTGTCCTTCGCGCTTTTTCCGACCAAGATATCTATCCCATCCTCCGATGTGTATGTGCGATAGCCTTGCGCAGGTGCTGGTTTAACCTTTGCGGAACGAGGCATCGGTGGGGGCTGACTTTTCTTTGTTGATTGAGGTGAATACGTTGGATCCATGATTCCTTCTTCTATTTGAGTAAGCTGTTCTTCCAATTTCGCGACTGTCTGTTCTTGGGTCTCAATTCTAGGGAGGAGATGTTCTTGGGCTCCAAGGTATTTGTGATGTTTCCGAAAATAGTCTTCCATGTTTCTGACGGGATCTTTTGCGGGATCAAGGGGAAGGGTCAACGTGGGTAACGCTGGATCAAAATAATCGGTGAGGGTGGCGGTCTCCTGGCCTTTATGCATGTCGTGAAGCTTGCTTTTCATTAACTCGCCATAGCGCCCATGTTCACGATAACGCTCAGCTTTTTTTAAATCATCCCGTAATCCACCGAGCTTTCCTTTTGCGGCCTTCAGTGATTTTCTTGCATGGGTCAATTGTTGGTCGTGGAGTGTGCGTTGATTGTCCTCACACTCTCTTTTCTCATAGTACTTTTCCAGTGCAGCTGATACTGGATAGAGCGATGCAAAACATTCTTCTGTCTGTGTTGGCTTTTCAATTATTTCTGTCTTCCAAGGAGAAGACAGTTGGGTCGATGCAGATGGACGTATTGTCGGTGGAACAAATCGCTCTCCAATTTTTACGCGAGATTCTTTCAACGAGCGTAAAAGCAGGTCTTTCCCATTGAGCAATAAGACATTGGCTCTATTCCCCCAAAGCGCAATCGCCAACTTATAGGCCGCTTCATCTTTTCTCATGGTCATAGAGACGAGACGATCTCCTGGTTGTTGAGTGATTTCCTGAATTCGCCCTCCTTCGAGATGTGAGCGTAAGAATTGACAAAAGGGTGGGGGAGTCAGCGGATTAGGGAATTTCTTGGAGACGAAATGCAGTCTGGCCAACTTAGGTTCAGTGCAAATATAGACCACGACACTGGTCCCTTGAGAGCGAATGTCTAAAGTCAAAGAGAAATCATGAGGTTGATGGATTTTTTGAATGAATCCACCTGTCAGAATTGGCTGAATTTCCGCTAGGACAGTTGAAAGGTCTATGAGGTTTAGCGACATCGTTTATGGATGATGGATAGAACGTGAAAGAATTGAGGCTATGTATGTAGCAAGTGATATGCCTGAGATCAACCAAGGGCATGTTGAAAAAAGCCACCAGCCGCGTTCTCGCCCTTTTGCCGTGCTCACGTACTGAGAGTACGCTCCGCGCGTCAAAAAGGTTGCGGTCATGCTGGGCGGACTTTTTTGACCATGCCCTTCAGCTAATCATGCCGGTTTCCTCCAGGCGATTTGTGGACCACTGGAATAAAAAATTCAAAAGTCCCTCTAAATGCCTGCGAATGTCTTGAGTCATTGAGAGCCATTGACAAAATTTCGCACTTTGACTAGAGATAGACTATGTCTGTTTCGATCATCTGAGACGGGAAAGCAGGGAGGCAAATCATGGCCATGATTCGGTATGCAAAAGGTCCCGTGGTCTATCTGTACGATGCAAAGAATCTCAAAACGAAGAAGAAGGAATTACTTTGGGGTGATTGGCTTCGTATTGGCAAGGATCTCAACACGAAATGGTCAGAAGTGACATGGGGGAAAGAGATATTTGCCATTAAGAAAACCGACTATCAAGAAGAACGTATTCTCGAAATGATTTTCCTCGATGTCGGACAAGGAGATGGGTGTATTCTCACGATTCCTCAAGTGGGTACCAAAGAAAAGATTATGATCATTGATGCAGGCCTTGGCGATCATATGAAAGGCTACCTAAATTATCGATTCAGGGATTTCAAGAAAAAATTTTCCTTTCATGCAGCCATAATCACACACCCTGATAGTGATCATTACCAAGGATTTCAGGATGTGTTCGACAATGAACAAATTTCATTTAAGCATGTGTATCATAATGGGTTGTTGGAACGGACGGGGAAAAAGTCGTTGGGTGCAGTGGATAAAGGTTTTCTGACAGATCTTCGTGCGAGTAAAACTTCGGCGCGTACCCTCTATGCTCAGGCGGCTGTGCGTGGACGGAAGCGGTACCCCAAGCTCCTGTGGACCGCGTTGAATAGTGATCGATTTGACGATATCTCCATGCTCTCTACTGAACATGGTCAGCAGGAAGATGGGCGCACGTGGATGCCGGGTTTTGCCCCTTCACATAACGCCGAATTTACCATTGAAGTGCTAGGCCCAGTGGTTGAGGAAGCGCCGAACGGCAAGCCGGGGCTTCGTACATTTGCCAGTTCACTCACGGGGAAAGCGATGAATGTGGGCAAAACGAAGAATGGGCATTCGGTGTTGTTACGTCTACAGTATCGAGACTTTTCTGTGCTCTTTGGTGGTGATCTCAACACGCCTGCCGAACATTTTTTGATGCGACATTATGGTAACCATGGTCGTGCGCCAAGCACGATTGCAGAAACCATTGCGATGATTGAGCGTGCGAGAACTCGATTTACCGTTGATCTTATGAAGTCTTGTCATCATGGGGCGTCGGACGTGACGGACGAATTTTTGGAGGCCACGCGTCCTGCGGCATTCGTGGTGTCATCAGGGGACGAAGAGAGCCATGTGCATCCTCGTCCTGATCTCCTAGGTTTACTCGGCAAGAAGGGAAGAGGACATCGACCTTTGGTGCTGTGTACTGAATTGCTCCGGTCGACACGGGAAAAGGAGGATCTGACGCTCAGAGGCAAGCTTAATACAATCGTGCGAAAGCTTGCCAAGGAAACCGATCAAGCAAAAAAGAAAGGCCTTCAACAAGAGCGGGAGGAAATTCTTGACGAACTGTTCAAGCGGAATGTGGGTGTCTATGGGGCAATCAATCTTCGGACAGATGGTCGGCGAGCGGTGGTGGCGTTTCGGCGAGAACAATCGAAAGGGGTTAAGCGTTGGTTCGCTTATGAACTTGAGAAAGATTCACAAGGCATTTTTCAAGTCCAGAATGTGGGTGGACATTGACCGTTGTGCCCTATGTTAGGCGGACGGTGTGTGTCCAACCAGATAGGCAATCCATGCTAGATCTGCATCTCCTTTTTCAGTCCGTTCATAAATAGCTGTCCCTTCCTTTGTGTCGGGATCCGTGCCCTCCCAGAGCACATGACAATCCTGAAACCCAGCCTCGGTCATGATCTCTATGACTTCGGGGATGGTCCATAATCGCCAATCGTACACAAAAGCATCGCGTATTTCGCTGTCGTCACTAAAGGAAAAATGAATGCGCGTCGTATACAAATGGGTCATGGGGTCAAATGTGTCTTGATCCCATGTAAAAATGAAATCCCCAATATTGTCGTCTTCTGAGTTTTCAATTTCTCGTGCTTCTTCCTGAAGAACCTGACTTTCGCTTCCTCCCCAAATATCCATGACCATCACCCCGCCGGGCTGAAGCGACTCCTTCGCGTTCGTCAAGTATTGAAGCAACGTGGCGCGGTCATGAAAGACCATATACGAAAAATTCAATGCGGCAATCATTTGCGAGCGTGGCGGTTGAACGTCTAAGACATTCTCATTTAACAATGATATACGCTGCTGTTGATCTGGTGCCAAGGTTGAAATGTTGTGTTTGATTCCCCAATTCAATGTTGGCCAATCCAAGTCCACGCCAATTGCATGATTTTTTACATGTTGCGTCACAAAATAGGCAGACAGATAGGCGGTCCCACAAAAGTCTTCACGGAAATGACGAAGAGCTTCGCCCGTGTATTCCTTGAAATAATTGGACAAAAAATTCATATCATTGTCTGGACTTTGCACACTCTTTTGATAGAGATCATGCGGGTCGGCCAAATCAGCCATGCTAGAGGAAGGATTTTGGTTTCGTCGTGTCATGCGGACCTCATTAATGCAGTTTGTACAGTCAATGCGTTCAAGCCTAAGTCGACGGTATGCTATCGTATTGCGGGTGAGGAGAACAATGAGAAATTACAAAAAAATTGTTCAATCTGAGATGGAATGGATACGGCATTCTGTTGTAATATTTAGGCGTGATGTATGCACATGCTTGCCTATACGAAAAGAATGATTTCTTTCGGCCTGCTTGTTACTTTCGTGGAGAACATGGCACATGAAGTGTTGGTGTATTCTGTTATTGCTGCTGATTTTGCCTGCGTGTGATTCAACAACGCCAACGATCACAGAAGAAATTACCAGGCAATTTCAATCTTCGGGTCGAACATTTGTGAACCTGGAAAAAGTCGTACCGAATGCCTGGGACAAAGTTTGTATCTTAGGGCCGTATTCGACACTCAAACATGTGTATGACACATTAGGTTTTGACTGGCCGCTTGAAATGCTCTCATCCATTTCTACCGACGATAGCATCGCCCTGCTTCTTTTTGTGGAGAACCAGGAAGTCATACAATTTGTTGAACACCCAAGGCGCGATGGCGATTTCGCGAACTTATCACGTCAATGTGTCGCTCGCAATAAGTCTACGTTCTATCATCTCACTAATCCCCCCAAAGGTTGGCCTGGTTTATTTCCGAAAGAATAGCTTCTTCCGGTCTATAGATTGAGGCTAGCCGGTCTTTGTATTGATTCTTCCTGCCATTCTTGCAGTATCACCTGATTAAGCTCTCAGTGCGTCCTGACTGACCGATTACTTCGTTGCGCTATCCGCAAGCCAATTTCCGTCAGCCATCGGGAAGGGGGAATCTGCGGGTATGGAATGCTCCTACTAGATAAATCTGTGGGTTTTTCGCACCTAACGAGAGTGAATCGAACATAGTGAGTCAACAGTATGACCTTGTGAGTCTGACTTTGTGCCTTGGCACAATGCTCGTTTCCCTCCTTTTCTTACGCTTTCTCGTCCATTGCGTTTCAAAAAATCTCTAAAAAGAACACATCGTTTGATCTCGTTATTACTCGTTTTAATGGTGTTAGTGGAGTCATGACGGAATTTTCTTAACGATGGACTTTTCATGGCCGAAAAATTCAGAACACATTTACACTAATGATTTCTTGATGAGGAGCGTCGACATCATATGAACAATGTACGGTTGCCCCAGATGGCTATTCACGCAGGGATCCTCGCGGCATCGCTCTTCCTGAGCATGGCGTCCACGTCTTTTGGGGAGCTTGTCGCACCTGCTCAAGTGAATACGAATACGGCACAGATCGAATCGTTGCATCAGCAGAATGAGAGTAGGGGAAGAGCGTTTCCTTCTGAATCTATGGGTTTTCGTTCAGCAGAGTCTGAGGGAGCATCCACAGTAGCACCTCTTGTCCCTCTACAGCGGTCGTTGAGTGTTAAGGAGCCGGAACTCGTGGAAACGACGGATGCGAGTGGAGGCACGATGATTCAGTTGCAAGGAAAATTCCAATGTGGGCTGAAGGTTCCACAAAAACAGATGGATACGGTTGTCGCTCCTCCGTTGTCACCGGCTATTCCTTAGTTGAAGTGGATATTATTTTGAAAAAGAGGATGCCCTAATATGTATATGAGCGTGTCTCAATTTTTTCGGTTTATTACTGTCGCTGTCGTGATCATTTCGAGTGGATGGTTCGTGCCTATGCACACGTTGGCTGCTGCAACCGTTACCGTGGTGAATAGAGACGGCGCGAACGAAGGGTTGAATGATCCGACACCATTTACCCCAATCGGAGGGAATGCTGCGACGACAGTGGGGCAAGCTCGCTTGAAGGCATTCGAATATGCCGCCACTATTTGGGGGGATCTCTTGAATAGCTCAGTCGCGATTACTGTTGACGCGAATGTGGATCCTTTAGGTGCAGGAATTTTAGCTCAGGCTGGACCAACCACCGTTCATCGAAATTTTTCGAATACGCCCGTGGCCAATACCTGGTATGTGCAAGCGCTGGCTAATAAATTTTCCGGCATGGATTTGGCCCCTTCCATCAGCGATATGAGTATCACCTTCAGTAGCGATTTTGCGTTTTACTTTGGACTTGATGGTAACCCCCCTGAGGGGCAATATGATTTTGTGAGCGTAGTGTTACATGAAATCGGGCATGGGTTAGGGTTTCTCTCTCTCGTGAATCCATCAACTGGCGAAAAATTCTTTGGCATTGATGATGTCTATTCTCGTTATGTAGAACAACACAATGCTCTTCCTGCTGACTATCCAACGATGACAAACGGTCAACGAGTACAGGCCAGTACATCCCAGTCACACTTACATTTCACTGGGCCAGAAACAGTCGCCAACAGTGGACAGTTAACGGCTGGTCATGATGCAGGCAGTGGACACGTTCAATTGTATGCACCGAGGAATCCTTCCCCGGGATCTTCTGTCTCGCATTTCAACAAGGTGATAAAGCCGGATCAATTAATGGAGCACTCCATAAGCAATGGGGAAGCGATTCATCAGATAGGGTTAGCAGGGGAGTTGCTTGCTGACCTAGGCTGGGAGCTCAATTTGGAACCGACGTTGATCAGTCCTTTGCTCAATGCAACGTTGGATAGCTCTGCCGTGACGTTTGCATGGACGGCCCATAATCAACCAGTGACGGAATGGTGGCTGTATGTTGGGTCAACTGAGGGTGCGCGGGATGTCTATAATAGTCAGAGCTTAGGCGTTACGACATCGCTTTTGGTTTCGCGTTTGCCGACAGATGGTCGGTCCCTGTATGTGCGGTTGTGGTATCGCATAGGCGGCTTCTGGGAGTTTACTGATGAACAGTTTACAGCGGCGAGGTTCGCCGCTCCATCACTCACGAGTCCTTTGCCTCAGAGTACGTTAGAGAGTTCCAATGCCGGGTTCGAATGGACCAATAATGGGCATGCTGTTGATGACTGGTGGTTGTATCTTGGATCGAATCGAGGTGCCTCAGATCTATATTCGAGTGGGAACTTAGGGATCCAGACCTCGGTGAGTGTCTCAGAGTTGCCCACAGATGGTCGAGTCCTGTACGTCCGTCTATGGTATCGAATAGGAGGGCTGTGGAGCTTCGTCGATGAACAGCTGACTGCTGCCACTCTTGTGGAGCCTGGAATGATTAGCCCACTGCCTTTCAGTACCTTAGACAGCTCCGAGCTCTTGCTCAGGTGGTCGGCCAACAATCAGCCAGTGAGCAACTGGTGGTTGTATATTGGGTCAACGCAAGGAGCTCGCGATGTTTATAACAGCTCCGATCTAGGTGTGAATCTGGAACACCTTGTTTCTGGTTTACCGACCGATGGTCGGATTTTGCATATCCGACTCTGGTATCGAATTGGAGAAATCTGGCAGTTTGTTGATCAACAGTTGACCGCTTCGTCCTTCGTGGTTCCGGTGGTTATGGATCCGATTGCTGGCAGCGCATTGGGTGAGGCGAACATCACATTTCAATGGACGGCCAATGAACAGCCTGTCACCAATTGGTGGTTTTTTATTGGTTCGAGTCCTGGTGCAAGGGATATCTATAATAGTGGTGATTTAGGCACCAACCTCTCGCAACATGTTATGGGGCTACCGACTGATGGTCGAATGCTTCACGTCCGCTTGTGGTATCGCAGTCGTGCAGTATGGCGGTTCGTCGATGTTCAGTACACGGCTGTCAATTCATAAAATCGAGGCAGGATGGTCTGGATTTGAGTGATCTCCTCTCAAGTTGATCCTCTATTATTTCAACAGTATCTTCTCCGGCTTAGCGATTTTCTTTTCACAGTCTCCTCTTAAAGTGTTCATCAACCACTAGTCTCAGCGCGAGATGTAGATTAATTGACATCATCGTGGTGGGATAATCCTGCGATGTTCGTCACGTATTTCTGTCTCGTTCTATTGCAGAACGACGACTTCGGTTTCTCCGGCAGTCAAGGGGAAATCATACGGTTTCATGCTTAGAGCGTAAGGCTATGGGTCGATGCGGTAGCGGCCAGGCGACATCTTCAGGAGAGTCGTCTGTGACTTATCTGTCCTAATCGGTTTCTGCCCACTGAGTGGTACTAAGGTGGCCCGGTCAGGCGTGTGCTCGTCATCGCCTGGGTCGTAGTCGTGCTGACGTTTGCTGTTGGCTTGGTGGTCAATGCAGCGGCAACTGGTTTGCCGTGCTCCACATGAAAATCTGCCGGATCGAAATCCCTATTCGGACTTCATCTTAATCAGTTGGATGGCTTTATCAGCAAAGCGCTGGCCTAGAATATTATATCCTTCTACAGAATAGTGCAGGTTGTTTTCAATCTCGTGCCCTTCCCAGTTTCGGCCGTCATTCAAATCATCCGTGTCTACCCATTCGGTATGGGGATCAGCCGTGGCAACTTCCACCTGAGCGTTGCGTATCATTGTCCAATGTTCAGACCTCCTCCTACTGAGTCCGTCGTAGTCGCTAAGACGTCCAATAACAACATTGATATCTTGACGGCTTAAATCGTGTCTGAGTTGGTCAATCAGCCCCTTCAAGTTGACCGCATAGATTTCACCATGTTCTTCAAATGCATCCTCTTCACCTTGCATCCAGACGAAGGTGACGGTCCTAATCGTCTCGGGCTTGATGACCTGACGAACTTTAGTCATCAACCTGTCGTAGAGGTCCCCAATCAGTTGTCCTTCATCTGGGATTGGGAGTTTCATGCCCTTGTACCAACGGCGGATGGGTCGACCTCCTTCCGCGTCTTTAACAATGAGGATATTGTCTGGCCCTAAGAATTTTTTCACTGTTGGAGTAAATGATGTATGCGGCTGAAGACCCTCCATATTTGATTGACCGGAAAGGATGAACAGATGTTTGCCCGGTTCGTTGAAAGTGCTACAGGCCGAGGTAAAAATTGCAAAAAACGCAAGGGCTATGATCGTCATTTTTTATTCTCTGCCTGACAGGATAATGAGCGCGGTCATCTACATATACGATAGCAATGGGCTTCACAATGGATGGTCGGTAGCAAAGATTATTTGGCCAGCTGTCGCGTTGCTCCGGTCACCCCATGAAGGGGAAATCTCGCTGTCACCACAATCTGTTCTTCGCGAATGCTCGGCCTGAAGCAGTTTCGAGGTAGCGTTCGAAGGCCAGGGCCTAGGAGTCATTAGAAAAAGTCAGACTAGCTATGAGTTTCCAAGGTTTGAACTTCGAAGTGTGGATAGAGTCACCGCTGTTATGAACGATCAATCGTTTTTTAAGTCGGAAGTGCCACTGATATAATTTTGGTTAGGATGTGAATGGCTTCTGATGAGATAGACGTATTTCATGAGAGAGAAATACGGAAGTCCGCTTTCGTCACGATGTCGTAATCGTTACTAAAGAACGTCATTTATGTTGAAGGTTCTCTGAGTATTTAATTGCCGGCTGCGAGACTTCGGCGGACAGCCTTCGCATTCTAAAAAGCTGGCTTGCCAGCCGAAGTCTTTGCGAAGGCTGGCGGTGTGTGTAGTCAGCAGCGAATTTCTCTCCCATGTTATCTAAGATTACCTATTAAATCTACCAGTTATCTCTGACTTGCCGCCTACCGGTTAGTCAATACCTTCCCATTATCCTTTCCGTCTTTAACAGGGAAAATACAGGGAAAATATTCTTTTTGAAAGGGAGTGATTTTAATGAAATAGCCGTATACCCAATCAAAATAGGTTGTTTAGAGGTGTCCATTTCTCATTTGGTTTTCAATAACAGGGAATTAACAGGGAATAAGTGTCTTGAGGCAATGTGCTTTATGTTGTGACGTAAATAGGAGTCCGAACGAGGGGATTGTTGAGAGGGGAACTCTGAAGCTAGAAGGTAAGTCTTTGAAAAATGTTGGCGATTGATGGATATGACGCTACGGGGCATAAGGCAAATGATGTCATTTTGAAGCTGTTGTGCATTGAAATATTTTGAAAGTAACAGTTGAGAGCGGTTTTTAGTGTGTTGTTAGATTTAAAAAAGAATACAACAATCTTGTCCTTAGGATGTTCAGTCGTGAGGAAAACTTAAAGTGTTTTGAGGGCGTAGGTGATAGGTAAGAGGAGAACTATGTATGATCGGTTAATATTGTGTTTGAGAGTAAGAGGAAATGCTTTTTTCACGGTTTCAAGAGCATCCTGATCGAGGAGCCGATGACCGGAAGGTGATTCGACAGTGAGGGTACTGAGTACACCATTCTTTTTGACCGTCGCTCGTAACACGACCTTTCCTTCCATACTCCGTAACTTGGCCTGGTACGGATATCGTTTGAGTCCTTGAACTTTTTTATTGAGGGCAGTGGTCAGCCAACCAAAATCTTCTTCTTGCAGCTGAGCAGCATGCCTCGGTGCTTCGTCGAGGATCTGTCGTTCTGCTGCAGATGCGATCATTTCTCGCCCATTCACGGAAAAATCGTGTTTCTTGTGTAATGTGTGTTGAACGCCCTCTTGCCACATAGCTTTACCACTAGTTGTGTGAGAATTGGAGTGAGGTTTGTCTAGATAGGCAGGGCGGAGTTGAGAAAATCGAGGCAATGAGCGGTTCGGAACAGAAGCCAGGAGATCAGCGGTGACGTCAGATTCTTCATGTTGTGAGGTACGCGGCGTCAGCTGCGTGGTTTGGCGTAAAGGCGGTGATTGAGAAGAAGAGGCACGAATCATGTTGGGCCGTACAGATCGGGTTTGCACAGGACCCTGTTTAGCCATCCGAGCTTGTAACTCACGAAGTCGGTGTTCGGTTCCTCGTTTGACTTGCGCTAATGGTTGAGGAGGAGGGGCTGCCTCCACGATACTTTTTAGAACCTGTTGCTGTTCAGGTGGCGGTGTGTGTTCCGGTAGCTGGACAGATTTGGCCTGGACAAGCCGGACTTTCCATGCAAATGATGATTGCGGACTCTGACTCCATTCCGCGCTAGAGAAGAT
Source organism: Nitrospirales bacterium (assembly GCA_029261255.1). Classification (GTDB taxonomy): domain Bacteria; phylum Nitrospirota; class Nitrospiria; order Nitrospirales; family UBA8639; genus Nitrospira_E. Next base: position 20,391 of record JAJDBQ010000142.1, read on the forward strand.
GGCAATCACAGCCAGCACGAAGCCATGGCCAAGAATGGAGAGCAGCCAGCCGTTCTCCATACGACGCCGAGCTCTGGAGCGAGCGATGATTCTCTTCTGTTCTTTGGTCAGAGATGATTGAAGAGAAGTCTTCATGCAGAGCCTTCATGCTTTTCAACCGCAAGAGCCCATATCTGAATGCTTGTCGTCATGGGTTTGTTACGAGTTGCATGGAGCGAGCCCGCGCTTCATAGGACCGTGCCTGATCCTCCTGCCCCATCCGTCTGAAGAGATTGGCGGCATCGGCCAACAATTGGCCAACGTCAGCATGATGAGGGCCTAGCGCGTTCTCATAGATCGGTAACGCTCGTTCATAGGCATCTTGAGCCAATGCATGTTGCCCACGGTCTCGATAGAGTTCAGCAAGAGTGTTGAGAGTCTGCCCAATCTGTATGGCGTCATTACCGAGTGCATGCTCATAGGCCGTCATCGCATCGCGATAAGACAATTCAGCTTCGTCATAATGACCTAAGAGATGATGTGTTTCTCTAAGTACAATGAGTCTGTGCCCGGCTTCTAAGCTCTTTAACCCAAAGACCTGTTGTGTAATCGTCAGGGCCTGTTCTATGACAGGAAGTGCGTCGGAAAAAGCCCCTTGTTGCTGATACAGCGTAGTTAAGCCCTCTAGTGTCTTGAGGCGTTGAGGGTTGGCTAAGTTTAAGCTGTCTTGTGGCAACTGTAGTGCTCGACGATAAAGGGATTCAGCACGAGGTAAATAGCCTTGCGCACGATGAACAATAGCGAGGTTGGATAAGGCAACAATGATGGCTGGATGATCGGATGAGGAAGAGGGTTCCCAAATAATTAATGCTCTTTCAAAGAAGGGTTTAGCCTCTGCATAGCGTTGTTGCCGGACCAGCAACGTACCTAAATTGTTCAGGGTGCTGGCAACAGTCGGATGCCTCTTGCCTAGTGCCGCCTCCCAAACGAGTAGGGTTTCTCTCAAGTACTGTTCGGCTTCGCTCAGGGATTTTTCTGCTTGAGATACCTCAGCTAAGTCAGTCAAGCTCTCTGCGACGCTCTGGCTTTGTGGGTCAAGATGCTGAGCAATGGTAAGCGCTTTCTGAAAATGACGTGCGGCTTCATTGTATCGTGTGGCCCTCAAGGCCTCTTTGCCTTTTTGTGTTGAACGCTGCCATTCCAGTTCCTCGTTGCCATCGTTATTGTTAGCTATGGGTAAAGTAGCCTTCGAGTCTGTGCGACTTTCTGAGACTTCGGTTGGAGAGGGAGATTGAATTTCCCGAGAAGTGGCGCAGCTGATGACCAGCGTGCTAAACGCGAAGATCATGAGGAGGCAAATTGGAATGTGTCGAATCTGCCGAGTATCAGTATAGGCTTGAACGAGAATCATAGATCAGTTGTATGAATATTTGGTGAATCATAGTAAAAAGTATAAATGATTGAATGAAAAGTGAGACTAGTATTGCACGAGTTGCCCGGCAGTTACAATGAGAATGCGAATCTTTCTCAAGAAAAATGAATGAAACTTTCACTGTGGAGATAGTTCAGGTCTACAAGGGGAGGTGTTTAGCAACGGTTGTGGTAGCAGATTCTGATGAACGATTTGTATAGGAAATGCCTGACTGTCGTCGCTTCCAGACATGACGGGAGGCGTGCTTCTTCCGCCAGATGATCACGCCGGTGATCGAGAGAAGGGCTACCACAATCCCCATCACACTAATAAAAATCTGAAAGAGCAGTCCGCCGATCCTCGCCATGTGCAGGGTAAAGAGCCAGTTGCTCGCGGTATCCAGTTCCTCGTAAAAGGCGAGTAGGCTGCCTGTCAGTCCAGCGACCAGGAGGAAAAAGGCCATCACCAACCCCACGTATCGATGGACGAGAAGCCATGTTTGGCGAGGTATCATGAATCAGACACGCATAGATTTTTTCTGTCGGTCATGAATTTCAGTGCCGTGGCACACCAATCCCTATAAGATAGGACGAATAAGAAGAGAAATTCCCTACCCTAAGGTCGATGGAAAATGCAGCAGCCCTCTCATCAGACGACGAACAGAGAACATGATCAGTTAGGTTGAAGTCTTGTTCTTTTCCATGGCTGGTAGCGGGAGAAGTATCGAAATCGGCGAGACCTTCATTTCCGCAGTTTTTTGGGGTGGGAGCAAACTGTCTAAGGAGAACAGCGCCTTGACGTCGCTGTCATGATTATACTAATACTCAGCATCAGCATTGAGACAGAAAAATATAGAGCTGTGGCTAATAACGCAACATTCCAGGAAATCGATCTATTCAGATAATAAGAATTACCCCAATCCCATTCCCTAAAGGCTAGAGCCCTCAGAGACCAGAGCCCTCAGAGACCAGAGCCCCCAGATGTGATGCGCATCTGAGGGCTTTTTTTTGACTGTGATCAAACCTACAAGCTGAAAACTCCTCTATGTCTGACACCACGACCAGAGTTGCCTTTTCCCAGTTTCGTCAGTATTACGATGAACTCCTGACGTTTCTAACCAGGAAATTAGGCTCACATGACCAAGCCTTAGACGTCACCCAAGAGACATTCCTACGAGTCTTGAATCAAAAATCATCACGGCCAATCGACAATCCACGAGCGTTTCTCTATCGAACAGCCACGAATTTAACCATTGATATTTTTCGGCGAAAAAAGAAGCAACCGCACACGTCATTGGAATCCGACGATATTCAAGCTCTCCTCACCGTCGCGCCGACACAGGAGACGGAGGTCGAGGGCAGGGAAAAAATACAACGGCTGTATGAAGCAATTCAAGAGCTACCTCCAAAATGCCGCCATGTGTTTCTGTTGCATAAATTTAAAGAACGATCGCAAAAAGACATTGCCATTCACTTGGGAATTTCCAAGAATATGGTTGAAAAACATGTCATGAAAGCGTTGGCCCATTGTAAACGACGAATAGAAGAGGCCTCGTAATGGAATCTGAGGAATCAAAGTATGGTTGAGATAGAGGGCACAGAGCCATGGCACAGTAAGGTTGCGAGCTCGACATTCGTCTTTACGTGTAAGGCCAATAGCAAATAAGGTCATTGTGCCGTTTTGTGAAAGTCCCCTAGGGAAAGAAGGAAATCGCGGATGAGTCTACAGGGAAAAGACGATCCCATCCCGTCAGCGTTTCAGGAGGTGTGGAAAGACCTTGATGCGACGAGACCTCTTCTGAGCAAGGAATTAGAAGCAGCTGAGGTGTATTGGGATACCCAGACACGCAGGTCGCATCCTGCTCCCATAACGCGTTGGTCGTCTGTCATGCCGATGGCCATGGGAGCTGTAGCCGCGGTGATGGTCATGAGCATCTGGTGGTGGTTTGCAATGGGAGTCACGCCGAGCCAGTACCACACAGCAAAAGGCGAACAACAAACGATCACGTTGAATGATGGCTCAACGGTAATGTTGAATACCAACACCAAGCTGTCGGTTCGATTATCTGATCATGAACGATTGATCGAGCTCGAACAGGGTGAAGCTTGGTTTCGCGTGACCCATGACAGTAATCGTCCGTTTCAGGTTGAAGCAGGGAATGGGAGGATTGTAGACCTTGGTACGCAGTTTATCGTGAAGAAGACGATAGAAAAAGTGGACGTCTCGGTCTTAGAAGGAAGAGTAGAAGTGGATGTCACAGATTTGCCCAATTCATCGCTGAGCGCAAGTCCACGTATGCTCCAGAAAGGCGACCAAGTGTGGTACACCTCCAAAGGACACCTCTCAGCAATCGAATCGTTTAATGAGCAAGCTGCAAGCGCCTGGAGGGAAGGGAAGCTGATTTTTCATGCCAAACCCCTCGATGAAGTGCTGAAAGAACTGGCTCGCTATACAACAGGAAAAATTGAACTGCTTGATCCAACCTTGGCCGAACTGCCGATTAGCGGAATCTTCAATATTCAGGATCTCGAAAGTTTCCCCCAAGCCCTGCAAGAAGCCTTTCCCATCAAAGCCACACCGCTCAACCCCACACATGTTGTATTGGAACGCAGCACGAAATCGTAGGCTCCACAGGCACAATCTGAGAAGGGCAATTTCCTTGTTGTCTCACTGACGCGTCATGCCGACAGTAGGGCCGCGAGTATCACTCTCCGTACGTTCCGAGCAGGAAACCGCAGGGGTTCTGCAGCCAATCGCTCAAACAAAAATTATCAGAAGGTCAGGCGAGTAGAAAGTGTTTCGTCATAGAGGATGAGTGAGGCGGAAAGAACTTGGAACCAAGTAACGAGTAGAGCTCGACAGAACAGAACAGGTAGGAATGAGAGAAGGCATGAACTGGGAGAGACCGCGAGAAGAGAATGGACGACAGAGATTGAACCAGGCGTCAGAAGATATCCGATGTCAATGTGGAAAACTGATTGCTCGCTGGGAACGCGATGGGATCTCGATCAAATGTGCACGGTGTCAACGATTGGTGTTGATTTCTTTTCAACAGATGAGAGGGAAGCGACCAGAGTCATTCTCGAAAGGATCATAGAGGGAAGCGAAGAAACAAGATAAGTCGGATAGTTCGTCGAATTTAGAGGACAGAGGATTTGAAATCCGGAGCCCACAGTTGCCCGAGCAATTGTGGGTTTTTTATTGCTGATTTTATAGACAGAGAAAGGGCTATGTGCATGCAGCAGAAACAAGTGAATCGTCCCGTACGAAATAAGCACATCAAAAGCAGAGGAGCAGATATCTCATCGATCGCGATCAACACTGCGCGAGCAGTGATGGGATATTATCGAAACAGCGTAAATCACGCTGGCCGTTCTTGTGAGGATTCATGCCTGTGTTTGCCTCCGCAACGATTCGTATGGGGGTTTATTGTGGGACTCTCATCCTTGGCGTTGACTGCCTACAATCCGGCCTTGGCGCAAGAAGGATGGGAGTCACTAGACGGAGAGCAACGAGAGCATGATTCAGAAAAGAAAGTGACGGCACATCGTCAATTCATAGATAACCGCGCTGCCCAGTCCATGTATGGGCGGGAGAGTGGGGCGAATCAGCATACGCGACGACAAGCGGTGGCTCTTCGTGTAGCCGCGAACAACAACTCAGCGGAAACGTCAAGACAGGTTGTGAAAATTCCTGCGGGAGATCTGCATGTCGCCTTACTAGCTTTGGGCCAGCAGACCAATCTGCAACTTCTGTATCCTCCTGAGTTAATCGCGGGGATCCAGACCAAGGGGGTGCACGGCACATTGACACCGAAACAGGCGTTAGAAGAACTCCTTGTCGACACCAGTTTGCAATTTCGATTCTCTGATGCGGCAACAGTGACTCTTCAATCGACGAGTACTTCCCAGCAAACCGGTAATGGCCAGAATTCGGGCGTGAGCCAGAAAGGCGACAACACCGTGATTCAGGCCGACCCGATTGTGATCGAAGAGACCATTACACGTTCAACAATATCCCTGCCTTCCGTCGACGGGTACAAAGCCGATCAAACAACGAGTGTCACACGTACGGCGTTGCCCATCAAAGAGACGCCCACGTCCATTGGGGTCGTGACCCGCGATCTTATTCGTGATACGGGTGCTCGAACACAGAACGATGCGTTTGAGGCGGTCAGTGGCGTCTCACGAGAAATCACTCGTTTTTCAAGAGCCGAAGCTTTTTCGATTCGTGGCTTTTCGGTTAATGGAACCGGTGGGGAGTCCCTTTCGGGCTTGAAGTCCAATGGCCTGCCCACCGATGGAGTGTGGGCTCCTGACCCCGCGATCATTGAACGCTATGAAATTGTGAAAGGGCCGGCCTCCATCACGGGTGGGGCCGCAAACCCTGGCGGAATCGTGAATCGCATTACCAAGAGTCCACAAGACGCTAATTTTGCCACGTCTGAGTTTCAAGTGGGGTCCTATGGTTTGTATCGCGGGAATATTGATGTCAATGGCGTGCTGCCGCAGAACAAGAACCTGCGGGGGCGATTGATTTTTGCGGTGGAAGAGGGTGGGGAGTTTGTGGATGATGTCGATGTCCGGCAATATACCGTAGCGCCGTCGCTCGAACTGGGCCTGTTTGGCGGAGACGGTACCTTGTTGCTGACTGGCCATTACCAGCATTTCAAGGGGGGGAGCGATCCTGGATTTCCCCTTATTTTTGAGAATGGTGATGCTCCCGACATTTCCCGCACGAGCAATATCGGAGGAGGCAGCGCGAACGGAGCCGAGACCACCTTCGAGGGACAAAACTATGAAGCCCACTACCTCCATCGGTTTGTGGAGAATTTGACCTTGTCGGTGAAAGGCAAATATTCGAAGTCGGATCGAGACGGTGAGGAGATCTATGCGTACAATTATTCTTATCAACCATTGACGGCGACGAATGGGTCGACGGAGATCAATGCGGTCGATAGAGCCGATGAATTTGCGACCTATGCCGGGGAGGTGTTTCTCAGCAAGAAGCTCGACCTGTTCGGACAGCAGCATGATGTTTTGCTGGGTGTGGATTTTCGTGATGAACGATCGGACACATGTTGGGCTTATACGATTCTGGGGAACGACGATATTTTCAATCCCGCGAATCAATTTAAATTTGTGTCCAATAAGACCTGCTCTTCCTTTAATCGTTCTAGCCAGTTGGTTCAGACCGGGGGTTTCGGGCAGCTTGTGGTGCGGCCAACTGAGCGTCTGACTCTGGTGGGGGCGCTCCGACACGATTGGGCAGATACGCAATTGGATCTTCGGAATAGTAACGAGAGACAGCAGGATTTTGCGACTGATCTGACGGGTCGCATCGGGGCCACGTTTGCACTCTTTCCCTGGTTGAATGTGTATGGCGGGTATCAGGAGTCCTTTGTTCCGCAATTGGCAACGACAGTGGATGGGGATCTTCTGCCTCCTGAAACCGGAAAAAGCTACGAGGTGGGCGCCAAGCTCAATCTCTTTGAGGGTCGACTGCTCATGACCACGGCCTTCTACCGAACCTACCGACAGAATGTGGCGGTTTTCACTCCAAACCAAGGGGGCTTTGTCTTTGTCAATGCCGGTGAGCAACGGCATCAGGGGGTGGAATTTGACATCAATGGTCAGCCGTTTCCCGGGTTGAACGTGAATGGCCAGTTTTCCTATCTGGATGCCGAGGTAACGAAAACTTCGTCTGCCTCAGGTTTTGTCGAGGGGAAAGCCCCGCAGTTTCTCCCGGTGTCGTACATTGGGCGGATTTTTGCCACCTATGAGTTACAGACCGGCTCACTCCAGGGACTGGGCTTTGGGGTTGGGGCGTATTTTCATAGTGGGTATAGGATAGACAACAATGAAAAGATTTCCACCGATGCCTTTCAGCGGGTCGATGCCGTGGCGTTTTATCGTCCGACCCGGAAAGCGTATGAATTTAGGGTTAACGTGCGCAATCTCTTGGACGCGACCTATATCAACTCCCTTGCCTATCGAGGTTCGAGCAATCATTTCGGCGCACCGGTCAGTGTCTTTGGGACCTTGCGCGTGACGTTTTCGCCAGATCTGGATTGGTCGTTGTGGTAGATCAAAGACATGAAGTGCAAAGGTTGAAGCGATTCGCGAGAACGTGACAGACGAGAGCCGGTGGGTTGCCAATAAGGCAAAGAGGAATCTGTCGAAGGAGCGATGGCGTCATGATGGGTATTCGTATGCCCGACAGGTTTGTTGCACCTCACGACAATTCAACGGCTCTTGCATCAATCTACAGAGAAAGCTTTTCGAGTGCTGTTCTATTCCACGTAAGGTGGAGCGGAGCACTTCCTCGAAGTGGCCAACGTTTAATGAACTGGTTTTTTTAAGGCCGCTTCCAGGCCTTTGGCAGGAATGGATTCCCCAACGAGCTTTCTCCCCTTTGCGGTTGATATGAGGTGAGCAATCCGTTTGTTCTGCCGATCTTGTCGCTTGTGCAATGAGCTCTTTTGCTCGAGGACTTTCAGCGATTGAGAGACTCTTCCTTTTGTCAGTCCTAAATCCTCTCGATTGGCCCATCCCGAACATCGTCTTTTTGAAAAAACCTAGCGAGCAAACATGTTTCTCTTGCATTTGAACATATTATTTGGGGGCGAGTGGCGAGTTTGGTCTAAATACCTAACATGGCGTTGACGCTGAAAATTATATTATGATAATAGTTTTCATTATCATTTTTTATTCTGTGCAGGAGAGAGGAAAGTCAGGTCTAGACAGTCAACAACAAGCGTTGTTTGTGTCACTGTTGAGTCAGACTTGGCGAGTTTCTTTTCTTCCTCATTCATTTGGTGTCATCCCGTGTCTGAACCTCTGAGCCCAAGTCCCTCAATGAGCACACTCGTTCGTGAGCACTACGACGAGCTATTGTCGTTTTTAACAGTTCGACTGAGATCACGTGATCAAGCCTCGGATGTCGTTCAGGAGACGTTCCTGCGAGTCTGTTCTTTGCCAGCTTCCCGACCCATTCTGAATCCCCGGGCCTTTTTGTATAAAACGGCGACGAACATCACCATTGACTTCTTTCGCAGACAACAGAAACACACCCCTCGATTTGTCGATTTAGAAGAGGCAGAGGTCTTTCCCTCTGTTCAGCCGAACCAGGAAAGGATTCTTACCGGAAAAGAAGATATTGCACGATTGAGTCAGGCCATTGCTGACTTGCCGCCAAAATGTCGGCATGTGTTTTTACTTCATAAGGTGAAAGGCAAATCCCATAGGGAAATCGCCGAGCGCCTCGGTATTTCGCAAAACATGGTCGAAAAACATATCATGAAAGGCTTGAATCACTGTCGGCAGCGACTCGAAGAATCCGCATAACCCCGCTAGACCAACAATCCAATAATCCTACCGATCACATCTCAGCAAGTATGGCCTAGTCCTTTTTGCCCAACAGTCCTAGAAAGACATATGAGTCTGACGCTGAACGTCGTCGCTCGTAAAAACTTCTTCGTTTTTCTTTATAAGAGTGTAGGAGAGAAGCACAACACATCATGTAGATGGTTCTGAGTCATGTAGGTGACGTATGGTTCGAACTCTCAAACCTTAGTGATGAGGCGACATCATATTGTCGAAGGTCAGGGTTTTGATTTACCATTCGTCTCATCCTCATTGATTCTATAACGTTCCATTATAGGAAGATCTTTCGGGTATGACGGAAGAGACGAACAAATCTTCATCCTCCTTGCCGCGTGAACAAGCACTGAAATGGGTCGTTCGTCTGCAGTCAGGTGAATCGACGGAGGAGGATCGACAAAATCTTGAACATTGGTTACGTGAGAGCCCCAGTCATCGGCAAGAGTTTGAACACTTCACGAAAGTCTGGTCAACACTCGACGCAACCCCCCCACAACTCACGGTAGAACTCTCGCAGGCAGAGGACTATTGGGAACAACATGCACCGATACCATCATCGTCATGGCTAGGAAGTTTCCTGCATTGGGGACAGACAGGCGCTGCTATAGGCGCTATGGCAGCCATGATCATGTGTATCTTGTGGTGGTGGCCCGAGACGCCCGGACCGACGCAGTATTACCAAACAGCCAAAGGGGAACAACAATCCATCACGTTGGTCGATGGGTCTACCATCATCATGAATACGGACTCCAAGCTGTCCGTTCAAATGTCCGACCATGAACGAATCGTCATTCTTCAACAGGGGGAAGCCGTATTCACGGTCGCGCATGAGAAAGAACGTTCCTTCGACGTCCATGCAGACAACGGGATTATTCACGACATTGGTACGCAATTTCTCGTTCAGACATTCCCGAGGAAGGTCCGGGTTGCCGTCCTTGAGGGAATGGTTGAGGTGGGCTTGAATTCAGGGAAAATTGATGAGATCGTTCCGCGATCGAAAGTCCTCAGAAAAGGGGAGCAGGTGTTTTACACAGCGGAGGCTCACATTTCGGCGATCAAAGAATTCGCCGCACAGAGCGCCATGGCGTGGATCGACGGCAAACTTGTGTTCGTGGAAAAGCCCTTAGCGGATGTGCTGAAAGAATGGGCGCGGTACCGATCCGGAGAGATTCGGTTGCGGGATGAAAACCTGGGCGCCATCCCAATCAGCGGGGTTTTTCGTATAGACAATGTCGAGAGTTTTTTTCAGGCCCTGCAAAGTGCCCTTCCCATTAGACTCACCCACGTGAGTCCTCAACTCGTCCTCCTAGAGCGCAAGTCGTAGCCTACAGTCTTTCGTACATTCTCCCCAAACATTCAGCACGGGCTTATTCTCGCGCGTTGGTTTCTTATACATGAACCATCCTTGTGGTTTTTTCTTGTCTCTTTAGGTTACGTAAGCAAGAAAAAAGAAATTCTTTCTTATTTCCTTGCACAACATAAGCAAGGACGAAGGTGGTGATGATCTTTGCAGTAAGTTGAGTTTGTCTTCGCTAAGTTGTGGGGAACGAAAGGAAATGGCAATCACCACGTCAGGTTTTGTGCGGACGATTCGTCTTATCCTGGAATTTTGCATAGACGTTTGCCTGAATAGGTTGCAATGAGTTCAACATTCTCATGCCAGCGTGCAGACAAATTAGGGCTGTACCTTGTGAGTGTTGAAGAGGAATGCCATAGGTAGTCATACATCATATCAGTCTTCATAAATTCTCATCTCGAGGACAGAGAGCCAAGATTCCAGATCCCACAACTACAGACGTAGTTGTGGGTTTTTTTTGAGTAGACGAAAGGAATGTTAGCATGAGGCAGAAGAAACTGAAGCAGGGGTTACGAAAAAAAACGCATCCAGCCACAACCGAACTGGTTGATGTTTATCATCCATCTAGTTTGGTCTTGGGCTTTATCGCCGGACTTTCTTCCTTCGCATTGGGTGTCGATAATCCCGTGTTAGCAAAGGATAACTCATCCCAATCTCAGGAGGGAAATCAAGAAGAACAGGAGCCAGGCACAGGTCTTCCCCTTCGAACCCACCAATCGGATTTCCGACAGGCGCTGGATCTTTCGAACCGTTCAATGGGACGCCAGAGAAGACAGGATGCCAATCTCACTCATCGCTTTGTCGCACAACTCACCGACCTCCAAGACCTTTCCGATGGGTCGAGAAATCGCCTGGACATCCCATCCGGTGATTTGCAATCAGCGTTGCTGATCCTGTCAGAGCAAGCAGGCTTGCAACTCCTTTACTCTTCTGAATTAATCGCTGATTTGCAAACTCAGGGTGTTCAAGGAACCTATTCGTCTGACGAGGCTCTCAAGGAATTACTCAATGGAACGGACTTAGATTATCGTTTCTCAGATTCTTCGACCGCGACTTTACAACAGGCTGGCAGTACACAAGCAGTTGGTAAAGGACAGAGCGACGACACCATTATCCAAGCCAACCCCATTGTGATCGAAGAGACCATCACACGGTCTAAGGTGTTCTTGCCTCCCGTTGACGGGTATAAAGCGGATCAGACGACCGTTAGCACGCGCACCGCCTTACCCATTAGTGAAACGCCGACGTCCATCGGAGTGGTGACTCGCGATATCATTAAGGACACCGATTCTCGTTCGCAAAACGATGCCTTCGAACATGTTAGTGGGGTGGCGCGGGGCAATACCAGTCGTGGGGGACGGACAGAATCGTTCAGTATCCGAGGTTTCGCAGGTAGTAATAGAGAAGGTTCGTTTGGTGCCATCAGGTCGAATGGGTTACCAACAGACACGTCATTTGCCCCAGATCCGGCCCTTGTCGAGCGGTACGAGATTATTAAGGGCCCGGCCTCGATTGCCGGAGGGACGTCCTCACCTGGCGGTCTCGTGAATCGTATTACGAAGACTCCGCAGGATACGAACTTTCTTACGTCTGATTTTCAAGTCGGCTCCTTTGACCTCTACCGCGGCGTGGTGGATGTCAATGGGGTGTTGCCGCAACACAAGAACGTGCGCGGACGGATGATCTTTGCGATCGAGGAAGGTGGCCATTTTGTCGATGATATCGATGTCCGGCAATATTCCGCGGCGCCGTCGTTAGAAGTCGACCTGTTTAATGGAGCTGGCACGTTATTACTCACCGGCCATTATCAGAAATTTGATGGCGCAAGCTATCCAGGGTTCCCCTTGTTGACGAATGGTGAAGTCCCCGATATTCCGCGTACTCGCTCCATAGGAGGCGGAAGCTCGAACGGGGCTAAGTTTACTTTCGAAGGGGAAAACTATGAATTGCACTATAATCACGAGTTTGTCGATAACTTAACACTCTCGATGAAAGGGAAGTATTCGAAAGCCGATCAATCTGATAAGTACCTGTATGCTTACGGCTTTGGTCCAGGATTAACGTCAGGGATGCAAGCGCCTATTTACGGATCGTTGCGTACGATTGATTGGGAAACGTGGGCGGGAGAGATGTTTCTCAGCAAAGAATTCGAGATGCTGGGCCAGAACCATGAGGTCTTGCTTGGAGTTGACCATCGCGACCAGACTCAAGGCGTTTCTGCCTCGTATGTAGGTTTGGGATATGATAATCCCTTTAATCCAGATAATAACTTTCAGCTACCATCAGATGCTGTGGTGGAGGCCAATTTGTTTGCGACCTCCCCTCGAACGAGTAAGATTAAACAAACTGGCCTGTTTGGCCAGGCGGTGGTTCGACCCATTGAGCGGCTCACACTTGTGGCGGGCGGCCGATATGACTGGGCGGAGGCGTCCAGGGAGACTCGGAGGGCGCGTTCCAACGGGAGTGAGAACTATTCCGAATTTACCGGCCGCGTGGGAGCGACCTATGAATTGCTTCCTGATTTGCGAGTCTATGCGGGCTATTCGCAGTCGTTTCAAGCCAATATTCTCTCAACGACTGTAGGTGGCAACTTGGTCCCGGCCGAGACAGGAGAGAGTTATGAGGTTGGGGCAAAGCTCGACCTCCTGGATGGGCGGCTCCGGCTGACCACGGCCTTGTTTCGCACCTTTCGGCAGAATGTCGCAACCACGGATCCCGACAATCCGAGATTTTCGATTGCGGTGGGCGAGCAGCGCCATCAGGGAGTGGAGTTTGATGTCAACGGTCAACCGTGGCCGGGTCTCAATTTGACGGCAAATTTTTCGTATCTCGACGCGGAGATTACTGAAAGTAACCTTGCCGGAACGGTTGGGGATACTCCTACTCTAATTCCACGGTCGTATATCGGGAAGGTCTTCGCGACCTACGAATTGCAATCGGGTTTGCTGCAGGGAGTGGGATTTGGTGGCGGGGTATTCTTCCAGAGTGGGTACGAACTGAACTTGCCCAACCGATTTAAGACCGATGGTTATGAGCGAGTGGATGCAGTGGTGTTTTATCGTCCGCCAAGGAAGGCCTATGACTTTACAATCAATGTGCGCAATCTGTTGGATGCCACCTATATAGAAAGTCCTAGTTTTTTAGAATTTGGAAACCAATTTGGTGCACCACTGAGCGTGTTCGGCACCTTGCGTGTGAAATTTTCCCCGGACCTGGATTGGTCGCTGTGGTAATTCAAAGGAGAGACGTGTTCCGGAAAAGGACAGCACACTCGAAGATCGCAATCCGGAACAAGCGCTCCTCATCTGAGGTTTCAAGAAGACCATATGGCACGGCTCGTTAGAACAACGTCTCAATTTTGACGAGTCCGTCTCGTTTTCTGTTGTGGGCCTTCGTTACGAGGTCCCTTGCGAATGTGGCTTTGACCTATTCAGGGTTCAAGCTCAACGGTCCTTGGCCCACTTACCATTCGTATCTCTTCGAAACGAACCTTGCCAGAAATGTGGGGCACTGGCCTACCACCCAATGCAACATGAATCAACGTTACTCACGAGATTCTTTCCACAAGTTGGGCATGCATTTGCTCAGAGAATTCGTACTTGGAAAACTGTTCCTGTCCGATTCGATCAAGAGCCATAAATCTTCAGTGTCTGCTCACCATCATGAATAATGACTCGGGTGTCTCCCATGAACATGGGAATGTCACGACGTGGCTACTGATTGGTGTGTCTGTTTATCGATGTTGCGACGTGAGTAAATATGGGTCGTCTTTCCCCTTCCTATAGAAAACGACTTTTCGCCCTCCATGGCTGGTTGGGGCTGCACTTCGGTCTCTGGTTGTGTGTGGTCTGTTTGACCGGGGCGATCGCCTCACTGACTGAGGAAATCGAATGGCTCACGGATCCCGCCTTACGAATTCAACCTCTGGGCCCGATTCAATGGCAACAGACCTATGAGACCCTGACCCAAACGTATCCGGACGCAGAAGTCGATGGATTTCGTGTAGGCGAAGCCACGGTCTTGGCGTCGCTGGCGTGGAAGTCGACGGTCAGCTATCCGGATGGCCGGTTTGGGCGTACCCGAGTCGATCCGTATCAGGCGACCATTGTCCGTCCGCGCCAACTCCTGACGCTCACGCATTTTATCCGGCAGCTGCATTACAATGTGCATTCGGACCTCGGGTTCTATCTGATTGGCTTCCTCGCGCTTCCCCTCTTCTTGTCTGCGGTCAGCGGGCTGCTGTTCTACAAAAATTGGTGGCGCAGTTTCTTGACCTTGCGAACGGGCCAAGGCTGGCGTGTGTTCTGGTCGAGTGCGCATTCGTGCATCGGGGTGTGGGCATTACTTTTTGCCCTCCTCATGGCGATCACGGGCATCTGGTATTTGACGGAATCCTTTCTTGCGCAAGACCTGGTGTTTCCCGAAGGACCGACGCTGTCGGCTAAACAACTCGAGGCCCATGGACCAACGCCCAAGAAGTTGTCCTTGGATCAGTATATTGCCTCGGCCAAAAGGGCATTTCCAGAGCTCGACCCGACGGGCATCGGGTTGCCGTACAGTCCCGACGAAACGGTGAGCGTGTCGGGGCGAACCGGTGGATGGCTCACCCGGGATCGCGCCAATACGGTGTATCTGGATCCCTACTCGGGTGATGTGATCGCGATTCGCAAGCACGATGACAGCGAGCTGTTGACCTGGTGGATCAATAGTGTGGACGCATTACATTTTGGCTATTGGGGCGGATTGGCTGGGAAGGTGGTGTGGTGTGTGTTGGGCCTGAGCCTGCCGGTCTTGATGCTCAGTGGTGCGTATTTGTCCTTTCGACGCTCCGGGCTTATCGGCGGCAATCGCACAACGGCGCATCCAGACCGACGCCCACTCTGGCAACGAATTCCGTTGCGTTCTGTCATCACGCTTGTCTTATTCTGTGCCATCGTGATGACCACCACCTATTCCTGTGAATTGAGACGCCATGTTGCGGCTCCTCAGCAACACACGCTGGGTTCCGCTTCGATCGGCCCGTGGGCAGCCTCGTTGTCTCGTCCTGCCACAGTGAATGTAGGTGGAACAACGCCTTACTCTCTTCGTGTCGAAGCCGGAGCGGGCAGGACCGCAAATTTCAAAAAGGCCACGTTACACTTGTCCGACGCTCGACTGACACCGCAACCTGTTGAGGCCATTGGTCAGGTTCACGCGATGACCGCATGGGCACCGACGCCAGAGCATGGGGAAAAGAGTGTCAACATGGTCCTCACCATACAAACCTGGGACGGCACCCGACACGTCGCCGAGTTTCCCGACTCATGGAGCGCGGCCTCACACACTTCATTGAATGGGGAGTTAGGGCCCTCTGAACGTATTCCCGATACGACGCCACTCTCGAACACCTTCGTGGCCGTAATGACGTTGTTCTGGGTGGTCACTGTGATCATGGGCACCGTCTGGCTCTGGTTTGATCGTCGACTTGAAGCAAAGCAAATTTTATAGGGTTTCCCAAGAAGCAGTATGGCCGATGAATATCGTTTGATTTCTTGATGTCACTCGAATGAAAGAAAATCAGCCACGAATGACATCCAAACGGTGAGGCAGAATTCTCGGGCGTGCCCGTTACTCTATTGCGCTCTATCAGTATTCAGCACGTTGTGTGTGCACTGTTCCCCTGACCTGGATAAGACGTTGTGGTAAGGAAACAGGTTAAACCAGCAGGCCTGAGGGGGAAGGGAATAAGAATCCATACGCCTTTATTCCAGCGTTGGATGACGTAACTGGCTTTACTGTCGCGAAGTTGGAGTCTGCTTGTCCCAACCTGTTTGGATAGGAAAACATGTCAAGCTTCCGCCTTGTTTTTTTTGCTCAACTGTGACTTGAGTCGCCCTTCATACAGAGTTGCCTAATCACTCACTCGCTTTGTATCTATCACCTGATTTCTTATTACTTGCAGTCAGTTATTGATGCCTGGGATGCGGCTCCTTCATTGATGTGGTGGTGGATATTTGCAGTCACGATCTGGTGAATGAACATGGTGTTTTGACAATTGCCCACGGTATGCTCCGCTTTTGCCTTCATTCAGGTCACGATTATGAGCGTCAATATTCTCTCTGTGTTTGAAAGCTATACTCAGGAGCTTCGTCGGTTTCTGACCGGACGAGTTCGGTGTGCGGTGACGGCTGAGGATCTGATGCAAGAGACATATGTGCGTCTTCAGCGGATCGAACAGCCTCATTTGATCCAAGATTTGCGGACGTATATGTTCCGCATCGCTTCGAATTTAGCGACCGATCATCTTCGGGCGCAGGGGCGTCGTTCAGAACTCATTGATCACGGAGCGGATTGTTTGTCTATTGAAGATACCCGATCGACTCCCGATCACATGCTTCTCGCCAAAGAAGAGCTCGAGATCGTGACCGTAGCCCTGCAAGACCTGTCTCCCCTGTGTCAGCAGATATTTTTACTGAATCGGTTTGAGGGGATGAAGCACAGTGTCATTGCGGCTCGATTGGCTATCAGTCGCAGTACAGTGGAGAAGAATATTGCTAGAGCCCTGAATCACTGTCGACGTCGATTAAACCATTCGTAACAATCCCGTCCGGTTTTTCCATTTCCATTCGTGTTTGCAGTAGGTCCCGGAGGTGTGATGACATCGGACGTGGATTGTCCGACAAATCATGTCGAACGATCTTCACGGAGAGCGTTATGCAGAACCAGCTGAACAATCAGGATAGGGAGGACGCCATTGAAGAGGAAGCGGTAGCCTGGATTGCCCGCTTGGCCTCAGGCGAGGTGACCCCGTTGGAGAGGAGCCAAGCTCATGAATGGTGCCAGCGTAGCCCAGAGCATGAACAGGCGTTCCAAAAGGCCAGGCGGTTATGGCTGGGAATGGAAGGCGTGCGTGAAGCAATCGCGGTACCTGAGGGTTCAACATATGTTGCTCCGGCTGCATTGAGACAGCCTGTCTGGCGAAGGTGGGCATTGGCCGCCGTGCTGGCTCTGGTCGCTCTTGGGGCAGTTCTGCAGGAACAGAGACTGGATATTTGGTTGGCGGATTATCGCACCACCACGGGCGAACAGACCAGTCTGACGTTGGCCGATGGGAGTGTGATTCATTTGAATACGAACACGGCGCTTTCGGTGGAATATACGCCTGCAATGCGACGGATTGAGCTTCTCACCGGCGAAGCACAATTTATCGTGGCCAAAGATGAAGAGCGCCCCTTCGTGGTCCATGCCGCCGAAGGACAGACCAAAGCCATTGGAACGGAATTTGTCGTTCGAGATTACGGGCAAGGCGCTACGGTGACCTTGCTTGAAGGACTTGTCGACGTCATGGTTGATCGCTCACTCCCGGGTGAGGTTTCGCACATTCAACTCCATCCTGGTGAACAAGTGATCTACAATGCGACTGAAGGATTAGCGCAACCCCAAGCAGCCAATCTTCAGTTGGCCACGGCTTGGCAACGAGGGCTGCTCATCTTTGAAGGGACTACCCTGGGGACTGTGGTTGAAGAAATAAATCGATACAGAACGGGGTATGTTGTCCTGGCGACGGACGAAATCGCCGATTATCGAGTCAGTGGAGTGTTTGACCTCGACAATCTTGATCAAGCATTGATCACGATTCGCTCTCAATTACATCTTTACGCATTACGCATTACAGACTTTATTGTTTTCCTTCAGTAGCGGGACTGTAGGTCCTCCTCCAAGACGCTCTGCGGACTGGTAACAAATTCCCTCCCTGCCGTCCTGTGGACAGATTCAAGCCTTGCCATTGAGCATCTGAACAGATGTTAGTTGGGCACAACGATTTTCATTTTTTCCATTTCATTGAAAAAAATCATCCGGTTTTTCCCCTCACCGTCGTGTTGTAGGTACAGATGAATGTGACGGCTATCGCTCTGGTCTTAAAACTTCCCTCGTCATTGCGCAGTGTGAGGAGTAAAGGAGAATGTGCATGAAAGTAAGTTGGTCAGCAATCTATGTTCCATGTGTTGGGATGGTGTTGAACCTGATGGTCTTCGGCACGGTCATAGCCAGCGAACCCATGACAAGTTCGTCGAACAAGGACGATTCCTCTGCGTACCTTGATGTCGCCCAAACCAATATAAAACATTTTCAGATGTTCCCCGGTCCACTTCAATCAGCCTTAACCACGTTCGCTGAACAAAGTGGGCTAGAGCTTTTTTATCCCTCGGAATTGACTGATGGATTACAGACGAAAGGTGTATCCGGAGAACTGTCCGTTGAGCAAGCCTTGGATGAATTATTGAAGGAGACTAGCGTCATCTATGAGTTAAGTCCAAGTGGCATCATTCAATTAAAGGAATCTCAGAGTAAAAATTTAACAGACGAGAAACAAATTTCTATGAAGGAGTCTCAGGATCAAAGAGATCTAGAACAGGATCGGGAACCGGTTGTGGTGAACGCGCCAGAAGTCGTGATTAAGGATATCCGGAAGACTGGGTACGTCTCATTAGACTCAACGACAGGGACGAAAACAGATACACCATTGATTGAGACGCCACAATCGATTTCAGTCGTTACACGCAAAGAAATGGATATACGTAGCGTGCAGACTATTAACGAAGCGTTACGCTATGTGCCTGGGGTCGTTGTTGATCAATTCGGGTTTGAACCTCGTGGATACGAATACCTATTGCTGCGCGGATTCAATGCACTGACAACTTCTAATTTTCGGGATGGGTTGAGTAATGCGGCATCTGGTTTGTTTAATGGCGCTTTTATAACAGACGCCTATTCCTTGGAACGTGTTGATGTACTGCGCGGGCCTACTTCGGTAACGTTTGGCCGTGGTGATGCAGGTGGTATTGTGAATAGTATTACTAAACGCCCTAATGCAACCCCGATACGAGAAATTGAGCTGCAGTATGGTAATTTCGATCGTAAGCGTGTCGCTGCTGATCTAGGTTACGCAAATGAAGAAGGAACGTTGATGTTTCGTTTGGTGACAAGTGCATTAGATTCGGACACGCAAGTCAGGTATCCAAATACAGGTGGGGATCGTGCAGGTTTTAAGCGATTTCATATTGCACCATCGGTAACTTTTCGCCCTACAGTGAACACAACGATCACATTCATGGGTGAAGTACTCAATAATCGTAGTGATGGTCTCGGTTTTTTCGCTAGTGCGCCGGATGGAAGTTTTACGAACGTATTGAGTCAGGACCCCAGTTTTACCAAATATGACACCAATCAGTCCTCATTCACCTACCAGTTTGAGCATCATTTCAACGAGATTTTTACAGTGCGGCAGAATTTTCGTTATGCGCGGCAGAAAGGTGATTTTAATGATCTTTTCACCGGAGGGTTTGATACACCATCTCAGCCATTTCTACTGAGTCGTTCTGCATATTCTACAAGAGAGCGATTAAGTCAAACTGTAGTCGATACACATTTGGAAGCAAAGTTTGATACAGGCCCAGTTCAACACACGATGTTGTATGGCGTGGACTGGAATAGTACTGATGCGACCCTCGAATTCTTTGAAGGAAGTGCCGACGGTTCTGTTACTCCAGGTATTGATCTTCTCAATCCAGTGTATCCACAGAATATTCCTCGACCTGATATTTTAGTTGAAGATTCTCAGCAGAGAATTGATCAGCTTGGTTTTTATGTTCAAGATCAGATTCGTTATGATGAGAATTGGACTTTAACTTTGAGCGGCCGTTACGACAGGGTTAAGACTACGGATACTGATCTTCTGGCCGACTCAAAAGCACGAACTCATGATAGTGCATTTACCGGGCGCGCGGGTTTAACGTATCTTTTTTCCAATGGTATAGCGCCTTATGTGAGCTATTCACAGTCATTTCTGCCACAAGCAGGTATGGATGCAAGTGGCAATACGTTCGATCCGACCCGTGGTACTCAGTATGAAGTTGGGGTTAAGTTTCAACCGGCGAATGGAAGGGGCTTGTATACAGTGGCTTTATTTGATTTGACCAAGTCCAATGTGCAGACACCGGATCCACGTAACCCTTTGTTCAGTGTGCAAACAGGTGAGATCAGGTCGCGCGGTGCTGAAGTTGAAGCAAAGGTAGAGCTGTTGGAGGGTTTGAATTTTATTGGTGCATTTACCTATCATGATGTCGAAGTCACCAAGAGTAATGATGGGAACGAAGGCAACTCACCGATTCAAGTGCCCACTACCATTACATCTGGCTGGTTACATTATTCTATGAGAAATCTTGGGGGGGATTGGTTGAAAGGACTCAGTCTTGGAGGTGGTATTCGCTATGTTGGCCGAGTATTTGATGATGAAGAAAATACGAGTAGGACACCAGCGTTTACATTATATGATGCCACACTTGGTTATGACTATGGCCCTATGCTGTTTACTATCACTGCCAACAATATATTCAATAAAAAATACGTATCTTCGAGAGCCTTTGGTGGTTTTTGGTTGGGTTCGCGACGGACTGTCGTGGGCACCTTGAAGTACAGGTTCTAGGGGTTCATATCTTTACTTTATCTAACTAAATCGAAACCAAAAAAATTGTATTTCTTACCTTGGCAAGTATTTCTGGTTTTGCGCCTATGTCGAAGCTACCAATGCGCTTTCAGGCGTTAATCTATTCGGAGCCCCGGTCAGTGTGTTCGGCACGTTGCGTGTGAAGTTTGATCCGAATCTTGATTGGAGCCTTTGGTAGGTTTAGGAGGTGAAGCGGCAAGCAAAAAACTTACGTACGTTGGGTTGCGCTTCGGATATTTACTTTATTCCGACCTGCCGTTTGTAGGTTTAACTACCCCTATGTCTGATTTGAGAGGGCTCAAGAAAATTCCTTCCCCAAGGTGGGGATTTGTCTTTCTCAATCGTCTTATCTATAGAGGCATGTGATATGCGCAATGCAGGCAAGAATTCGAGAAAGGGAGTTGTTTGAATATGCAAGATACCCAAAATCATCGATCAGTTCGACGTCGGGCTCAGGATCAAGACGAAAAGGATCTTCGCTGTCACTGCGGAAAGCTTGTGGCTCGATGGGAAGCCCATGCTCTTTCAATCAAGTGTGTCCGATGTCATCGTTTAGTGTCGATTCCCTATCAAGATATTGAAGGCTTTAGTTTCTAGTTTATGCGGGAATGAAGCCTGCCGACCCTTCTTTTTCATAATGTAAAATTTTTACTCGCCTACGTTTCTTTCTCGTTAGAGGTTACTCGATGAGTGTCCCTACTAGTTTTGAGCCCAAGCCGAGCGATTCCAGCCCGTCTTTACTGGATGCTGTGATGACGGCCCTTGAAGGGCAAGATGGTCTCGCGGCGAAACGGATATGTCAGGAACGGTTGAACACCGACTCAAATGATCCAGATGCACACCGGTATCTGGGACAGGTCCATTCCCTCTTAGGTGAAAACCAGTCAGCTCTGCTCGCCGCCCAACGGTCAACGAATCTTGCTCCACAGGACCCGCGCACGTGGTCGGATTTAGGACGTGTGCATGTGCGAGTTCGGGAATGGTCTCAAGCCATCAAGTGTTTTGCCCACGCGGTGGATCTTGATGCCTCTCATGCCGATAGCTGGCATAATCTCGGTACTGCCCTCAAAAAGATTGATGCTCGCGAACGTGCTTTTGCGGCGCTTAAGCGGGCTCTGCAGATTGATCCCACTCGTGCCGAGACGTATCTCACGCTTGGAAATTTACTGGTAGAAGCCGAGCAACTGGAAGACGCCATTCAATGTTTTCAGTTTGCTGCAACGCACGATCCCACCCTCGCCCGTGCTCGCAGTCGATTGGCGCAAGAGCTGTCCCAACAAGGTAAAGTGAAACAAGCTGAATCCTTATTTCGGCAATCCCTTGGATTGGATTCCGATGATGTGGCTAGCTGGTTTGGGTTGGGTCGTACGATGGAAGATCTTGGTCAAGCCGAAGCTGCACTTGGTTGTTATCGCAATGTCTTGCGTCGGCAACCCGGGAATGGGATGGCATTGGGGCAATACATGAGCCTCGTCAAAGATGACGAGGAAGAGACTATGTGGCAAGCCCATGCGCAGACGGCACTCGAAAGCGTTGATACTCCGGACAAAGCAAAATCCCTTCTAGGCTATGGGTTAGCGAAATATCACTCTCGCCGTAAAGAGTATGCCCAGTCGGCTCATGCCGGACGCGTGGCCAATGCGGCGCGGCGCCAGAAGTCCGGGGTTCTGGATCGAGCCGCGTTGACGGCACGAATAGATCATCTCATAGAGACCTACACTCCTGATTTTTTTCGGCAACGTGGACACTTTGGTGTGGGCACGGATCAACCAGTCTTTATCGTCGGTTTACCACGTTCCGGTACAACCTTAACCGAGCAAATTTTGTCGGCACATCCACAGTTGCATGGGGCAGGCGAATTACCGACGCTCTCTCGGTTGGCCGGGTGGGCGTTATGTGATGAGGATGCGGTGCCGTGGCAGGCCGCCGCGCAGCTAGAAGAGCAAAGTAGTCTTGAACATGCCCATCAGTACCTAGAGGCCTTGCGCGTTGGAGCCCCTCCGTGGCCGCGGCGCATTAGTGATAAACAGCCGCTCAATTTTTTTCAATTAGCCTTTGCCGCTTTGCTGTTTCCCAACGCGCGGGTGGTGTATTGCCACCGTGAAGCACGGGACAACGCTCTGTCGATCTGGCTGGAGAATTTCAATCAGGACCAACGCTACGCGACCGACTTCGATGACTTAGCCTTCTTCACTGCAGAGTCGCGCCGATTGATGCAACATTGGCGTACGGCATTGCCATTGTCCGTCTTGTCTTTTAAGTATGAGGATACGGTGGCAGATCTAGAGGGACAGGCAAAACGCTTGATAGCTTTTCTGGATGTGCCTTGGGATGATCGTTGTTTGGACTTTCACCAAGTTGAACGTGCGGTCCAGACCCCCAGTCGTTGGCAAGTGCGGCAACCCATCTACACAAAATCTGTGGGCCGATGGAAGAATTATTGTGAGTTCCTGCCTGAGTTAGATACGGCGTTTGCTGGGCTATGCGACCAGGAAACTGTCTTGACCAAACTCAGTCATGCTGAGCCTTAACTTGACTAGCCCCTTCTCACTCCACCTTGTTCGGCAGTCTGTTCGGAGATAAAAAAATGCAGGGCAAAACTGGATTCACCGTTTGGTTTACAGGCCTTCCAGGAGCGGGCAAAACGACCCTTGCAAAATTATTAGAAGCCTCCCTCAGACAACAACGGCTCTCAGTAGAAAGGCTTGATGGCGATGAGATGCGGCATCATCTCACGCAGGGGTTGGGCTTCACTCGTGAAGATCGGGAGGAAAATATTCGACGCATCGCCTATGTGGCCGCGAGCGTGACTCGAGTTGGAGGTGCGGCGATTGTGGCCGTCATTTCTCCCTATTCACAATCGAGGAATGACGCCCGTGGCCAAATTGGAAATTTTGTGGAAATATTTGTTCGATGTCCTCTATCTGTCTGTGCAGAGCGAGATCCTAAGGGGTTGTATGCTCAAGCCTATCGAGGTGAAATTCTCAATTTCACGGGCGTATCCGATCCGTACGAAGATCCTTTGAAGCCTGAAGTCATTGTCGACACGGATCAAGAATCACCTCAACACAGCCTGGGAAAAATTATTGGATATTTACAGGCAAAACATTTCCTGTAGTTTTCTTGTTGAGCAATTCCATCATTTGCTTCATAAAAGTTATTTCTTGATTTAGATAAGGTGCGGTTTTGTTTGTTGATTCGTCTTATCTTTTGGATAGGTTTGCCGTCTGCAGGCGATCGTCGGACTTTGAACATTAGACTGGTGGGGCGTGACTCTCGTGTCGATGATGCGGCTGGCTGATCATTGGGAAGATATTTTTGACAGTGTGCGCCGACACAAGCTCCGTGCGTTTCTCACGGCATTTGGGGTGTTCTGGGGCATTTTCATGGTCGTGCTGCTTCTTGGCGTGGGAACGGGTTTAGAGCGTGGTGTGACTCAGATTTTCAAAGACGATGCGTTTAACAGTGTCTGGATTGAGGGGGGAGGGAAGACTTCGGTTCCCTTCGACGGGTTGCCGCCTGGGAGACAGATCAGCTTGACCCTTAGAGACCTTGAACTTCTTCGTTCCGGTCTTCCTGGCATTGAAAATCTCACACCTCGTATCTCGGTCAAGACCACGGAGCCGGTGACTTTTGACCGTCAGAGTGGGGCTTTTCCCATTTGGGCCATTGCGCCTGGAAATCAGGTGGTAGAACGGACGCAGTTACTCGCCGGTCGTCTGATGAATCAATTGGATATATCAGAGGCAAGGCGGGTTGCCGTCATAGGTTCTCGAGTGGCACAGCTTCTCTTTGGCGAAGAGCATGATCCAATTGGACAGCGAATCCAAATCCAGGGCACGAACTTTCTTGTCGTGGGAACCTTCACCGATGTAGGAGGGGAGGGCGAGTTGCGTCGGATCTATATCCCTTATACGGCCCATCTGCGTTCTTTTGATTCGAATCCAGAAGTCACGTTTCTTATTTTTACCGTTAAGGACGGTTTTCATGCTGTAGATTTCGACAAACAGATTCGAACGTTATTGGCTGCGAGTCACCGCTTTGCCGTCACGGATTATGGCGCAGTGTACGTCTGGAATTCGCTCGAGACGTATCGCAAATTCCAAGCCCTCTTTTTAGGCATTCATTTCTTTGTGGGCATCGTCGGATTTGGCACACTCTGCGCGGGCCTCATTGGGGTCACGAATGTCATGTTCATCGCGGTAAAGGAACGAACACGAGAAATCGGTATCCGGAAGGCGATTGGGGCCACGCCTCGGAAGATTTTGACCATGATTCTGTCGGAATCCTTAGCGCTCACGATTGTATCCGGGTATCTTGGGTTGCTCGCGGGTGTCGGGACCATTGAGCTTATTCGTTCGTTCGGAGTGGAGTCAGAGTATTTTCGAGATCCTGAGGTTGATCTTGGTGTCGCCGTATGGGCGCTTGTGGCACTCGTGCTTGGTGGTGTGGTCGCTGGCTATGTTCCCGCGCAGCATGCTGCCCGGGTGAACATCATTGAGGCGCTCCGGCATGAATGATCATGTCGCACACTTAACATTGTTGTCCGAGCTACAGAAAAAATCCACAGAGGTACAGCTGTGAAAAAAGTCGCGTTCCCCATCGTTCTGGTTCTCTTCTTCATTTCGATGTCGGGATATTTTCTGTATACACGATCCGTAGGCACGGCTGCGGAGTATCAAACGTCCTCGCCGTTTCGCACGGATATCGAAAAGACAATTATCGCTAACGGAAGCATCACTCCGCGTAAACAGATCATCATCAAACCTCAAATTTCTGGAGTGATCAATGCCGTGTCGGTGAAGCCTGGTGATGCGGTCAAAAAGGACGACCTTCTTGTTCTCATCCAGCCCTATCCAGAGCCCATCATCGTGAGCGAGGCGGAAAGCAAACTCCGGGATGCTCGTATTCGTGTCGAGTATCAGGACCGTGAGTACACACGGTCCAAGCAATTATTTTATCAACGTTTTATCCCTCGCGTTGAATTTGAACGATCTCAAATGGAGCTTAAGTTGGCGGAGCAGAATCTTGCGACGGCCCAACGCAACGTGGAAATCGTGCAGTCTGGCGCTTCTACCGAATTAGCACGAAGTGCCTCTGAAGTCCGAGCCACGGTCAGTGGCTTGGTGCTTGAACGACCCGTCGAATTAGGAACCTTCGTCATCGAGTCCAATACGTTTAATGAAGGGACGACGATTGTGACGATTGCCGATATGACCGATTTGATGTTTAAAGGGCAAGTTGACGAACCGGATGCCGGCTTGCTGTCAACCAATAGACCGACAACGATGACCGTGGGCGCATTTCCAGGCACCATGTTCACGGGCAAGATTGAATTTATTGCGCCGAAGGCGACGGTGAAAGATGGTCGGATTACCTTCGAAGTCCGGAGTAGTTTAGACCTACGGGAAGATTTCTTTGTCCGTGCGGGCTATAGCGCTGTTGCCACGATTGTGATTGAACGCCGTGAACAGGTGTTGGCTATTGCTGAACGCTATCTTCAGTTTGAAAATTCGCAGCCATTTGTCTCTGTTGAAGTTGCGCCAAATGTCTTTGAAAATCGTCCCCTGACTCTTGGTCTCTCGAATGGTCTAGCGGTTGAAGTCACGGACGGAATAGAGGAAGGCGATCAGTTCCGAATTATGGTAACTGAGTAAGAGACCGCTTGAAATAGTCGGTTGTCAACTTAATGGATATTTTTCTGCATTTTTCTGTCATTTCGAGGCTCACCGCCCTTAACCGTCTGGTTGTTTCGTTATGTATTGATCCCTTTAATTATCTAACCTAGGACCTGGGCAGTTCAGGTTGTATGATCCTCTGCTCTTTTCCTTTTTTCTGGCGTCGCCACAGAATTTGATTATTCGCTACTAGATCAATCAATTGAGTAATGCAAACTGTTTCTCTCTGTGTTCAACTCCTGGGTGAGAGGTGCGATTTCTTAGTCATCGAAGAGCTGGACAAATTCCCCTAAGCATTTCAATGGTCTGTACTTGTATTCTTCCTCCGATCATGCCTCTTTGTAGGATGCTTCCCAAAAATTAAGATTTTTTTTCTTCAGGGTAGGGAAAATTGATTCTCGTTCGTCTTACATAGAGAAGACGTGTTAGGCGAGGTGTGCGTGTTTTATGTGGCGCCATTTCTTCTTGGAGATTAGGAGCGTGAGCCAATCAATACTCCTCGGATTTCTTTATATTTTTAGACAGTCGATCTTGGCCTAGTCCATCAACTTAGGGGCAGACACTTGTGGATTATTTAAAAGACATTATTGATTATGGCGTGATCGGCTTATTGATTTTACTGAGTTTGTGGGCATTTTCCGTGGCCATTGAACGGTGGATGTTTTACCGTCGAATTGATCTTACACGATTTACCTCTCTAAAAAATCTTGAAATGACCTTAACCAAACGTTTGGTGGTGATTGGAACTGTTGCCGCGAATGCTCCGTACATTGGGTTATTAGGTACGGTGCTTGGCATTATGCTGACATTTCAAACGATGGGTACGTCGAAAACGATGGCGGTGAGTGTCATTATGGTTGGACTGAGTTTAGCCCTCAAAGCGACGGCGATGGGGTTGCTCGTGGCCATTCCGTGTGTCGTACTCAATAATGGGTTGAGGCGTCGTGTCACGGAATTAACGCTTCAATGGGAAGATCAATGTGGAACGCGAACTGAATCAAATTAACGTTATTCCCTTAGTGGACGTGATGCTGGTGCTCTTGGTGATTGTGCTCACGACAGCAACGTTTATCACCACTGGGCAGATTCCTGTCAATTTAGCTAAGGCAGAGGCAGCGAGTGATCGTCAAGAAACTCCTGTTGTGATTACGCTGAAGAAAGAGAACGTTCTATACATTAATGACCAACTTTGTACGAAGGAGCAGCTTATTCCTCTGTTGCTGAAATATCCTCGAGAGACGGTCATTGTGGTTCGAGCGGATCGTACAATCATTCTCGAACGGTTTGTTGAAGTGGTCGATAACGTGCGTGGAGAGGGATACGATCAGGTTAGTCTTGAGGTGGCGAGGTTATGACGAATGGACTGGCCGCAGTCTGGGAGAATCGACGTGAGGCCGTGCATGGGTGGTCCCTCTCGCTCATGCTCCACGGTGTGGTGGGGGCGGCAGTACTCTTCCCCATGACGACTATCTTCGTTGTGCCAACCCCCGAGCCCTTCAGATTGAATATGTCGCTTCTTACACCTCCACCAGTTGAACAGCAGATGGTTGCTCATACTCCAGTGTCCGATCCAATCGTGCAAGAACAACGCGTGGAACGTCCGCCAGTCGAACAACAAGTGGTGCATAAGGTCGAAGCCCTCAAGACGCCCTTACCACAGCGCCAATCCATTCAATCTCAGCCTGTGCAGTCAATGCCAACACCTGTGCCTGCTCAGACTTCAGTGAAACGCGAGATGGTTAAGGAGCAACGCTCGGAGCGTCCTTCGGTCACTCAACAGGTTGTCCAAACAACTGAGATTGTTGCCACTCCAACACCAGTGCAACAATCAGTGACGTCTCTGTCTCAACCCAAGGCTGTGCACCAGGCTGTTACTGGTGTGGCCCAACCGACTGCGGTGGCTGACCGTCAGACGAAAAAGCGCACGGTGATTCAACCGGTGGCTGTGGTTTCAAGTCATGAAGAACGTGTCGTTGAATCAGTGCCGCAGCGCTTTGAACATATATCAGCCATTGTGACGGGAGCAATGAGCCGGTCTGCGTCACGTATGCAACAGCCTCCTGTTCAATCGTTAGTCGCTTCACATACCGTCGCGCCTGTGCAAGCAGTCTCACGTCGAGTGATACACCGTACCGTCGTCAGGCGTGATGTGAAACAGGACCCAACTCCAACAACTGATTATTCATGGGTAGCAAATACTCTTTTGGAAAAGGTTCAACGGTTAAAACGTTATCCTTCTCGTGCAAGAAAAAGAGAATGGGAAGGCACCGTTGAATTGAGAGTGTCGATTCGAGCTGATGGTGAGATTCATGATATTCGCGTTCTCGAAAGCTCTGGCCATCAAGCGTTGGATGAAGAAGCGCTCAACACGGTCGCCATGGCGTCTCCTTTGGCCTTGGCCTATCCCCTCGGTCGTTCGATTGTCATGGTCGACCTTCCAATTAGGTATAAATTGAACTAACTCCGATACGAAGCTGAAGCCTTTATTCTCACGACTGTACAGGAGTGTCTTCAGCCATCGCGTGCATTCTATTCGCGGAAAAATTATACATCTCATCTCTCACACTTACTGATTATGTTATGCCCAACCAACTCGAAACTTGGTTGTGTATGAAGGAGGAATTATGAGAAACGTTATTCAACTCCGGTTTGTGCGTAGCAAGAATCTTCTTGGAATGCTCATGGTTTTTTGTAGTTTACTCAGTCTTCCATACCTCGCAGAGGGAGCTCAGCTATTTCATGCCACTGTGGTTGATACCGACGGAATTGAAAGTCAGATCAAAAATTTTCGGTTTTATTGGGAAGAACGGCTGGACGACACCTCATTTGTTCCTCATGAATTACACCATGTGCCTGTGAAAAATGGTGCGTCAACGATTAATGTCCAATTTTCCACGATTAAAGAAATTCATATTAGTTCGAAAGGCAAGGTTTCTGAACTGACCATTCATTTAGCAAATGGGAAAACTGGAAAATTCCCTTTGAGCATTAAAGGGAGTTTTCGGGGGGATTCAGATTTTGGGGAAGCTGACTTTCCTCCGTCTAGTATCAAAACAATCATCCTAAAGAAAGGATAAATACAGGGTACTCAGAGCTATTCTTTGTATGGTTCGAGGTTGTATCTGGGAGGCTAGCTCCTAGATGATACACAGCACGTTGGCTATCAATCATTGGAATAATTAGGGATACGAAGGTGATGTTTTGGCTGGTCCTATTATTCAACTTCAGCAAGTCAATAAATCGTACAGGAATCATGCCACAACGGTTCCGGTGTTATGTGGAATTGATCTTACCATTGAACAAGGTGAATTCGTTTCCATTATGGGATCGTCAGGGTCCGGGAAATCGACGTTACTCAATGTGTTGGGCATGCTTGATGACTATGATTCAGGATCGTACACGTTGGCTGGGACACTCATTAAAAATCTTTCACAAGCGGAGGCTGCCGTCTATCGCAATCGATTTTTAGGATTTGTTTTTCAGTCATTTCATCTTCTTCCACTGAAAACGGCATTAGAAAATGTTGCCCTTCCCTTATCCTACCAAGATGTCCCGCGAGCCTCTCGCCATGATCGTGCTTGGGACTATTTAGAACGAGTGGGTCTGAGGCATCGAGCCACCCATTTTCCTAATGATATGTCGGGTGGGGAACGGCAACGTGTGGCCATCGCACGAGCGCTTATCACCGATCCCAAAGTGATCTTGGCTGACGAGCCGACAGGAAATCTTGATACAAAGACTTCCTCGGAAGTGATGGAGCTTTTCACTAAAGTGCACCAGTCTGGCACGACTATCGTGCTTGTTACTCACGAATCAGAAATTGCTAGCCACACTGAACGTCTTATCCGAGTAAAAGATGGCATCATTGACACTTCTTCACAACCGACTTCTGTCATGACCTAAAAGCAAAACATGACGAGGAAGTATTCTGTCGACCCATGGCAGTCTTGACGTCTAGTATTAACGATTTTGTCGGGAGGCGAATAGTGAGCAGGCCCGTTTTGTTTTTCTTGAGAACGGGATGCATAGAATTTATACCGGAGCCTCAGCATGAAACTCCAGAGTAGGCCAACAGGGTCTGGTCGTTCTGTGATTGGCCGAAAGATTTGGTTGTTCTGCCATTTCAGTGTGCTGGGTTTCCTTTGGATGGGACTGCTGCTTTCTCACGTTTGGGGAGCCATGCCTATTCCGGACTCAGGAGGTCTTGATCCACAAGGACGGACGATGAGTTTATCGCTGGAAGAGGCCATTCTTGAAGCTTTGAAGCGTAACACCGATATTGCCGTCAGCCGCTATACCCATGATGTGCAGGTCACGGACATTCTTTTCGAACAAGCCAAATTTGATCCTACGGTTATGTTCTCAAGTCGTTACGATCGCAGCGTCGAACCACTGAATCGACCAATATTTGGCCTTGGAGGTTCTGGAACGAGCTCTGAACCAGATACCCTTGATCAAAATACGACGACTTTTGGTTTAGGCTTTTCTCACCCGTTAAGAAGTGGGGGGCTCATCGATCTCAAGCTAGACACAGGACGTACGTCCGTAGCTGGGGATACGTCCGGATTTTTATTTAATCCAGGTTATTTGGGAAATCTTCGTCTGGGCCTTACTCACCCACTCTTGCGAAATTTTGGTGAAGATGTGAATCAAACGCGGATTCGTGTGGCTAAAAATTCTGCGAAAATTGAGGGATTTGTTGTTCTTGATCAAGTGTTGAAGATCGTGGCACAAGTCGAGCAAGCCTATTGGGAGTTGATCTTTGCGCAGGAAACTCTACAGGTAGCTCAAGCCAATCAGCGTGCGGCACACCAACTTCTTATCAGTAATCGAGCGAAAATGGAGAGTGGAGTGCTGGCAGAAGTTGACGTGTTGCAAGCGCAAGCTTCTGTGGCCTCACGCGTTGAGGACGTCCTGATTGCGCAACGTCGTATTGGGGATCAAGAAGACCAACTGCGTCGATTATTATTGGACTCTGACGATGGCCTCCATGAGCAGGTAACAGTATTACCCAAAGATGATCCAGTGCAGGTATTGCACTCAATCACGTTTCAAGAAGCGATTCAGCTCGCCCTGAAACAGAGGCCGGAAGTGTTACAGGCGAAGAAAATTCTTGAATCACGTGATCTTGATCTCAATTTTGCGGAAAATCAATTACTTCCGAATCTAGAGCTTCAGAGTACGATAGGACTTACTGGAATAGGCGATGACCTTGGGAGCTCTGCTGATCGTCTGTCGAGTCGTGATTTTTATAATGTTGGGGTGGGACTCGTCTTAAGTTACCCCTTAGGGAATCGGTCGGCGACGAGTCAGACTCTTCGGCAAAAATTGGAAGTGAGAAAAGCTCAGGTGTCCTTTCAGAATATTCGACAGCAAGTTGTCGTTAATGCGAAAGAGGCTGTTCGTCGCCTCAAGACAGATTTTAAGCGCATTGAATCAACGCAAGTTGCGAGGAAACTTGCCAAGAAACAATTAACCGTTGAACAGAAACGGCTTAATGTTGGCCTCAGTACCACAAGAATTGTTCTCGATTTCCAGAGTGATCTGGCCGAAGCTCGTGGGAATGAATTACGCGCCATTGTTGATTATAACCAGTCGCTTGCTAATTTATACTTGGCCACCGGGACAAACTTAGACCGTTATCATATTCAGCTTGAGACGGTCACTGGTCCACAATCTTCATGAAAAACCTTATTGGCGAATGGCGTGAGATCCATCGCTGCCTTACGTTATTACGAAATCGTGGGAATGTACGTGAACTCAAAACCTATATGACATAGGTCCTCTATGAATCGTTGAGTATATTCTCCAAGCGAGCCTGCTGAGGTGATCCCCTTAGGGTTCTTTGGGGAATGTCACCGAAATTCACGTGAGACTGTTTGAGTTTCTCCCATCGGTGTCTTTGGAGACACAATGTCTTAACTCTCTCGTTCGGACAAATTGTGATCAGTAAGTATGAGTTTGTCTTTTTAATTCGTCTATATAGAAGAGACATTATTCTTGCCGTTTTTCAAGGTGAATTGGACGTTACGTAGGCTACGGAGTAGGGAGTCAATGCATCAAATCTCCATCTGGCTTCATCGATGGGTGGGACTGGTCATTGCCGGTTTTTTAATCATTTCTGGATTAACCGGCGCGGTGATCTCCTGGGATCACGAGCTAGATGATTGGTTAAATCCGCACTTAACTCATGTGGACAGTCGAGGCGAGTACCTCTCTTCGCTTGATCTTGTTCAGGCGATTGAAGCACGGGACCCCCGTGGCAGAGTGACCTTTGTGCCGCTTTCACCGAAGACAGGCGAGGCCTTCGCTTTCAGCGTTGCTCCTCGTGTGAATCCTGCTACGAGTAAGTTGTATGACCTTGGCTATAATCAGGTTTTCATTGACCCTGTCACGGGCGAAGAGTTGGGTAAGCGTGAGTGGGGTGCCGTTTGGCCGTTAACCCAGGAAACCCTGGTTTCCTTTCTCTACAAATTACACTTTTCGCTTCATCTCCCTGAGATGTGGGGTATTGACCGATGGGGTGAATGGCTGTTGGGAGGAATCGCCATTCTCTGGACGTTCGACTGCTTTGTCGGCTTTTACTTGACTTTGCCGCGACGCGCATCTTATTCAAGTTCCTCAACTACGAGTTGGCGGGCTCGCTGGACTCCTGCCTGGAAGATCAAAGCCTCGGGAACGATTAAACGTATCAATTTCGATATCCACCGCGCCTTTGGCCTTTGGGCGTGGGGGTTGCTGTTCATGCTCGCTTTCACCGCTGTTTCGCTTAACCTCTCACGGGAAGTCTTTCATCCCATCATATCGCTGGTTGCCGAGGTTACGCCAACGCCTTTTGATTCGCGGACTCCTACGGCTCTCAATGAACCAATCAGTCCTAAAGTTGGCTATGGCTTGGTTATAGAGAGTGCAGTTCGGGTTGCCCAAACACACGGTTGGTCTGAACCGATAGGGGATGTGTTTTATTCGGAGGCCTTTGGTATCTACGGAGTCCGATTTTATGATCTTGGCGATGATCACGGTGTCGCAGGGGTTGGCCCGCCCGAGCTCTATTTCGATGCAAACGATGGGCGATATCTGGGCGAAAGGCAACCATGGAAAGAAACTGTCGCTGACATATTTGTCCAGGCACAATTTCCGTTGCATTCGGGTCGTATCTTGGGTCTGCCCGGTCGAATCCTGGTGTCCATCATGGGCTTAGGCACGGCTATTCTCTCGGTTACTGGTGTGGTTATTTGGTGGCGGAAGCAGTTAGTGAAAAGCCAGTGCAGACGGACGGATCAGTCCTTGCCTATTCAGACAGCATAGCGTCTCACGCAAACAGTTCATTCATACATATTCAATGTCCATTTGTCTTACTGCCTGATGAACATGCTCATTTGCCAAAACTCATAGGGGGTCTGTTGAAAAAATCCGCCAGCGCCATTCCGATGGTCGGAGGTCTCCATCAGCGATATACTCGACGTGCGGTGTGAGGACTTGATGCCCGTTGGAAGATGATGGATGAATAAATAAAGGACAATCCCCTGAATCCAGAGAATTCCGAGTTTTCACACAGCCTCGGCCACAAGCAGACATCTAAGTCCCAGTTAGATTAAGCTATTTTGACTGCTCGATTTGCCCACTTGATCCAAGCCTGACTTCCGGATTCGGATGATACCCGGTTAGCGTTTCGTGGTCTTCGATGCTTATTTTTTGCTGAAAGGGCAGATCCGTGGCACAGTATCCGGAAACTCTATAATCACTGGTTATGCCGTCATAAAGGAAATTCAATGAGAAAATTTTATATTAGAAAGGCACAAGTTGACGATCTACCAACAATGCAAGAAATCGCCAGACGTACTATAGACAAGTGCTACCGATCATTTTTGGGAGATGAGGGAGTCGATTGGTTCATTAATAGCGGCGAATCCGACAAAGAGCTCGAAAAGCATATATCCAATTGCGACGTACTGCTACGAGAAGAGAATATTTTGGCCTTCACCATCTACTTCGACGATCTTATCCACCTAATGATGGTTGATGTAGATCTTCAACGCACAGGCATTGGGTCACAGCTTCTTGCGCATTCTGAGCAACGTTTGTTCGCCAGCGGGAAGACGGTCATTCGACTTGAGACTTTTGAAGGGAGTGAGCAGGCAACCGGCTTCTACCTGAAGAATGGTTGGTCCTTGACCAGAAAGCAGGAAGATGAGAAGCACGGTTTCATTAGGCTGTTTTTAGAGAAAGGTGCATAATAATTCCATGCACTCTGACGGGAATTCCGCTGCGCTCCATTCCTGCCGGTGCTGGCCATGTTATCCACGCTTCGGTATGTCCGCTGTGGGTCGTGAACGGTCATGTCTGCAGTCGGCCAAAAGTGGACTGTTAACGCGCGAGCTGCACTGAAATTGTCTGTATAGTCGAATCTATGCTTTAACCATAGTTGTTAGAGCGCAGAACTTTCGATTTCATATTCGTACTCTTCCTCGGGTTTGCCCTGTTTTCGGAAACCACAAGGATTTTTGCCCGTATATCGAAACCCTAACTTTTCTATCACTCTTTTGCTTCGTATATTCCAAATAGCATGTGCAGTGACAAGCTTGGAGGCGTGAAGCGCCGAAAATCCGAAATCCAATACGGCACGTGCAGCCTCAGTCGCATACCCCTGTCCCCAGAATTCAGGATGGATCCAAAACCCAACATTCCACACGCGCAACGCATTCGTCTGCTTGATTGCCACGCGACCTATGGGAGTGCTGGCATCAACGAGCTCGACCGTATAGGTAAACAAGGAACCCTCTTTCCACAGGCTAAGACTCTCTTGGGTTCTATCAACAAGTTGACCTCTTGTCTTAGGACGATCCCAAATCATTCCGTCGTTAAATCCATCAAAGCGAGTTGCAGACCAAGTCATTTCAACATCTGACAAAGCCACTGCTCGTAAGCATAGCCGTTCTGTTATCAGTCTTGTATCTACGGAAATCTCTCTCATGAAAGGTATGCTTTTGTCAGCCATCGGCCAACTGCTGTCCCTCTTCTTGGCTCTGTGCTCTTAAAAAATCAAGAAGGATGTCAGACCACTGAGTGGGGTTTTCAAGATGCGCAAAATGGCCACATTTTTCAAATATTTTGACGCGAATATTCTTCCCCTGTGCGATATCCGGAACCGGAAAGCACATATCGTGTTGTCCGTGGAGAACAAGAACCGGGAAATCCTGCCCCATCAGCCAGGGCGTGTAATTCGTGTGATCGGGTGCGAGTAAACCGGCTTGCCAGGCCATTCCCCACTCACCGGAGAAGTCCACGTTTTGCACGATCTTCTCAATCTTACCGACTTTTTCCAGATCATAAACATTCAGTGGCAGCTGTTTGATCGCTAGTGTTTTCGTTTTTTCAGCCAGTGAGAGATCTGAGCTGGCGAACACATCCTGCATTGAGGGCGTACTGTCCGGTCGAATCTGTTGTTCGGGTGATATCGTTATTTCTCTTTTCGGTGAGTCTACGAGGAGGGTCGAAGCGAGGACCAGAGCCTTCACTCTGTGAGGATACTTTTTAGCAAAACGCAGCAGGATCCTTCCACCAAATGAAAATCCCAGTAACCACGCCTTCGAAATACCTTCTTTATCTAGGAGTTGTACTAAATCTTCAACAACCTGCTCAATGCTATATTTTTCTGGAATACCGAATTTGGTTGACCCACCGCAACCCCGGATATCAAACAACAGCACGGGATAATGATCGGCAATCATTTCAAACGGAGGGATCAGGTAATGATGATCCCAATCGGGTCCGCCGTGAATGACAAGCAAAGGGTTTTTACCGTTTCCCAATCTTCGCACTAACAGTTCTACTTCATCTAGCTGGACTTTCTCACGCCCATTGGTTTTTCCAGTGCTCATCATTGTTCGATCATACGTTCGGGAATATATAACCAATGTGAACGCCAACTTAGATCTTCTCCCGTGCCTTCAGGTCCTCCCCAGCTATGTAAAAACAAATCGTTCAGATCCGTTGTTACGAGACACGACTGCTGTTCTCCGTCATTCTTCAGAAAATTCACCAGTACACCATGATCGTTCAATACGATCGTCCGTGTTGCGATTGCACAGGGTTTATCCATATCTACATCATATCAACTTAGCGCAAGACATAAACCTGGGTCGAAGGCTGACATCTAAGATGATGCGGCTGTCAGAGTCGCCGAATGCGCCTCATTTCGTCCATATCTCAGCTGTATCGAGTTTGATGGCAAGCACTCTGACAAAGGCGAAGGCTAATGAAGAGCCCCGATCTCATCTATGGCTGAATGGTCTTTCCGTTGTTATTCGCGTGCTTAATTGAGGAGCTGATCGGAAATGAGGATTACATCCCTGTGAACTATGTAAAGTCCACTAAGAATTAGAGCAGCTGATTCATAGTCAGTGGGCCTGCGGTAGAAAAGTCCTTGTCAGTGAAGCTGTTGAGGGGGCACGCTATGTCGTTAAACCTGTTTTGTGACCTGTTCGGACTGCCTGGGTTAGGACGAGAAGAAGGTCAGATGAGTTTTTTGACCATACGAGTCCTGTTCGGCGCGTTTAGCTAATAGTCCAAGTGAGTGAGCCATCATTTCGAGTCGATAGAACGTAACGTGTAGTTCCGTTAAAAGAAATTCCTTGTGCATGGTTTGCATAAGTCTGCGCCATCTCCTGGGTTGCATGTTGAATATTACTATCTGAAAAAATTACAACCTTTGGACTGCAAACGTCGAATACTTCCCTGCAATAGCCATTCTCTCTACCATGATGTGATGCAATAAAAATATTGACGCCCTCCAGTTCTGATACAAAAGATTCACTCCGAAGCAAAACTTCCCAGCCATCCTTTTCTAAATCACCTGGAATGATAAATTTATTTGCGCCACATTCCAGAAAAGTAACAAGGCTGATATTGTTGGTGTCAGAGAAATCTATTCCATACGAGTTATTAAATGTTTCAAAACGCACATCAGGGAATTCTGGTGCAGGGTTTAGTGCCCCCCCAGTATAGGAACCAATCATAGCCAGCATAGATTCCATGGCAGAACTTATCGGGCCAGTTTGACGTTTTAATGCTCTAAGCTGTTCAACCGAAATACTTTTGTTTCTATACATTGACCTGAGTTTAACTTTGTCTCGCAAATTGGGGAGGTCGCTAATATGATCCTCGTCATAATTTGAAACAAAAAAATAATCGACCTCAAATATGCCCTGTGATGGGAGAAATTCGGAAGGTCGGCAACCATCTTGATGCCCGCAGTCCCAAAGCATGACCTTCCCATTATGATGTATCAAGCTCACGCAGAGGCCATGTCCTACGTTATGAATGGTTAACTTCATTGTGGACTATCCGTGTCATGCTGTTCTTGGATGTTTTGGTGTTTAATCGTTTTCGCTATCCTTTTCCTCATAAAATTAGTCTGTTTTCTGTATGAATAAATAAACAAAACAGCCAGAAAGCAAATGGCTATGGTGAATGAATATTCGGAAGGTATGGGAAAAATATTGGCTAGAAATTCTAATGCTTTTAGAAACAATGCACACATGCATACCGAAATCAATGTTCGGTACATGTTGTTTGATTCAGATAGCACCTTTAGATCGTTGTCAATTTTGGAAGCTGCTACGAAATCTTCATAAGGCTCAAATTGAATGATATCAATCCACTTGAGGAAGGGTTCGATTAAAAGGGACCCGATACGGCTGATTATTATCCCATAGAAATAATAGAGAAAAGCACCAATGACGACGTCATTGTGAAGCAAGGAGTACGAAGTTAAGAGCTCTCCGATCGCTGCAAATAATACCCCCGGAAATAAATAGTTAAAGATGTTGTAAGAGGACAGCTTATCTAATAGATCTTTCATCATATTTTTTGTCCTCCGAAATACTGAATTATCTTAGGGCTCCAACTTCTAATGAATCAAAATGTCGAAGCGTCACTAACCTTTGGTAGCTTGAAGAACATCATGGAATTTTCATACCCTATGAAATACGGTCAATTAAGTAAACTTGATATGGGTTCAAGACTATTTAGTGCGCCCAAATTTCCATCCACGCATAAGATAGCTGCATTACGAGAGTGAAGTTTTGATGCTCTGACAAGTTTACTAACTGGCTGCCTCTAGGTAAGGCTCGATCTCATCACGATTGGCGAGAACGATTTGTTGAGCTTGTGGCGATGTACTGTTTTTCTTTTCTAATCCGAGCCGCTTGAGCAGGTAAAACAGCAAGGCCTGCTTCGACTCGATTATCACCTTCCCATTCATCATGCCGTAATCGAGTTCAATCGCATGCTTTTGCTCTATGGGCAAATCTGGGTTGGGCTTTAATGTCAATCTTAGGACGGTGTGCCAAGCACTATCTTGTGCTGAGTCGCTGTCTGAGGGCGACTCATTTGCGATTTGAAGTATTCGAGCAAATACAAAATCTCTGAAGTCTTGATGTTCGTGACAGTAGGCTCGGGTATGCCAGCGAAACCCATCATAGGCAATTGCATGTGGGCTAATGGTTCTCTCTGTGGCATTGGGACGATTCAAGGATTGGTAAGTGATCTCGATCGCACGACCATAACGAATGGCCTGCAGGACGCGAAAGAGAATTGATTTATTGATCTTTCGGCTTGGGGAAAGCACGGCTGCAAACGGCGGGTACCATCCCAAAAAACTCATTTCCTGCGACATCATTCCTGACTGCACGGCAAGTAGCTGATTCAAACAATGACTTGAATCAGGTGCAGCCATGATTGGAGCGAATTTATCTGTAACCACATACACTTTCTTGCTTTGGTTGTACTCGACATTTTCTGGGGCTATTTCCATATACCGCGCGAGGTCCAGCGATGCTTGGGGAATCGAGATTCTAAAAAACCCCGTTAGATCCGAGCGGTTTATTCGACCCTCCCAAAGCAATCTGAAATCAATAAACTCCAGACGACGGTCTTGCCCCCATCGTGTCACGCGGCCATTTTTTTCGAGTATTTCCTTTGAATTTGTAGGTTTTTTCATGTATTGCCTTAGGTATTAGTATTCAGTATAAAAACTAGATTGACATAATTACTAGTCGCAATGTAACCTAAGTGAGGCTGGTTAAACAACTATGTCAGAAGGAGCTCGGATGGCTAAGAATCCCCATGATTTAGAGACGATTGCCAGTCCTGTGGAGTCTAGAGAATCAATTCCAAGACCGTAGGAAGACAGCTGAGGGCAATGGGTATCCCGACAACGGGCATTTCATGGTTCAGCAAGCTGATCCCAGTTTCTGCAAAGTTGTACGTCAGGAGCTGAGGAAACAGGAAAATAGAATGGAGACCAAAAATGGCTTTAAACAAATTGACTCATTTTCCAGTTGGGAACGGTGACACCACATTGATCGAGGTGGACAAGAAAACCATCCTGACAGACGTGAACTACCGTATGGATGCGGCAGACCCGAATGAGGACGAATACGACTTTGCCCCAGATCTGCAAAAGACCTGCCTCGTGTCGTCTAAGAACTATCGACTGTCGGTTTTCGCTCTTACTCACCCGGACGTGGACCACCTGCGTGGCTTCACGGAGCTCTTTTACTGCGGCGACCCGGACGTGTACAAGAATCGAAAAAGTGGTGACGAGAAATTAATCCTGATCGAGGAGATGTGGATTAGTCCATATGCCGAGGCCCCTAATTACGAAACGGACGACTCGAAACTGATGTTTAAAGAGATTGATCGCCGTCTCGCTCTTCGGGGGACAACGAGTGGCGAAAAAGACGGTAATCGGATTAAGACGCTGGATACTAATGGGGACCATAAGGCCGGCTCGTTGACCCAAAACATTTCTTGGGAAGTACTTGCGCCAACGCCAGAGGAAGCAGATATTCAGGACGAGGAAGATTCCAAAGAACATGCTAGCAGCAATGACAGTAGTCTTGTGATTCGATGGACGTTGAAAGTGGATGGTGGGGTGACACGAGTTCTGATCGCAGGTGACGCTACAGTCGAGGTTTGGGATCGTATCTGGAATGACTATAAGAAAAATACTGACAGGCTCAAGAGACACATTTTACTCTCTGCCCACCATTGCTCACGCGGTGTGATGGCACGTAAGGAGGAAGACGATCGCTACGAGTTTTCTGATGAAGCTCTCAGTGCACTGGACCAGTTCGACGGCGACGGATTTGTTGTGTCTAGCAGCAAGAAGATCAAGCACAACGACGATAATCCTCCGAGTTGGGATGCCAAGCAGAAATATCTGGGCATGTTAAAAAAAGCTAACGAAAATGGTCACGAGAGTCGTTTCCTTAATCCTGATACCCATAAAGATGGTAAGTCAGAGCCGGTCGTGTTTGACTTAACCAAGTCCGGTCCCATATTGAAGACGGCAGGCACAGCCTCTGCCGAAAAAAGATTCTTGGGAGCTGGAGCTGTCATTTCTCCAACATACGGCTAATCTGTGTCGTGGATCGCCTCTCAGGCCGAGAGCCATCTCATACAGCCAGCAGACTTACCAGGCTACTTGCGCTCATTACACTCTGTTGTCAACGCATGGCCCGCTATCGTCCAAGGTAGCGTTCAGTGCTTCCAGACTGAACGTGCCGACTGCAAATATGCCATTTGTTTCCAATTCAAATGGGACATACCCGCAGAATACATCGATTTCAGAATTCAACGTCCAGAGGCCATTTCTCTGTGGTTTAAAAAGGACGCTTCACCAGATGATGCGCCAAAAATTCGAGCTGATCGTAGCGACTTCCCGCTCGACCTTGCGCATTTAAATAGCATAAGTCAAGGTGAGCCAGCATCCCTTTGCCTTGCAAGAGAGTCTCTAAATGCAATCTACGCACGTCGTGGAATCAGAGGTATACTAGAGCGGTTAAATACATGGTTGCGCGATGCCGCAGGGAGCAAACTTGACCATGATGGCTGGGAACCTACCCCGCGTTTATGTAGTCGTTCAGCAACACTCGACATCGGTGCATTTCAGCGATTCGCTCTCAGTTCGAAGCGTGAAAAACAGGGTTTTTCAGGCGGCTTCGCTCTGGCAGTTTTTGACGAACATACACCGGGGAACACTCGCCTTCATTTCCGGCTTCTTGCAAAGAGAAAGGAACTCGCAGACTTAAAGGACAAAACCCAAATCGCCGCCTTGAGGATCCAACGCGAGGTATATCCCGCCCACTGGTTCAGTGTTTGGGGTCCTCAAAATGAACCAACTGATTATCGATTTTGGGAATCTGTGTCAGATCGTGCTTCCTTGTTGAGGTATGCCAAAAATGCAGGCTGTAAGCAAATGGTGAAACTGATTCTAGATACAAGCCTGGAATTGGCCGATACAGGCGGCGTATATGCATTTGTCCTTCTTATAGGAACCTGGCGTCCAATACCTTTGATTGGAACGATTCCCGGCCTCGCTCAAGGTGAAGCAGCCAATCTTGAATTAGCGGGATTTGCGATTGAGCTGAAAAAGAAAAGCGGGCAAGGACATCGAGTAGACTCTGTTCGTGAGATCCAGCTGGTCTCTGAAGCCAATAGTCAGAACTTGAATCGATTTGCAGGATATCTGGAACAGCCCGGAGCTACTGTCTTAATTGGGTTGGGGGCGCTAGGATCAAAATTGGCTGAGCACATTGTGCGAGAAGGCGCCCCATCCTTGAAGGTCGTTGATCATGACCTACTAGCACCACACAACCTTGCGCGGCATTCCCTTACCTCGGAATCAATAAACTTACCCAAGGCGACAGAACTGAGCAAACGATTGCTGTCCATAAATCCGTCCTGCCAGATAGAAGCATTTCGCAAGAACTTTGCCCTTCTCCCGACCGATGCAATAAAAAATGAAATATGCGGGAGTGCTAAAGGTATCATCGTAGACGCAACAGCCGACATTTCCGTCATGCGGCGATTGTGCCGATCAGATAATGTCATGCGGGTTGCTAAAGTTGAATTGGCTCACGGTGGTCGCTTGGGGATTCTTTACAACGAAGGAAAAGGTAGGCTCCCGCGTATTGATGATCTCAAAGCCCTTATTCCAACCCTTGGACAATCTGAGCAGGAGATTAAAGATTGGCTCTGTAGTGACGATGACTACAGCCTGAATACAGGTATAGGTTGTGCTTCGGCTTCGATGCAAATGTCTGATAGCCGTGTGGCCATTCATGCAGCAAACTTTATGGCTAGCCTCGGGAAAATTATCCGTTTCGGAGATCACCCACCTGGCATTGGAATCGCGGTTTTGTCCGAAAGTGGGCACCTCAAGGGGTGGCGGTGGATCGAGGAGGAGCCTCCTGAAGTGATGTTCACCAATGACGATGAAACCTTCTGGACGGTACGGATTCGAAAATCGATCCGCAAAGAAATCGAAAAGGAGCTCCAGAGGAACAAGCCCTTGGAGGCAGGAGGATATCTATATGGAGCCTATGACCTAAGGCTTTGCACGATATACATTACTGCGGCGATCCCAATACAGCCGCGCCTTGCGACCACGTCCCGAATTCGACTTCCGGAAGCTGGGAGAAGTGGTCGGGAGCTTGAGCTAAGGACATTTTCAGGTGATCAGATTGACTTACTTGGGACGTGGCATACTCATCCCTGTGGAAGCCCAGACCCATCGCCAAGCGACATTGTACAGTTTAATGAATATAAGGGATCCCATGCCGAAACTCCCAATCCCCATCTCATGTTGATTCTTTCTGAGACAGGAATGACACTGAAGCTCACATTGCCCAAGGCGTGGAAGGGGAATGAGCAATGAAGGATTTTGTCTACATTGGCAACTTACTGAAAATTAGATGCTGAACATACAATTCCCTTGGCTACGATCCATGGAATTTTAATGAACCAAGTTGACGGTTCGATGTACAGACGAAGCCCGTATGGACAAAAAGCTCAACCCCCGCTGATGAAATACGGGTAAACCGAGCAGCCCGATTTCCAGAAACAGGTCTAAAACAGACTTTGCCCCGGACGGGGTACTGGCGCGGATGACTTAAGTTGTTGATTTAATTGGTGGGCCGTGTAGGGATCGAACCTACGACCCGCTGATTAAGAGTCAGCTGCTCTAAATATACTCAATATTAGTTTTGTTCAGGTAGATATTTTTATGGTCTCTATAAAGGTTGAGCATGACTAGGGAACTTGTGAGCAGCGGACGGGGAAGTGGGGTAACGGGCACCATCTTAGTCACGATTTATGAGGGCCTAA